>CAYQOQ010000037.1:0-33596 GCA_964419175.1 uncultured Occallatibacter sp. | reverse complement strand
GCGTACTCGGCATAGAACGGCTCGGCCATGTAGAGCCCATCGAGCCACATCTGATTCGGATAGCGCTGCTTGTGCCAGAAGCCGCCCGAGGGCGTCCGCGGCTGCTTCTGGAGCTGGTCATAGAGCAGCGTCGCCGCCGTCAGATAGCGCTTGTCTTCGGTCACGCCGTAAAGCCGCAGCAATTGCCGCCCCATCAGGATGCTGTCGAGCTGGTTCTCCTCCGGCTTGTACGTCGGAATGGCGCCGTCGGCCGTCACAAGCTCGTCCACCGCGCTCTTCATGTAGTTGAAGTAGCGCGGGTCGGCCGTATTCAGATAAACGTCGTCGATGCCCTGGAGCAGCGTGCCCAGCTCATATTTGAAGGCCGGCTTCGCGCTTGGCCCATCAATGTGGCCCTGCGGCCAGCGCGCCATCGCCGCATTGGCAGCGCGTTGCGACCATGGCAACTCGTCTTTATCTGCTGCAAAAACGCTGCCCGCCGTTGCGGCAAGCAAGAGAACAAAAGCAAGAGTGCGGAAGATTTTCATTTAGACTCCGGATGTTCCTGGGACCACTTCTCATAGCGGTCCAGTACACGTTGCGGTGCGACGCCGAACCAACCATATCCATTGCGGCGTTCTTTTGACAAATCGTTGACGTTGTCGTGGATGGATTTGTCGCGGTCGCCAAAGATCGGAATTTCCGTATCCATCTGGTAGAAGCGCGCCCAGATGGGTCCGGCGCCCGGTGTGGCCGTAAGCCCGCGTCCGTCCGCGGTACGCCCATAGCTCTGGCCGTAAATCGCCGTCTTCTTGAACCACGCAGCCGCAGCCCGAATTGACCGCTGTTGCTGTGCGGTGGGATGCGGCAGATCGTCCATCAGCATCAACACGAGGTCGGCGCTCTCGCCGCTCGACTCTGACGGCATCTCGTAGTTGCGGGCCGAGACCGGCTTCAGCGTCAGCGCATCATCCTGCTGCGCCCAAACCGTCAGCTTGCCGCCGCTAACAATCTGCGTGGCCAGAACGCAACGCATCCCGCGCTCGAAGCTGGCCGCCGCGCGCGCACGAACATTTTGGGGGACGAAGGCATACTCGTCTTTTCCGCCCGCAATGTGGTGCATGATGTCCATCACTTGCGTCATGGCGCTATCGTTATAAGTGATGGCGTCGTGATAGCCGCCCTCGAACGGCCACACCTGCGGCCATCCTCCGTTGGGAAACTGCGCCGCCAGCAGATAGTCGATACAGCGAAGAAAGGCTGCGCGATATGCAGCCGCATCCTTTGCGCCGACAGCCGCGGTCACCTTGGCCAGAAACCTGATCTGCGTAATCGTGGCATCGTTGTCGATGGTGCCGATGTAATTCCAGTCCGGCTCTTTCGGCTCATCGAAGTCGCCCGGCTCAAGAAATCTGGATAGGTTGTTTGGGCCGTAACGCTCGCCGGGACGCCGTGCTTCCTTGCTCATATCCATGTTCTTGCCCCAGCCGCCGACCGGAGTCTGGAACGAGACGATATTGTCTGCAACGCGCCGCGCTTCTACGCTCGCGTACCAGGAAGCATCGCGATCGAGCACTATGCCGTGGGCCGCAAATCCATGGGGCGGCTCAGTCGGCGCCGTGATGCCGGAACACTTCAATTCTGCTTGAAATGCATCTTTGTCCGCTAGGCGTTGCCGCTCGGAACGTTCGAGGTAATTGAGCCATGCACTGCGCTGGGCTGGCGGAAGCTCGGAAATGCGGGCGCGCGTAAGCGACTCTGCGGGTGTGTTGGTTGCGATGGCGGTCGCGGCCGAAAGATTGGTTCCAGCCAGAAGCAGCAGGACAAGCGCGGGCACTGCCACACGCTTGTTTTTTTCTATATTCATTTGTCGATATTCTCCAAGATTCTATGCTGTTCAGTGTGCGGTGCATGCGGCCCTCAAGGGAATCCAGCCATTCAGCCGCAGCCAGTTCTCCAACAGCTCCGGCCATGCAGAGAGGGCGGGATCGCTTTGCCCGAGTGCGGTGCCATGCGGCCCCTCCTGAAAAATATGCATCTCAGCCGGAACGCCTGCCCGCACCAGCGCCGTATAAAACACCACGCTGCTCAGCACTGGAACGGCCTGGTCCGGAGTGGTTGCATAAAGAAAGTAGGGCGGTGTCCGCGCCGTCACATGCTTATCAGGAGACAGCTCGTCCTTCAACTCGGGCGAGGGATGATCGCCCATCAGCGACTCCATTGCGTTTGGCTTTGCTACGCCAGGCTGCAGAGTGAGACCGCCGTAGGAGCTGATCACAAAGTCGGGACGGTCGCTAACTCGGTCGACGGGATCGGCAGCTTCCGCGTCTCCGTCATCGAAGTGAGTTCCCATCATGCCCACGAGGTGTCCGCCCGCGGAGAAGCCCCACATGCCGATACGGTCGGGAGCAATATTGAATTCCTGCGCGTGGCTGCGCACCCAGCGCACTGATCTTTGCCCGTCAAGAATCGGAGCGGGATAGTGGTAGCGCGGAGAGAGCCTGTACGTAAGCACGAAGGCCGTGATCCCGCGCAGGTTCAGCCATTCGGCAATGCGGGTTCCTTCCTTCTCGTAAGCCAGGTGCGTGTAGCCGCCACCGGGACACACAATCACGGCTGTGTGCATCCCCGGTCCGGATGCGCCGAAGATCTCCAGGTGCGGCTTGTCTCGCTCTTCAGTGCCCACCGCACCCGGCGCACCCGCTGGCCACAGGTACTCGATCTGTCCGTGAGGCAGGGCGATATCAGTAGCGGGAGACGCAGCCGTAGCCGGGGATGCCGTTGAAGTCTGTGCGGCACCGGCGAGCGCAAGAAAGAGCAACAACAACTTCGCATTTTTAGCAAATTGTTGAGGCAAGCAGAGTGAACGGACATATGAATTCTGCAACTTTGAAGCAAACATTTTGTAGTCCTCAAGAGTGGGGTCCAGGCGCGGGAGTAGGAGCAAACTTCCCCGTTGTTTAGGACGCTCTCATGCCGCACTAAGTTGATACAGTTTTGTGAGTCCATAAGAAAAGAGGCTGCCGGCAAAGACCGGCAGCCTCTTGGTTTGAATTGCTCTGCCAGCTTAGAACGAGACGCGGGCCGTGAACTGCGCAGCCTTGCGGTTGGCCGACGAACTGGTGGCCACTTGCCCGAAGCTGCTGTTGCCCCATGCGGTGCTTGCAATACCGAATAGGGTGTGATTGGTAACGTTGTACCACTCAGCCCTGAAGTCAAACTTCGAAGACTCCGTGAGGTGCAGCGGGAAGCTGCGCGACATGGAGAGATCAGCCTGGTAGTTTCCGGGCCCGTAAATGTTGTACGGAGCGGTACGCGGTACGTTGCCGAAGTAGTAGTCGGGCGTCTTGACGAATGCGTTCGTGTCGATGAACGCCTTACTACCGTAGTTGGCCAGGGTAACACCCTTGCCCCATCTGCCGTTGATGCGCGCCGGGCCGGTAAAGCTAGGGTTGTACGACGGCGGGCAGAAGCTGGTGCTGGGCTGTGCCGGGTTGGTATTGCAGCTTGACATCGTGATCATCTGCGGAGAACCAGAGTATGCCTGGAAAACGCCAGCGAAGCTATAACCTCCCAAGATCATTCTCTCGGCACGATTCTCGGCCAGGATCGTTTTGCCAAACGGCCATTTCCAGACGACCGTTGTGACAAAGTGCTGCGGCTGATTGCTGGTTGAGACAGTCCGATCCATGCGGGTTGCCGCATAGGACGCCGTCGGATTGTTGTAAACCGTACCGGCGGGAATCGCGTAACCGGAACGGAAGTAGCCGCCATCGTCGATGGCACGCGACCAGGTGTAGTTGATGCCTGCTGTGAGACCATGCCAACTGCGCATGCTCAAGACTGTCTGCAGTGCATGGTAGTTGGCATTGCCTACATAGCCGTTCGTGTCGCTGATGGCTGCGAACGGGAAGGGTTTCAGCAACTGACCCAACGAATAGGACGCCGCGTTGAAGATGCTCAACCCTGGGCAGGCCAGACCGTACGTTGTGCAATCGCTGGCGATGGTCGCCGCGGTTAAATCGGAAAGATGCCCCTGCAGATACAGATACTTCGGATCAAGCGTATCAGCCCATTGACCGCGCGCCGAATAGTTATCCAACTGCAGGAAGTGGCCTTCCGAACCGACATAGCTTAAATTCAGCGCGATCGCATTGGTCAACTGGCGCTGCAGGCCGAAGCTCCAGTTAATATACTCCGGCGCACGGCTTCCATAGTATGGATCGTTGTACGTCGAGGTCGAAGCCGCCCCCGTATACCCAGTGGTTGTGGTATAACCGGTGCCGTATCCGGCGCCCGACGCCACGCCGCTCGCGGCCGTGTAGGTGGGGATCGCTCCCGTTCCACCAGCCAGGAAGTTCGTCATGGTGGTTTGAGATTTGCTCGAAGAGAAGGACGGCGAAGATGCGAATCCCAACGTGCCTATCGAGTACCCGAGACCGCCGACTGCGTCGCCATGCGTAAACATGACGCCGTAGCTAGCGCGGATCACGGTTTTGGAATCGAGCTGATAGGCCAACCCAAGACGCGGTCCGAAGTTCTTGTAATAGTTGTTGGACGGTGTGGTGCAGTTGCAGGTATTGGCTCCAAATCCCGTGAACTGCAGAGCGCCGGGCAGTTGGGTGATCGGATTGGTCAAAGTCGGACTGAAGAAGCTGGCGTAGTTATTGACTTCATGAACTGTCGGGAAGAAGTCGTAACGCAGTCCCAGGTTCATGGTCAGCTTGGGTGATACCTTCCAATCGTCCTGAACATAGGGCGAGATGGCGCGAAAGCGCGCTCCGTATTCCGGATGCACAGAATAGTCGGTGAAGCTCCCTTTGTCGATCTGGCCGAGCAGGAAGCTGGCATACGCCAGGCCGGTGGTAGAGTCCATCGTATAACCGGACGTACTGGTGTTGGTGCTGGCGAAGTTTGCGGTCTCAGTATTGGTGGTTGCCAGAGTAAGGGGAGTCGAGCCGCCCGTGGCGCTGGCCGTGTTGTACAGCAGCCAGGCGATCTGGCCGCCAAAGGTCAGCGAATGTTTGCCGAAATTCCATTGCACGTTATCGAGGAACGTATAGTTCTCGGCAATGGTCGAGTTGGCCGTCGTGCCATTCCACTGGGTAGGAGCATCGGTGCCAGTAAAAGTGATGATTGGAAAGACGCCTGCCGCCTGTCCAACGGGCGTTCCTGAGATGCCCATGGCCGAAGCCGCGTACTTGGAGTTCTGGTCCGGGGTGAAGGTCGGGCCGTTGTACCGGGCATAGCCCCATTTCGCCTGGTTGACGAGGTTCGACGTAAAGACGTGGGTTTCTTCCAAAGCCCAAACCGCGGTCTTAGGCGCATAGGCCTGACCGTAGTTATACGGGACTGGTCCTACGTTGCGCCCTGAAGTAGACTGCCCCACGGGAACGGAACTAGCCTGACGGCCAACAGCCCCGATAGCGCTGAACGTGTCTTTGGGGCTGATAATGTAGTCAATGCGGCTTGTGGTAGACCAGTTGGTCAGGCCCGTAGAGTTGGGAGCAATGTAGTTGCTCTGCAACGCCGAACTGATACCCGACGCAGGCAGGAAGCTCTGCAGCGCTTTCGGAATCGCCGCCAGTCGTCCCGGAGGAACTACATTGGCCTTACCGTTGTAAGAGAACTGCGTACGGCAGTTCGCCGAATAGCTTACGCCCTTGACCACGTTGGTGCAGGTGTACTGCGCTGCCGGATCGTAAATGTTGATGCCCGTTCCAGAGAAATCGCCCTGCTGCTGGGCCGCCGTCGGGAATGTGATGGCCGTCGGGGTCGCGCTCGAATAACGGAAACCGTTGTAGTTGGTGAAGTAGAACAGCTTCTCCTTCAGGCTCCCAAACGGAACCAGCGGGCCGCCGAGGTTAATGCCATACTCGTTGCTGTGCTCGACCGGCTTGACGGGAATGCCGGTTGCCGGATTGACCGCCTTGCCCCAGAAACCCCAGGTGTCGAGTGCGGTATTACGGAAGAACTCGTAGGCAGAGCCGTGCTGCTGAGCGCCGCCCGCCTTTACTGTGTAGTTCATCACGCCCTGGCCTTCGTAGAGGGCCGAGTAGCCTGTGGTCTGCACCTGGAACTGGTCGATGGCGTCAACCGAGATAGCGGTCCACACGTAGCGCGGGTCGCCATTGCCGCCGGCGCGCACAAATGGAATGCCGTCGACGTACACCGCCGAGGCGGCGCCTTTGCTGCCCGAACCGTTCACAACACCCACATTCGTTGTTGCGTTGCCGTTGGTTTCATTGCCCTGCACGCCAGGCATGAGGTAGACGAAGTCAGTGGCGCGGCGCTGATCGGCCTGCCCGTACGCGCCCATTTCCACGGGGAGTTCCGAATAGGTCTCCTGTTCCATGGTGGCGCCGAGAGCTGCATTGCTGGTTTCCAGTTGCGGCGGTTCGGCAGTAACGGTAATTACTTCATTAGTAGAGCTGACCGTCAGCACAGGGTTGTAGGCCTGAGACTCCATCGCATCTACATGGACGTTCTGCTGGGCCAGCTTTGCAAAACCCTGAGCCGTAACCGTAATCGTATAAATGCCGGGGTCAAGGTTGGAAAAGTTGTAGGCACCGGCGCCGGTCGTCGTCGATGTCGTTGTCAGGTTGGTTGAGGTGTTGGTAGCGGCTACCGTGGCGCCGGGGATCACTGCACCGGTCTTATCCGTCACCGTGCCTGTAACTGCGCCCTTGCCACTCAACTGCGCCATTGCCGTGCCGGCGCACATCAGAAGAAAAATTGCGGTTAAATAGCCAAGCCATGAAAAACTGCCCGACATTCTGCGGGCTGTTTCATGCGCCTTAGTGTTCTCCTTACGCAAGAACATGGTGTTCATATTCAAACTGCCTCCTCGAAATCCTCAACAAACCAGCCCAGCCAGTGAGTACGGTTGCCCTCTCCAGGCTTTTGGGCCCTGCTTAATTGTGGTCAGACCACACTTTCAAGCCGATTTAGTTTCGAACAACGAACTAACCATTGTCAACCAGGAAATCCTAGCTAAACCGTTTTACGGCAAAAATAGCTGAAATCGAGACCATCTCGGAGGTTGCGCCGCTGTCACATTCCATCTATGGTCTGACCTTGCGCGGCAATGAGCAACTGTATCGCAGACTTATAGTTACGCCCGTACGCCTTGCAGGGGACATCTTTTGCGCGCGCTGTTTGCGTGCCGTTTTGGCGCCTTCCCGGAAAGGAACCCTCTCAAGAGAAAACCGTGGCAGCCACTGCAAACCAGCCTAGCCGGAGCGCGGCATGGCGCTCTTGGCGAAACAGGCATTGCATGAAAATAACCCACATAAAATCAACGAATATTCACCCGTCTGGTTTGTTATTCACTGACCTGCGGTCAGGCCAACTCTATTTACTGCCGGCTTCCGATCAGGCTGGCCTTGCGGTCCGGCGGACGTTCCATCCCCTGCGAGGTCTGGGCGTTGCGCAGGTGGTCTTCCATCAACTTCCGCGCTTCCTGCGGCTTGCGAGTGCGAATGGCACGGTAGATCTCGCGATGCATCTCGGCCGACTCACGCATGTCGATCGACCGCTCCACCGTCTTGCGGCGCTTGTCGTAGAGCGCCGACGTGATGGTCTCGATGACCGCCGCCAGGATCGGATTGCCGGAGGCCTTGGAGATAATGCGGTGAAACAGGAGATCGTGAATCAGAAAGTCAGCCGGGCTGTTCATGGCCGCGAACATCTCAGCCACTTCCTCTGCCATTGCGGTGTAGTGTTCGTCCTTGCCGCGTTCGGCCGCTAGCGCGGCAATATTGCTTTCCAGAATGATGCGGGCCTCGAACATCTGCCAGGTCTGAAAACCGTGCAGCGCTCCCATCATGCCCAGGGACGCCTTGCTGAACTCCGGCGGCCCGTCGGCCACAAAGGTTCCCACGCCGTGGCGGACCTTCATTACGCCCATGGCGGCCAGGTACCCGATGCCGGTGCGTAGGCTGGCCCGGCTTATCTTGAGTGTGCGAGCGAATTCGCGCTCGGGGGGGATCTTGTCACCAGGCTGCAGGGTTCCATTCTCGATCAGCGAGCGAATGTGGTTAACCACCTGCATGGTGCGGTGGGTATCGGGCTCATCTTGCTTTGTGCGCGGCATACGTATCAGCCACCTTCTCCGATTTTCTGTAACTCCAGACGGAATAAGCCTATCATCGCACGCGCATAAGCGCTTTAAAAACTTCGCCTCCCGAAAGAATTCACGACCGCCACTCCAATGTGTATACTTCTGGTCTGACCTCCATGAAGGCCAAACTGCACCGCTATGAAGCTGAGAGGTAAAATAACAGCCATGTTGCTCCATGAAGATCGTCTATTTCCAGCAGAGGCGAACGCTCTTAAAATTGCCCGCGCCCTGTACGCCCATATCAAAAATCTGCCGATTATCAGCCCACATGGCCACACCCAGGCCTCCTGGTTCGCCAACAACGGGCCATTTCCAGATCCCGCCACTCTCTTCGTCCAGCCCGACCACTACGTCTTTCGGATGCTCTACAGCCAGGGCGTCTCCTTGGACGATCTGGGCATCGGGCAGCTGGTAATCAAGGATCCGCGCAAGGTCTGGCGCCTCTTCGCCAGCCACTATTACCTGTTCCGCGGCACGCCTTCGCGCATCTGGCTGGACTACGAATTCCAGGAACTGTTCGGCATGACCGAGCGGCTCTCCGAGAAAACGGCCGACCTCTACTACGACACCATCGACGAAAAGCTGCGCACCCCCGAGTTCCTACCGCGCGCCCTTTTTGAACGGCTCAACATTGAAGTGCTATCCACCACCGACTCACCCACCGACTCTCTCGCCGACATCAAGGCGATTCGCGCCTCCGGCTGGAAGGGCAGGATTCTGCCCGCCTTCCGTCCCGACCCGGTGGTCGATCCGGAGTTTGCCGGGTTTGCCGGTCAGATTGCAAAAATGGGCGAGCTGACCGGCGAGGACACCTCCACCTGGACCGGCTACCTGAGCGCGCTGCGCAAAGAACGCATCCGTTTTCGCGAGCAGGGTTGCACGTCCACCGACCACGGCCATCCGACCGCGCAGACCGCAGACCTGCCCGTCGCCGAAGCCTCAGCCCTCTTCAGCAAAGTTCTCTCCGGCAAGTCCAGCCTCGCCGAGAACGAGCTGTTCCGCGCCCAGATGCTCACAGAAATGGCGCAGATGAGCCTGGAAGACGGCCTCACCATGCAGATTCACCCTGGCAGCGTGCGCAACTACAATCGCAAGGTCTACGAGCGCTATGGACGCGATATGGGCTGCGATATCCCTTCGCCTACCAACTTCGTGCAGGCTCTGCGGCCCTTGCTTGACCGCTTCGGAAACGAGAGCAAACTGACGATCATTCTCTTCATGCTCGACGAGTCGACCGTCAGCCGCGAACTGGCTCCGCTGGCCGGCCATTTTCCATGCTTGCGCCTTGGGCCTCCGTGGTGGTTTCATGACAGTCCTGAAGGCATGATGCGTTTCCGCCAGAATGCGACCGAGACGGCGGGCTTCTACAACACGGTGGGCTTCAACGACGACACCAGGGCGCTGCTTTCCATTCCGGCACGGCACGACGTGGCACGGCGCATCGACTGCGCTTTCCTGGCCAATCTAGTCGCTCAGCATCGCCTGGAAGAAGACGAAGCCTTTGAATTGGCGCACGCGCTGACGTACTCGCTGGTCAAGAAAGCGTACAAGCTGTAAGGAGAACGACGTGGATTCAGCTACCCAGACCGTGGCAACTCGCCCGGCCAGCGGACGGATAGGACGCGTGCGCTGGTCTATCTGCGCCATGCTCTTTATCGCTACAACCATCAACTACATGGATCGCCAGGTTCTAGGGCTGCTCAAGCCTACCCTCATGCACAGCGTGACTCAGGGTGGCATCGGCCTGACAGAAGAGACCTTCGGGACCGTCGTGGCGTTCTTTACTCTTTTCTATGCGCTCGGCCAGCTCGGCGCCGGTCGCTTTGTCGATAAGGTCGGCACCCGCCTCGGCTACATGGTCATCATGGCCCTCTGGAGCCTCTCAGCAATGAGCCATGCGCTGGTCAACACCGTGCTTCAACTCGGCATTGCGCGCTCCTGCCTGGGGATCGGCGAATCGGGCAACTTCCCTGCCGCCAATAAGACTGTCGCCGAGTGGTTCCCGCAGAAGGAGCGCTCACTCGCTTTCGGTATCTTCAACTGCGGCGCCAATGTGGGGGTGATCTTAGCTACTCTAATCGTGCCGGTAGCAACCCACTACTTCGGCTGGCACGCCGCCTTTCTCGTCACCGGATTCTTCTCGGCCTCATGGATCGTCTTGTGGTTCTTCAAATACCATAAGCCCACCGAACATCCTGCGCTCTCTCTCCCCGAACTTGTCCACATCAATCAGGACCCTCCTGAAAAGCCGGGCCCTTCCACACCATGGATCAAACTGTTCAGTATCCGTCAGACTTGGGCCTACGCCATCCCCAAGTTCCTCACCGATCCCATCTGGTGGTTCTACCTCTACTGGCTGCCAGGTTACTTCAGCGATAAATTCCATCTCAGCCTTGCGGGCCTCGGATTGCCGATCCTGATCGTTTACAACGCCTCGGCCATCGGCAGCATCTACGGCGGCTACCTGCCCGAATCCTTCATCCGAATCGGGTTTTCGGCACAGCGCGCGCGGCTGGCGGCCATGCTTCTCTGTGCCACCCTTGTCGTTCCCGTTTTCCTCATCAACTACCTGCAGACAGACAATTTTGGAAAGTGGGCCGCTATCGGACTGCTCAGCCTGGCTGCCGCAGCGCACCAGGGCTGGTCGGCTAACCTCTTCACCACGGCCTCGGACATGTTCCCGCGTAGCGCCGTGGGCTCAGTCACTGGCGTCGGCACCATGACCGGAGCGGTCGGCGGTTTCCTGTTTGCCAAGTTAGCGGGTCACGTTCTGCAAATATCCAACAGCTATTCGATCCTCTTCATCATTGCCGCCAGCGTCTATCTCTTTTCGCTGCTGATCACCGTCCTGCTCGCACCAGGACTGAAGAAAGTTGAGTCTGTCGCATGAGCCTCTATTGCGCAATTGGAAGTGTCGATACCGATCTCACCCCGCAGCAGTTGAACGATCTGCTGGTGGAAAGCCTGGCCAAGCTTGGCGACCGGAACAATGTGCTCGCCGTGCCTCCCGATCAGAGCCGCGAGCATTCGCGCGCTGGCGAACTGACCGGCTACATCTACAAGCACTACTGCAACAAGCTCAAGGCTGTGCTGCCCGCCATCGGCACGCACACGCCCATGCGCCCCGACCAGATCGAGCACATGTTTCCCGGCGTGCCACCCAGCCTATTCAAGGTCCACAACTGGCGCACCGACGTCGAGACGCTCGGCGAAGTCCCCGCGGAGTTTATCCGCGAACAGTCCGAAGGCAAGCTCGACTACGCCTATCCCGCGCAGGTCAACAAGCTCATCTCAAGCGGCGGATTCGATTTGATCCTTTCCATCGGCCAGGTCGTGCCCCACGAAGTCATCGGCATGGCCAACTACACCAAAAACATCCTTGTCGGCACCGGCGGCTCCGATGGCATCAACCGCAGCCACTACCTGGGCGCGGTTTACGGCATGGAGCGGATCATGGGCCGGGCCATCAATCCTGTGCGCAACGTGCTCAACTACGCCTCCGACCATTTCTTGAAACATCTGCCCATCGTCTACGTGCACACCGTCGTCGGACGCGGGGCGGACGGTGGCCTGGCCGTGCGCGGCCTCTTCATCGGCGACGACGTCGAGTGCTTCCTCAAGGCCGCCGAACTCAGCCTCAAGGTCAACTTCGAGATCGTCGAAAAGCAGATTCAAAAGGCCGTGGTCTTCCTCGATCCCGCCGAGTTTCACTCCACCTGGATCGGCAACAAGGCCGTCTACCGCACCCGCATGGCGCTGGCCGATGGCGCGGATCTCATCATCCTCGCTCCCGGCGTGCGCGAGTTCGGCGAAGACAAGGGCATCGATGTGCTCATCCGCAAGTACGGTTATCGTGGCACGCCCAACACGCTCAAAGCGGTAAGCGAAAATGCGGACCTGGGCAGCAATCTCAGCGCGGCCGCGCATCTCATTCATGGCTCGTCGGAGGGGCGCTTCAAGATTACCTATTGCCCCGGACATCTCACTAAGGAAGAGGTCGAGGGCGTTGGCTTCGGTTATTGCGACCTGAAGACCATGACCGCACGCTACAACCCCGAAAAACTCGCCCACGGCTTCAACACTGTTGACGGTGAAGAAGTCTTTTTCATTGCCAACCCCGGACTAGGGTTGTGGGCGCATCGCAGCCGTCTTTAGAACAGGACACTAAAAATGGAGAACAAAGGTTTGATACTCAACAAGTATTCGATTGGTACGGGAGACCGGTTTTCACACCAGGCCAAAGCGCAGTTGCAGGCCTGCATCAAGGCTCTCCAGAGTGGCGTCGAGGTCGTTCCCGTGTGGAACAAGTCGAACCGCGAACACATGATCATCGGCACTGAGCCCCTCTCGGCGCGCCAGGCCGCCGACGCCGCCGTCAAAGCGCTCGGGTGGAAGCTGCCGTATTTTTGCGACGCCGACCACATCACGCCCGCGACCGTCGATCGCTTCCTTGCTCCGTGCGACTTTTTCACCTTTGACGTCGCCGACTTCATCGGCCAGCCAGCACCGGCAGCCGACATCCACGCATTCGTCAAACGACATCCCGAACTGCTCGGCAGCATTCAACTGGCCGGCGTCGACACGGCCTTCGACATTACAGCCGATGACCTGAGCCAGGCAGCGGGGAAATTTCTCTTCGCCGTCAAGAAGGCCGGCGAGGTCTACCGCAAGGTTGTCAGCGCCAAAGGCGAAGGCAACTTTGTCCCCGAGGTCTCAATGGACGAGACCGATCGCGCCCAGAGCCCTGTCGAGTTGCTCATCATTTTGGCCGCCATTGCCGATGAAGGCATTCCGGTCCAGACCATCGCTCCCAAGTTCAGCGGCCGCTTCAACAAGGGCGTCGATTACGTGGGCGACGTGGCCCAGTTCGAGCGCGAGTTCTCGCTCGACATCGCCGCCATCGCGTACGCGGTAAAACAATTCGGCTTGCCCCAGAATCTCAAGCTCAGCGTTCACTCCGGCAGCGACAAGTTTTCCATCTACCCCGCCATTCACGCCTGCATCAAGCGCTTCGACGCCGGCGTTCACCTCAAGACCGCCGGCACAACGTGGCTTGAAGAGCTGATCGGCCTGGCCGAAGCCGGCGGCGACGGACTCGCGCTGGCCAAGGAGATTTACGGCGAGGCCTTCGCCCATAGCGAAGAACTCTGCGCGCCTTACGCCACGGTCATCGACATCGATACGGCAAAGCTGCCCACGCCCGAGGCGGTGCGCGGCTGGAGTTCGGAGCAATACACCTCCGCCCTGCGCCATGTTCAGGCGAATCCTGCCTACAACGCCAGCCTGCGCCAGTTGCTCCACGTCGGCTTCAAGGTGGCCGCAAAGATGGGCCGCCGCTATCTCGATCTGCTCGAAGCCAACGAACCCGTGATCGCGAAGAACGTGACGGAGAATCTTTACGACCGGCACATCACTCCCGTGTTTCTCGGGCTCAACAAGTAGTTGCAGCTGCCCGGTACCCCGGTTCCCCGCCGGAGTACCGGGGCAGACTTTGCGTCGTGTCCCGCGTTTTTGCGGCTAGGGTCGGATGCGAGTACGTGCTTCCCCGCACGGCATTGCATCATCCCTGAAATGAGTAGGTGGAGAGGCCATGACAGCTCAACTTCTAAGCCTTGAAGGGAAGGTTGCAGTCGTTACCGGGGGCACATCCGGCATTGGCCGCGCCATCAGCCTCGGGCTCGCAGATGCCGGCGCCGACGTGGTCGCCACCGCGCGCCGCCAGCAGGAAGTGGACGAGACCGCTGCAGAAGTCGAAGCCCGCGGACGCAAGACCGTGCGACAAACCTCCGACGTCAGCAACCGAGCATCGCTTGAAGCTTTGTTCGCAGCGGTGCTCAAAGGCCTCGGAAAGGTCGACATCCTCGTCAATTGCGCGGGAAGAATCAAGCGTGCGCCTACCGTTTCGTTTCCCGAGGAAGAGTGGACGAGCATCCTCGACACCAACCTGACCGGAACGCTGCGCGCCTGCCAGATCTTCGGCAAGCACATGCTCGATCGCGGCTACGGCCGTATCATCAACATCGCGTCGCTGAATAGCTTCGTCGCGCTGAGCGAAGTGGCCGCCTACGCCGCCAGCAAGGCCGGTGTGTCGTCGCTCACCCGTTCGCTCGCCGTCGAGTGGTCGAAAAGGGGCGTCACCGTCAACGCCATCGCCCCCGGCGTCTTCCGCACCGATCTCAACGCCGATCTCCTCGATAACTCACCCCGCGGCCAGGAACTGCTGATGCGCACGCCGATGGGCCGCTTTGGGAGAACCGAAGAGCTGATCGGCGCCGCCGTCTACCTAGCCTCCGACGGCGCCTCCTTCGTCACCGGACAGACACTGGTTGTCGACGGCGGCTTCCTCGCCAGCGGTGTCAACCAGTAGACCGTTCGTTTCAGACATAAAAGCGGGGCTGCGCCAACCGGCGCAGCCCCGCTTGTTTCGGATTCGCAAAGTCTACTTCAGCGAAACCTTTGCCCCCGTCATCTTCGTGATCGCCTCTCCCTGTTCGGCTTTCACGATCACGCCTTCGCCCGTCACCTCGGCATAGCCGATCGTCAATCCCTTTTGCGCGCTGATGTTCACATTCTTCAGCACCACGCCCGTAACCGGCGACTCCGGCAACCCAGCGATCACTCCAGCGGAATCGCTTCCCGTCGAAGTGACATTCTCAAGCACGATGTCGTGGAAGTGCGGTGTCAAGCGTCCCACCGGCTGTGCGGCTTCGTCGGCAGGCGGCAATACCTTGGGATAGTACTCGCTGATAATCAGCGTATTCCTCACGTTCTTCATCGTGATGTCGCGGAACACCAGGTTGCCCACATCGTGGCCGCGATCGCGATTCGCCTTTACGCGAATGCCATTGTCGGTGCCCTCAAAACTGATCCGCTCGGCAACGATATTCTGCGCGCCGCCGGAAAGCTCGCTGCCAATCGACAGCCCGTGCCCGTGCATGAACGTGCAGTCGGTGATCACAATGTCGCGGCTCGGATCGTCAGGCCCCGGCGAGTTGATCGGGCCCGATTTGATGGCCACATCGTCGTCGCCTACATCGGCATATACATGATCGATCACAACGTTCGACGACGAGAATGGATCGATCGCATCGGTATTCGGCGCGTGCTGCGGCGCCAGGATCCGCACATTGCGAATCACCACATTGTCGGAGTAGTACGGAACCAGTTGCCACATTGGCGAGTTCTGGATCGTAATGCCCTCGACGCGCACGTTCTTGCAGTGGTCGAAGATGATCAGCTTGGGACGCGGGTGGTTGCCCAGTACGCCGTGATCGTGGATCGCGCGCACCTCCTGCCACCAGCTCTCTCCGTTGCCGTCGATCGTGCCTTCGCCCGTAATCGCCACATTGGTAGCGTTCGTTGCGCTCACCAGCGGCTGCAGGTCGGGCAGATGAAACATCGTAATCGGCGGATACTCGCCATGATCCGGGGACCCGAACAGCGTGGCGCCCTTGTCGAGCTGCAATGTGATGTTGCTCTTGAGTACGATGGGCGCGCTCACATACTTGCCCGCGATCAGCCGCACCGTGCCGCCACCTTTCGCCGCGCATGCATCGATTGCCTTTTGAATCGCAGCCGTGTCTTTCGTGACTCCATCGCCCTTGGCACCGTAGACGTGTACGTCACAGCTCGCGGCTGCATGAAGCGAGCTTGCCGAAAAGGCCGCAACTGCCAGAACGAGAGCCGGCACAGAGAACATTTGCTTGATTGAACAACTCAGTCGAGTCACTGGAATTCCTCGCGGATGGATGTTTTACCTGCGCATCCATCATACGCCTCGAAACCCTAGTGGTCCTACCACTCGTGGTAGCAAAATTCACACGCTCCCGTGCGATCGCGGCAACTGCTTTCAATAAGTGGATTTGTAGGGTTGTGCATTCACATCGCTGGCGTTCTAACGCGCCGGCTCAGCCACCTTCAGCGGTAGCTTCACAACAAATCGCGTGCTACCCGGCTCGGATTCCACATCGATCGTACCGCCGAACTTCTGCGTCACAATCCGATGAACGATCTCAAGCCCCAGCCCAGTCCCCGATCCCTGCGGCTTGGTGGTAAAGAACGCCTCAAAGATGCGCGGCTTGACCTCAGGTGGAATCCCCGCGCCGTGATCCGTAATGCTGACCGCCAGCCAGCCCGGTTCCTCGCCACTCCCGGCTTCATTCCAAGTCGCGACCTCGATCTTCGCACTCTCCGGAGAAGCATCCACGGCATTGTCGATCAGGTTGGTCCATACCTGACTGAGCGCCGATCCCTTGGTGTGAATCGTGGACGGGTTGGCCTCGAAGCGCTTTTCCACGCCAATCTGTTTCAGCCGCAGTTTGTGACCCAGAATCGTGAGCGTGCTTTGCAGGTTGTCATGCACATCCAGATCACGATCCGGTAAACGCTCGTCGTAGGCAAACTTCTTGACCGCCATCACCAATTCTGAGATGCGCGTGATGCTCTCCTCGATGGCGCAAACCAGCGTCACGCTCGACACGAGCGCCTCCAGCCAGTTGAGCGCATCGGAAAAGCTCTCGGCCGGGAACGCCTCGCTGGCGCAGGCAAGCTCCTGCTGGTCAAAGCCGATCGCCACCAGCGCCGGCCCAATCGTGAATGCGTTTTCTACGCCCGCCGACTGCAGCCACTCCGACAATGCCTCTTCGGCATCCGACTGCTCCACTGTGCTCATCGCGCGGCATTGGCAGCTTTGAACCGCGTGCTCAAGCAGGCTATGCATACACGCCAACTGAAGCGGTGTCTTGGGTTTGCCCGCGTTGCGCAGGCTTAGCTCCTGCAGGCGCTTCAGATTCTCGCGCAGTTGCGAAGCAGCGCGCTTGGCCGCTGACCCAGGATTGTGCAACTCGTGCATCAGCCCCGCCGCTAGCGTCCCCAGCGACACCAGTTTCTCGCGGTGCAACGCCTCCACCTGGTAGGCCTGCAGGCGCACCGCCATATCGGCCAAAATCGCTTTGCGCGCCGACGGGCAGCAGGCCATCAGCTTCCAAAAGTCCGGCTCTGCAAATCGAAGCAGCCGCGAGTCCTTCGTCGCCGTAATCAAAAACGGAGAATAGCCTTTGCCGGTTAGAATCGGCGTCTCGCCAAAACCCTCACTGGGGTGCGCAACGCCCGCCAGCGTCCGCGTTCCATCCGGCTCCTGCTTCTCAGCGCTGGTTTCGCCTTCAAGCACTAGCCAGTAGAAATTCCACGGTTGCATGGCCTCTACCAGCACCGCGCCCGCTTTGGCGGTCACGCGTTCCACGCGCTCCACGCTGGCCAGCCCTTCAAGCAGGGCCTCGGAGCTGGTCTCGGCAAAGGGGCGCGTAGTGCGCATAGCTTCGACAATCTCCACAGAGGAGACCGACTCGATCTCCAGCAATTGTCCGCTTTCGCTCATCCCTGCTTGCCTACCCTTCAACTAAAATCCGGCCAGATACTGGTGAACAAACTGGACCGCAATCGACCCCTCGCCCACCGCCGAGGCCACGCGCTTCACCGACCCGTGCCGCACATCTCCAGCCACAAACACGCCCGGTACGCTGGACTCGAGCAAAAACGGCTCGCGCTCCTCACGCCACATCTCCGGCAGCTTTCCTTCGCTGCGCAGATCGGGCCCGGCCAGCAGAAACCCTTTTTCGTCCCGCAAAATCGACGGCGGCAGCCACTCCGTGCCCGGCGCCGCACCGATAAACACAAACAACGACGTCGCTGGAACCTGGTATTCGCCCTGCGGGCCAATGAGCTTCAACGCCTTCAGCCGCTCTTGACCCGCTACTTCCTGGCCCACCGCCTCCAGCACCTGGGTGTGCGGCTCCACCACAATATTGGATGTGCGTTCGATCTCATCGATTAAGTATTTCGACATGGTGGCCGAAAGTCCTTCTCCCCGCACCAGCATGGTTACCTTGCAGGCAAATTTGGCAAAGTGCAGCGCCGCCTGGCCGGCGGAGTTGGCGCCCCCCACCACAAACACGTCTTCGTCCTTGCAGGCTCGAGCCTCCACAAGCGCGGCCCCGTAGTAAATCCCCCGCCCCGTCAGCCGGTTCGCGCCCGGAATCCCCAGTTTGCGGTACTGCACCCCGGGAGCCAGCAGCACCACGTGGCCTGAGACCTCGCGCCCGTCGGCGAGCTGCACAAACCGGTATTGCCCGTCGATGCGCAAGCCAGTCGCACGCTGGGTCACGAACTCGGCGCCGAACCGCGTAGCCTGCATGTGCGCCCGCCGCCCCAGATCCGCGCCCGTCACTCCGGACGGAAATCCAAGGTAGTTCTCGATCATCGAGGAAGAACCGGCCTGCCCGCCCGGCGCCTGGGGTTCAATCACCAGCGTGCGCAGCCCTTCGCTGGCTCCATAAACCGCGGCCGCCAGCCCCGCCGGCCCCGCGCCCACCACCACTAGGTCGTAGAACTCCTGGGCCGCCTGAACCCGCAGCCCCACACGCGCGGCCAGCGCCTCCGGCTCCGGGTCGACCAGCGAACTGCCATCCGGAAACAGCACCACGGGCAGATGATCCGCATCGAGCTGTGCATCCTGAAGCAGCTTCAGAGCCTCATCATTACCGGCGATGTCGAGCCAGCGGTAGGGCACGTGATTCTGCGAAAGAAAGTTGCGCACCTTGTGGTCGTTTAGCGACCAGCGATGCCCAATCACGCGCAACCCCTCAAAAGCAGGCCGGTAGCCCGCCTGCCAGTCTTCCAGCAGGTCGGTCAACACCGGGTAGAGCTTCTCCTCCGGCGGGTCCCAGGGCTTGGTCAGGTAATAGTGGATGCGCGCCGTATTGATGGCTCGTATGGCCACCTCGGTGTCGGCATAGGCCGTCAGCAGCACTCGCCGCGCATCCGGATAAATCGCCATGGCGCGTTCCAGGAAATCGACCCCCGTCATCCCTGGCATGCGCTGGTCGCTTACCAGCAGCGCCACCGGCTCCTGGCGCGTCTTTACCTGCGCCAGCGTGTCGAGTGCAGCTTGACCGCTGGCAGCCCGCATAATTCGGTAGGTAGCGCCGTACTGCCGGCGCAGGTCCTGCACCACCGCCTCAAGAACGCTTACGTCGTCGTCCACTGCTAACAGAATCGGCCTCGCCATATGTCCTCAGTGTAGAGTTTAGGGTCTGTTCTGCAACATGAGCCGCCAAAGGCATTCCTGTCCCGCCGATTTTCGTAAATCCTAGCCTTCTGCGGGGTAAAATCATGCTTACAGGAAACATTCTTGACTTCTCGTGGCCCGGTCTTTCAAGCTACGAAAAGAATCCAAAAGTTTCGGACTGTCGCAATCGTAGGCATATGAAGAGATTTTGCCTTTTTGCCGATAGGGCAGCAAGAGACATTCGAAAGTTCTATGTTCCGGTCCTTGTCTCTGGTCTTGCCAAAGAGAACGGTCGAGCGAGTTCACGGCTGTTCCGTGGGGAATTTGAGCAGATGAGGCGCACTGCATGAACAAACTTATCCTTGCCGATTCGCAAGCGATCTTCCGTGCAGGCACCGCCAAGGTCCTGGCCATGGACGAAGAACTGCGCATCATTGCCCAGTGCACCGATCTGGATCGCATGTACCATGCCATCACCACGTTTCCCGGCTCCATCGTCCTGTTTGCCTCTGCCCTGCGCCCTGAGATGACGCGCCTGAGCATGCTGATTGAGACCATGGGCAGTCGCGGCATTGTCATCGCGGAGAACACCGAGGCGGCCGGCCCTTATCTGCAGCAGGGCTTTCGCGGCGTGGTCTTTCGCACCGTCACGGGTCCCGCTCTGGTTGAGTGCGTGCGCCGCGTCGCCGCCGGCGAAACCTGGCTCCCCCCCCAAGTCATGATGCCCGAATCGCCCGAGGAAGACATGGTGGGCACCCGCGTCCGCGACCGCCTCACGCCCAAAGAGATGCGCATAGTGGCCCTCATCTCGCAGGGCTGCAAAAATCGGGAGATCGCTCTCCGGCTCAAAACCACCGAACAGGTCATCAAGAATTACCTGCGGTCCATTTACGACAAAACCGGCGTCAGCGACCGCCTGGAACTGGCCCTGTTCACCATCCATCACCGCGTCCTGGCCCAGGCCGCCGCCGAAGTTGGCAGCAAGATCGACGCCGAGGAACAGTCCACTCCGTCGGCCGTCGCCTGATACTGGCTGGTTCCAAGCTGTCTTAGACTGGCAAGCAAGGGGGGACAGGTGGGTGCCTTTCCCCCTTTTCGCGTTTGAGCCTCTATGGAACGGTAATAACCACTTTGCCCACCCGCTGGTTCGACTCCAGGTACCGGTAAGCTTCAACCGTCTGTGCATAGGGAAACGTCTTGGCGATCTTGGGCACAAAGCGCCCGTCCGCCAGCCTGTCAAAAACATATTTCTTCGACGTCGCGGCCAGCGCCGGGTTCTGCGTAATCTCCATCAGCGTATAACCGCGAAGGCTCACGCCGTGGCTCAGCGCCTCCAGCAGCGGAAACGGCGTAGCCTCGCCAGATAGAGCCCCATACTCAAAGACTGTTCCTCCCTGCGCGGCCGCAGCGGCAAGCTTTTGCACAAACGGTCCCGCCACCGGGTCGAAGGTCAACCGCGCACCCTGTCCGCCGGTAATCTCCGCCACGCGAGCCACGTAGTCTTCTTCTTGGCTCACAATCACATAATGCGCACCCAGTTCGAGCAGTTCGGCGCGCTTGGTCGCCGTACGCGTCACCGCAATGGCCGTCGCGCCCGCATCCCGCACAATCTGGATCGCCGCCAGCCCTACGCTGGACGAAGCCGCGGGAATGGAAACGAAATCCCCTGCCTTCACGCCACCGAAATGCACCAGCGCGCCATACGCAGTCAGATATTGCATCCAAATGGCGGCCGCTTCAATCGGCGACAAATTCGCAGGATACTCGCCCAGTGCGTATACAGGAACCACAGCCTGCTCGCCGAGTGTGCCGTAGCGGTTTTGCGAGAAGTACGGGATCGTGGCCACCGGCTTGCCCAGCCACCCCGCGTCTACGCCCTCGCCGACCGCCTCCACCACCCCGGTCGCCTCATAGCCCAGCCGGGAAGGAAGCTGCGCTTATTCCATATAGAGGCCGCGGTAGTATAACGACTCAGCCCGGTTCAGGCCTGCCGCCTGAACCCGTAACCGCACCTCACCTTTGCCTGGTTGCTGAGGCAGCGTCTCTTCAAACCGAAGAGTCTCGGGACCGCCAAGCTGATGGAATCGAACAATCGTGGGCATACAACCTCCTGCCTGCTTTGGATGACCGCCAGCCGCAGGAGGGTGCAAATTGAGAATCAGGACCGATCGGGCTTTACAGCTTCTCCCCTACGCTCTTGGCCTGCGTAAACAGATACAGATAGTCCGGCCCGCCCGCCTTCGAGTCCGTGCCGCTCATGTTGAACCCCCCAAACGGATGCGCCCCTACCATCGCGCCTGTGCACTTGCGATTGAAGTAGAGGTTGCCCACATGAAACTCCTGGCGAGCCTTGTCCAGCTTTGCACGGTCGGTCGAGTAAATTGAGCCGGTCAGACCGTACTCGGTGTTGTTCGCCACCTTCAGGCCTTCTTCAAAGTTCTCCACCTTGATGACCGCAAGCACAGGCCCAAAGATCTCCTCCTGAGCCAAAACAGCATCCGGCGCAATGTCGGCAAAGACCGTCGGCTGCAAAAAATATCCGCCCTCGTCAGTCTCCGGCGCACTACCACCCGCAATCAGACGCCCTTCCTTCTTGCCGGTCTCGATGTAGCCAAGCATGGATTCGAGAGCGGCCTTGTTGATCACCGGGCCCAGGTTGTTGTTGGCCACTGGATCGCCCACCGTCAGCTCCGCCACACGCTCGCGCAGCCGCTCGAGAAACACATCGTAAACCGGCGCTTCGACAATCGCACGCGAACACGCCGAGCATTTCTGCCCGCTGAATCCAAAGGCTGAAGCCACCACCGCCTGGACCGCCGCGTCCAGATCCGCATCCGCGCACACCAGAATCGAGTCTTTCCCGCCCATCTCCAGAATGGTCCGCTTGATCCAGATCTGGCCTGGCCTGGTCTTCGCCGCCCGCTCATGAATCTCAAGCCCCACGGCCTTCGATCCGGTGAAGGTGACAAAGCGCATCCGCGCGTCCGCGACAATTGCGTTGCCGAATGTGGCGCCGGAGCCGGGACAGAAGCTCACCACGTTGTCCGGCATGCCTGCCTCTTCCAGCACCTCGACAAACTTGGCCGCAATAGTCGGCGCATCGCTCGAAGGCTTCAGAATCACCGTATTTCCCGTGACGATCGACGCCGCCGTCATCCCAGCCATAATCGCAAACGGAAAGTTCCACGGCGGAATCACCGCGCCCACGCCCAGCGGGATATAGATAAGCTCGTCGCGCTCGCCGGGATATTGAATCGGCGTTGCCAAGGCGGCCAGCCGCAGCGCCTCGCGCGCGTAGAACTCGAGGAAATCGATCGCCTCGCCCACATCGGCGTCGGCCTCGGCCCAGTTCTTACCCACCTCGTAGACGAGCCACGCCATGAACTCAAACTTGCGGAGGCGAATAATCTCCGCCGCGTTCAGCAGCAGAGAGACACGCTCGTCCGTTGAAGTCCTGCTCCAAAACTCAAATGCCTTGTGAGCCGCGGCCACAGCTTCTTCGGCGTGTTCCGCGCCGGCTTTCTGGTGCATACCCACCAACTGCTCGGGACGCGCCGGATTCGTGGAGAGAATCTTGTCTGAGGTCCTCAGCCGTTTTCCGCCCATGATCAGGTCGTACTCGCGTCCCAACTGCGTTGCCACTAGGTCCAGCGCGCTCACCATCGCGCGCGCATTTTCTGGCGCCTTGAAGTTGACAAAAGGCTCGTTTGCAAACTCGCCCTGAGGCGAGCGCGGCTTAATCGAAGTGAATAGAATACCGGTAGTCATAGCAGAATCAGTGTAGTCCAATGCGCCCACTGCATGCCACACGGCTCAAGGCGCATCGACAACCTTTGCTTCGCCAGACTTCTGCTCGTGATAATCCTGCCCAGCATTGATACTCCAGATATTCTCTTTATCGGTTTTGCCTTGCACAACGTTCTCGACTGTCTGCATGGCAGTCAGCATCGAGTGGTCCTGGTTGTTATATTTATGCATGCCGTTGCGGCCAATCAGAAACAGGTTCTCGAAGCTGTCGGTAAACGCCCGCAGTTCATCGAATCGATCGTAACTCCCAAAGTATGCCGGGTAGGTCTTGGGCACGCGCACCACATGGGCATCCTGGACATCGCAGGCTTTCAGCATGCCTATCTTCTCCAGTTCCGCAGCGCCAAACTCTTTCAGCGCCTCGTCGTCCATCTTCCACAATGGGTCGGTCTCATAACAGAAATATTCCAAGCCAATCCACACCTTGCCGGACACCACAAGGTAAGGGCTCCAATTGTTGAAAATCTGTAGCCTCCCTATCTGCACGTCGGGCTCCTGAATATAAATCCACGTGTCCTTCGGCAGTCCCCCGCCCGGCTCCGTTACCAGCAGTTTGTCGATCAGTATCCCAATGGTGATGAAGTCGCGGTAGATCAGTCCGTCAGAGACCTGCTTCACATTGGCGGGAATCGCCGTGCCCGTAGCCTCGATCGCATCAACCAGATCCCACATCGGCATCGTCGAAAGGAAATAATCGGCGGCAAAGTTCCGCGTCACGCCGTCTTCGTCAACGGCACCCATTGAGACCACGCGGCCGCCCACTGTGTAGACGCGCGCCACCTTCAGCCCCAGGTGAATCTCGCCGCCCGCCTTCACAATCTTCCCCGCGACATGCTCCCAAAGTTGCCCAGGACTAAACTTCGGATAGAGAAAGCGCTCGATCAGTGATGTGTCGGTCCCTTTCTGTGCGAGCCCCTTTTCGTGCTTGCCAAAGCTCTTCTTCAGAAAATGTTTCACGGCGCTTGTGAGCGAGAGTCCTTTGATGCGTTGCGCGCCCCACTCGGCCGATATCGCATTGCAGGCCGTGCCCCACACTTTTTCCGTGTAGCTCTTGAAGAAGGTACGGTAGAGTTGCTTGCCGAAATGATTGATAAGAAAATCTTCGAGCGACCTCTACGGCTTGATCTGCACCATGCGCGAGGTCATGTAGCTGAAGCCAACCTTCATGGTGCGCGTAAAGCCCAGTTTGCGGAGAGTGTCCGCAGTCAGCGTGATCGGATAATCGAAAAACCTGCGTAGAAAATAAATGCGGCTCTTGCGCGGACGCACCAGCATCACCAGGTCTTGCTCGGCAGCGGTCCCTTCAGCCCCCACGCCCGTAACCGCACGCATTTGGTTCTGATAGCTGATAGCCGAAGCGCCGTCCGTGCCTGCCTCAATCGGCATCTGCTCAAGCCACCACTCCATCACACGGTCGCTCTTTGAGAAAAAGCGGTGCCCGCCGATGTCCATCCGGTTGCCCTTGTAACGGACTGTTCGCGAGATTCCGCCAATCTCCCGCGACGCCTCCAGCACAATCGGCCGGATACCGGATTGTCTCAGAAACTCAACCGCCGCAGTCAGTCCTGCCGGCCCGGCGCCAATGATCAGAGCGGTTTTGCCAGACATAGCCGGACTTTGTGAGACTTTGCCGTTCGAGTTCATCGCATACTTTCCTGTTCGGCTGTCATCCCCGCACTCTCCGTCCTGGACGGCGACGCTTCATGCCACGATGCAACTCGTAATTCGGATCGAGAACCTAACTGGGATTAGATGCCGGAGTTAAAGCTAGTGTACCTTGCGCTCCGCTTCTCCTGTCTCCAATAAACAAGTGGGGAGAAGCATCAAGCATCTCCCCTGTCACTAGAGCGTGTTTCAAAAAACAACTTCGGCTTCACTCTCTCAGTTCTGCGCCTACCCAAACAGTGCCGGAGCACCGCGCATCTGCTGGTTAATGAAGTCGCCAATCACGCGAATCCTTGTCAACCGTTGAAGATCCGCATGCATGCACAGCCAGAATGTGCGTTTGATATTGACCGTTTCCGGAAGCACGCAGGTCAGTTGCGGATACTTGACCGCCATAAAGCGAGGCAGCACCCCCACACCCGCTCCCGCAAGAATTGCCTCCAACTGGCAAATGATTGTCGAACTGGTAAAGCACGGTTGAATCGCGGTATGAATCTCGTCGAGAAAATTCAACTGTGTAATCGGATTGAGATCTTCAATGAAGGCCACGACATTCTGTTCAAGCAGGTCGGCCGTTTTGTGGATCGGCGCGTGGCTCTTCAGATAGCCTTTCGTGGCGTAGAGCTGCAGCTTGTAGTCGATGAGCTTGTGTGCCACCAGCCTGCCTTTCGCCGGGCGTGTAAGGGTAATAGCGATATCGGCCTCGCGCTTGGTCAGGTTGAAGATGCGCGAAATGGCAACCAGCTCAATCGCCAACCCCGGTTGCGATGCGGCGAAAGTCGCCAGCCGCGGCGCCAGGAATCCCACACCAAGTCCGTCCGGCACGCCGATACGGACCGTGCCCGTCAGTTGCAGATCCTTGCCGACAATGTCGCTATGCACATCCATCATCAGGCTTTCCATCTGCTCGGCGGAGTGGAACAGACGCTCGCCCTCGGCAGTAAGGAAGAAGCCTTCCTCTCTCCGGTCGAACAGCCGCACAGCGAATGCCGCCTCAAGAGCCGCAATGTGCCTGCTGACGGTCGAGTGGTCGATGTGCAGGCGTCTCCCCGCCGCCGCCAGGCGCTGCGTACGGGCCAGGATCAATAGCGTCTGCAGGTGACTCCATTCCGGTTCGTGCATGTACCCCTTTTACCCCCTGTGAATTTTTGCAAGCTGGTCGCGTTTTTTGTGGCCTTTAATGTGCGAAAAACTTCGTATCTAATGAATTGAGACACTCCGTATTCAGGCCCCGCAATATCCGCAATTCGTGCTCGCTTTGGATTGTACGCGCATCGGTAACCACACTCCGTAGGCGGAGATTTACACCACTATGAACGACACTGTTGCCAATCAGCAGCGCAACACGATAGCCGAGCAATTGGCGAACAGCGGAGTTTCCCGCCGCCGCTTCCTTCAGTTCTGCGCCGCGCTTGTGGCCGCCGCGCCCGCCGGCCTGGCTCTCACCGGCCAAGCCTCCGCCAGTCAGGTGGCCCGAAGCGTCGGAAGATCGATTCGCCCCTACGTCATCTGGCTTCACTTACAGGACTGCACTGGTTGCACAGAGAGCCTGCTGCACGCCTCGCAACCCGACGTTGCCAGCCTGATCTTCGATCTCATCTCGCTCGACTATCACGAGACGCTGATGGCCGCCTCCGGTCATCAGGCGGAATCGGTGCTTGAGCACGCCGTCGCAGCCAATCGCGGCAACTTCATTCTGGTCGTTGAAGGCGCAATCCCCACCACGGACCAGGCCAGCTACATGAAGATTGCCGGCAAACCGGCGCTCGATGTACTGCGCCACATCGGCTCCCAGGCTGCACTCCTTATCGCCATAGGCTCTTGTTCCTCCTGGGGCGGCATCGCTGCCGCCAGCCCCAATCCCTCCAACGCTGTCGGCGTCAGTGAAATCCTGAAAGACAAAGCCGTCATCAGCCTGCCCGGCTGCCCGCCAAATCCCTACACTTTTCTCTCCGTCGTGCTTGAATACGCCGCCATGCACCGGCTGCCCGCACTCGACGCAATCAACCGCCCCAAATTTGCCTATGACCGCTTGATTCACGAGGACTGCCCACGTCGCGGCCACTTCGATGCAGGCAGGTTCGCAAGCATCTATGGCGATGAAGGACATCGCCAGGGCTGGTGCCTCTACAAGCTCGGCTGCAAGGGGCCGGTAACCCATGCCGCTTGTTCCACGCGCCATTTTAATGATGTTCCCAACGCGTGGCCTATCGGCATTGGCGCGCCCTGCATCGGCTGCACAGAGAAGAGCGCAGCCTTCCAGATTCCGCTCTTTCAAGTCGTGGACATTCACAGCATCACTCCGCCCGAGGCGCTGCCCTCCGTCGAGTTGCCCGTTCAAAAAAGTCAAACCGCGGCGGCCTTGGTGGTTGGCGCAATCGCCGGCGCAGCGGCAACAGCAGCGGCAGTCGCGGTACGTCGCCTGCCTGGTCGCGATAAGCCCGCTGAGAGCGAAGATCTGGAAGAACTCGAAAAACTCGGCGCACTCGAGCCCAAAGACACCGATCGGGATTCGGAGCCACGATGAAGGTCACGCGCCGCAGTCTGCTCTTCAGCATGGTGGGAGCCGCTTCAGCTCTCGCCACAGACGCGGTTGTCCCCACTGAAGCGCACGCCAAGGAGACAGCAAAAGCTCCCGAAAATGCCGTAGCCATGCTGTACGACGCAACGCGCTGCGTCGGCTGCCAGGCCTGCGTCTCTGCCTGCGCTGAGGCAGGCGGCCTCGTCCGCGACACGCAAGTCGATTCGCCGCGCCAATCTGCGCGCGGCCTGAGCGACTCCGCCAGAAGCATCGTCAAGCTCTACAAACCGGCCGACGGTTCACCGATCTCTTTCGTCAAGCAACAATGCATGCACTGCGTCGACCCCGCCTGCGTGGCATCGTGCATGTTTCGCGCACTCAGCAAAGACCCCGTCAGCGGCGTCGTCCGCTGGAATCCGAGCCGCTGCGTCGGCTGCCGCTATTGCGAAATCGTCTGCCCCTATCACATCCCCAGGTTCCAGTGGAGCGGCATCAATCCCCGCATCGTCAAGTGCGATTTCTGCCAGGATCGCCTCGCCCAGGGCCACGATCCGGCGTGCACTTCCGTCTGCCCCACGCAGGCCGTCGTCTTCGGCAAGCGCAGCGGCCTTCTCGCTGAAGCAACTCTTCGCACTGCAAAAAACCCTGAAAAGTACTTCGAGCGCCGCGCTTTTGGCGAACACGAAGGGGGCGGCACGCAGGTGCTTTATCTCTCGCGCGTGTCCTTTGACAAGCTCGGTTTGCCGAAACTCGGCAGCGAGTCCATCCCCGCAAAATATCTCAAGTGGCAAAAGCGGGTCTATAGCTACTTCCTTGCGCCAACCGTAGTCTACGCAGCGCTCGTCTGCGTATTGCGTAAAAACTGGAAGCGCCACCAAGCACATCTGGAAGAAAACGAAGAGTCCACTGGATTGAGGCCACAACTATGACGCGCGCATGGGAAAGATGCGTACCTGTTTTCGATGTTCCAATCTTCACCCGGACTTTCTGGGCAATGTGCGCGTTTGGCGCCGTCGCCTGCGTTCTCGCGCTCTATCGCGAAGCGGCCGGCCTCGGCCCTGCATCGGGAATGAACGACGCCTATGCATGGGGCATCTGGAAAACGTTCAACATCATGGTCCTCACCGGACTGGGCTCGGGCAGCTTCGCCATCGGCATCGCGGTATGGATCTTCGGCCAGCATCGGTTGCATTCCGTCATGCGGACTGCCGTGCTCAGCAGCTTTCTCACTTACGCCTCCGGACTTACGCTGCTTGGCATCGATGTGGGCCGGCCGTGGAATTTCTTCTCCATCTTGCTGCCATGGCGATGGAACGCACATTCACCCATGCTGGAAATCGCATTCTGCATGCCGCTCTACACCGCTGTACCACTGCTGATCGAAAACATTCCCACCGCTCTCGATTGGATCAGCGAACGCTGGCCGGAGCTGGACTTCATCGTTTTCCTGCTCGAATCTCTCATCAAGCGAATCTACCCCTTCGTGCTCGGACTCGGATTTCTTCTCCCCGCCATGCATCAGTCCTCGCTCGGCGCACTTATGCTGTTGGCCGGTACGCAGGTTCACCCGCTGTGGCAAACGCCGCTGCTGCCCTTGTTCTATGTAGGCGCCGCGGCTTTCATGGGTTTCGCATTTGTGAGCTTCATCCTGTTAGTCAGCCACCTCGTTTGGGACCGCCCCATCGATATCGACGTCCTCTGCCAGATGAGCCGCATCACCGCATGGATCATCGCGCCGTGGCTGGCGCTTCGCTTTGCCGACGTCGTCCTGCGCGGAAACTTGCCGCTGGCTTTTCAAACCACCCAACCCGCGGCTTTGTTCTGGCTGGAGACGCTGTTGCTTGTCGCAGCCGTCGCCCTGTTGCTCCGCGCCAATAGAAACCGCAGTGCCAAACTTGCTTTCCTGGCCAGCGTCGTTGCGGCCGTCGGCGGCATGTTATACCGCTTCGATCCCACCACACTCGTCTACCAGCCTTCGGCCAGCGCATCCTACTTTCCGTCACTCATCGAACTGGCCGTCACCGCCGGATTTATCTCTCTCGCTGTAGCCGCCTTCAGCCTCTTCGCCAAAGTGCTGGCCATTCTGCCTGCGCCCACCGAACTCTGGTATGCCATGGAATCCGCGCGAACACTTGCATGGATGCGCACTAAAGACTACGCAGTGACCGAAGATTACGCCGCGGCAGATTAATGACACGCGCACAAATAAATTGAGGAGCATCCGATGACGCAGCGCATCACAATTGACCCCATCACCAGAATCGAAGGCCACCTGCGGGTCGATGTTGCAGTTGACCGCGGCGCCGTTTCCGATGCATGGGTTTCGGCAACCATGTTTCGTGGTCTGGAAACCATCCTTCAAGGCCGGGATGCGCGTGAGGCCTGGCTGTTTGCGCAGCGCATCTGCGGCGTTTGCACAACCGTACATGCTATCGCCAGCGTCCGCGCGGTCGAGGATGCGCTCAAGCTTGAAATCCCCGCCAACGCACAATACATCCGCAACCTCATCCTCATTCATCATGCGTTGCGCGACCATGCCGTTCACTTCTACCAGCTCTCGTCGCTCGATTGGGTCGACGTCATGCAGGTTGCAAAGGCCGATCCGTCGCGAGCCGCTTCTCTTGCCGAAGACCATTCGTTGTGGGTGCGCAACTCTCGCGCCGAGATGAAGACCACGCAGGAAAAAATGGTTCACATGGTCCAGGGCAGACAGTTAGGCATCTTTGCCAACGGCTACTGGGGACACCCCGCCATGCACCTGCGGCCGGAAGCAAACCTGGTTCTTCTCTCCCACTTTCTGCAGTCCTTCGAGTTTCAGCGCAAGTCCAGTCAGATCGTCGCCATGCTCGGCGGCAAGACGCCGCACATTCAAAACCTCACCGTCGGCGGCGTGGCCAACGCAATCAACCTCGATGGCGAGTCGACGCTCGGTATGGCGAGTTTGGAGTCAATACGCGCGCTGATCGCCGAAGTTGCCGAGTTCGTGCATCAGGTGTATTTTATCGATGCCTGCACACTTGCCGGTTACTATCCCGAAGGGTTCAAAACCGGCAAGGGAAGCGACATTTACCTCGCGGTTCCCGACCTGCCGCGCGACGCCCGCGCACAGCAGTTCGATCTTCCCGGAGGCTTCATTGAATGGCCTTCCGGCGCCGCACCTAACCATTTCGCACCCTACAACGACGCCGAGTTTCGCAGCGCCGTCAGCGAGGATACAGTCCACGCCTACTATAGCGGCGGCAAGGCCCTGCACCCATGGAAAGGCGAAACCGTTCCCGAACTGACCGAATGGCAGCCTGACAGAAAATACTCATGGTGCAAGGCGGCCAGGTATCGCGGACAGCCTGCTGAAGTGGGCCCGCTCGCACAAGTTCTCGCGGGCTATCTGCAAGGCCATGCGCGCACCCGCAAATGGACCAACCTCGCACTCGATCGCGTGTCCGCAATTGCCGGACGCAAAATCGGCGTTGAGCATCTTCGCTCAACCATGGGACGAAATCTGGCGCGCGCCATACGAGCCGCCATGCTTGCCGAACTGGCGCAGGAACACTGGAGTCTCTTGTTCAACAACATTGCAGGCGGCGATTGCACTACCCACAATGTTCCGCATTTTCCCGGCGGTGAAGTCTCTGGCGTGGGCATTCATGAGGCCCCTCGCGGCGCTTTGTCGCACTGGGTTGTCCTCGACAAAGGGAACATCAAAAACTACCAGGCAGTCATGCCGTCCACATGGAACGCAAGTCCCCGCGACAAGCTTGGCACGCGTGGGCCCTATGAAGCCGCGCTCGTAGGCACACCCATCGCCGATGCCGAAAGGCCACTCGAAGCCCTGCGCACCATCCATTCCTACGACCCTTGCATGGCCTGCGCCTGCCACACCTTCGATTCTTCGGGTCGCAAGATTGCGGTCACACCGATCCCATGAAGCGAATCCTCATCGCCGGAATCGGCAACGTGCTCTTAGGGGACGATGGCATTGGTCCGCTCATTGTGCAGACCATAGCTGCCCGCTGCGAGTGCGGCAGCGACATTGAAGTAGCGGACCTCGGCACGCCGGGTCTTGAACTCGCCGACTATCTTGCAAGCCTGCGCGCAGTCATCCTGGTTGACTCGATAGTGGGCGAGCAGCCGGGTGAAATCAGGCTCTTTCGCAAGCAGAATATTCTCGCTTGCCAGGTTCCAATTCGAACCGGGCCTCACGCACCGTCGTTGATTGAGACGCTGGTCAATCTTGACCTGATCGGCGCCGCGCCAGAGGAACTTCTGCTCGTCGGCGTTGCCGGGCAGACCTACGAGCTTGGCATGCCCGTACGCGACTGCGTACGCCGTTCGGTCGAGTCCGCAATCGCTGCAATCTGCGAAGAACTTGCGCGCCTTCACGTAAACGTAAAGCTGAAGAAATCGCGCTGTTCACCACATATCTGGTGGGAGGCCCGGTAAGACTCCGGACGCGAGCGCCACGCTGCAACGTGGTGTCCGCTTGTTTTGCGTAACTACTATCGAGCAGTTCGCCGTTGAACGGCAGCGCGGAATAGTAGATTTGGTCAAGACGGAGGCACTCGTCGGGCTGTGGCGGCCCAGGACTACGCTAGTCCGCTCCCCGCGCGAGAGACAGATCGACAGACACGGCGTCCAAACTGTCGGATGATTCTCAGGACTTCCCGATGCCATCTGATCGAATGCCTTTTCTAGGGTTCTCATATTCGATCTCGTATTACCTGTCCATTCGCACGCTCGTCTCGATCTCTTCGAGTTTCCTTCCTCTTGTTTCGGGCAAGCGGAAGTAAAGAAACAGCAAGCCTGCCAGGCAGATCACAGCATAAGTCCAGAATGTGCCCGCCGATCCAACGGCCGAATTCAAAAGTGGAAATGTGTAAGTGAGAAAGAAGCACGCGATCCAGAGCGCGTAATGGTAATCGACATGGCGCTACCGCGGATTCCGTTCGGAAAGATTTCTGCCGATCACGACCCAGTCATAGCCAAATAACAAACAGCCTAACGCACCCGCAGACGAAGTGAGCCAAACAAATACCGAATGGAAGGTTCCATTGCGTTCGATGCTCACTTCAGATGTGGAGATGGGCGCGATCATGATGCGAGTTCACCTATAGCCCCGCTGGAATTGGCTTGTCGTTCCGGTTGAGCCGGCGGGCGTCCAAAACCAGACGTTCACCTCGGGACAAGCACGTCCGGTCTTCTAGATTCTTTCACTTCTTTCCGGGTACGTTACCGTTCCTAGAAAAAACTATTGAACCTAAAACCAGCAGTTGCCAGTTGGAAGGGCGCATGTTTGGAGGAGTTTTCGGGGCCTACGCGGAATGATTCTGGCCACGATGTAGTCCAGCAGGGTCTTCCATCGGACTGTCGCTGTCGTCTGCTCCGCAACTCTTCTTACATGGCTTAGAGCCGCTCGGATATTGGCGAGCAACAGCATCAGGGAGGTCCTGGCCGCGTGCATCAGCGGCAGGTCAACGAGAAGCTTCCCGGCCTCGACCCGCGCCGGGTGCGGCTGAGGCGTAATCGCGTCGGGCGCGTCGAGGCTTTTGGCGGCGTTTCGGTCTGCATGGTGCAAGATGCGCGCGGTGGCGTTGCGTGCCGTAACTCCCTGAAGTTCGCACTCAGCTGTGACCTCTTCTTTGTCCTGGGGGTTGACCAGGCTCATCACCAGTTTTCCCGCAGCTCTGGTTGCCGAAACAGAGACTCCCAAGGGATCTTTTCCGCCGTTCTCCACATACACTGCCATGTTGCCGCGATGCTCCTTGAAGAGCAGAAACGCATAGTAGGTGGTGGTGCGCACGCAACGCGTTCCATCCGCTCCGTCCGTGATGAGAAGCGATTGCAACACGTTGACGATCTGGGCGATGTTGCACATGTGGAGTTTGGCCGCCTGTCGATTGAATAGGTTCAGCCCCAACCCCGCCGCCACGCCGCTGCGCATGGTGCTCTGCTGCTGCAGCTTTCCGTAGCGTTTCTCGTCCGCTTCGGGAATCTTGTCCCAGACGCCCCACTCGTCGAGGATAAGGCCGACATGCGAACCACCGCGATAACCGTCGAGAACAGCCCTCTGATGAACGATTGCGGCTTCCACCTTTGCGAACGACTTGAACTGCTCATCCATAGCGGCCGCATCGAACTTGGTCGGTTCATCGGCCCCGCCTGAGTAGTAGTGCATGCTCAGGCCGTTCGGCAGCATGGGCGATGTGGTATCCAACAATCCGCGCGTCCAGCGCACATCGTCGCCCGACGGCCCGGACACGTTCAGAAACTGACCGGTGCCCCCCTTCTCATGAAGGAAGGTGGCGAACTGCCGGTAGAGGACTCCATAGTAATCCGGACGCATATTGCCGACGCAGCCCCAGCTTTCGTTGCCTACATCCCAATCATCCTCTATTCGTTAGTTGAGTCGCGGAAAACGCCTAAAACGGTAGACTGGAAGC
>CAYQOQ010000036.1:2819-33874 GCA_964419175.1 uncultured Occallatibacter sp. | reverse complement strand
CGCAGATCTGGTACCAGATTCAGACCAAGTTCCGCGACGAGCCGCGGCCCAAGTCGGGATTGCTGCGCGTGCGCCAGTTCACCATGAAGGACAGCTACTCCTTCGACATTGACAAGGCAGGCCTGGACAAGAGCTTTGAGCTGCACGACGCGATCTACCGCAAGATTTTTTCGCGGTGCGGCTTGAAGTTTGTGGCCGTCGAAGCCGATTCCGGCTCCATGGGCGGCTCGCAATCGCAGGAGTTTATGGTCTACACCGACGCGGGCGAGGATCTGATTGCAAGCTGCCCGGTGTGCGGCTACGCGGCGAATACCGAGAAGGCCATTTCAAAACTTGATGCTGTTACGGAACTGGAACCGACGGGCGACGGCAAGCCGGAGCTGATACATACGCCGGGCATGGGCGCCATCGCTGACATCGCCGCGTTTCTGAAGATGAGCGAGGCCAACGACATCAAGTGCGTGGCGTATTTTGGAGTTTTCCGGAGACAGAACGGATCCTGCATTGTTCCAGTGATTGCATTTCTCAGGGGAGATCACCAAGTTAATGAAGCAAAGCTCAATTCAATCATTAAATCTGATGATGGGCTTACGATGATCCCTGACGAATGGCAAAAGATTGAGAAAATATTTAATGGCCCCAAGGGTTTCTTGGGACCAATTGGTTTAGGTGCCTTGGAGTCTAAACATCTTGAATTCATCCAGGAACATGGAATTCTCCCCAAAGAAGTCACAGAGTTTGACTTCGAAGGGGAGGTTGATGAGGTACAGCTTGAGAGTTCAAAGCTCAAGGGACGTAATTATTGGAATCATCCGGTCGTAATTTTGGACAGCGCTCTCGAAGGCCGCAAGAATCTCGTGGCTGGCGCAAACAAGCTGGACTATCACTACCGCAACGTCACCCCAGGCGTTGATTTCAACTGGACGCTCGCCGCCGACATCCGCACCGTAAACGAGGGCGAGAGCTGCCCGAAGGATGGATGCGCGGGCAAGCTCGTCGTCGGCAAGGCGGTCGAGATCGGGCACATCTTCAAGCTCGGCTACAAATACTCCGAGAGCATGGGCGCGAAGGTGCTGGACGTGAACGGCAAGGAAGTGACGCCGATCATGGGCAGCTACGGTATCGGCATTGAGCGCATTTTGACCGCGGCCATTGAGCAATCGAACGACAAGAATGGATTCTGGCTGCCGGCCTCGATTGCGCCGTTCACCGTGGTGGTAACAGTGACGAACATGACAGACGCGGCGCTGAAGCAGACCGGCGAAAAGCTGGCGGCAGAGCTTGAAGCCGCAGGCCTGGACGTGCTGCTGGATGACAGAGACGAGCGCGCCGGCGTTAAATTCAAAGATGCGGACCTGGTCGGCATTCCTTACCGCATCAATGTGGGCAGGAAGGCCGCTGACGGTGTCGTGGAACTTGTCACGCGAGCCACGTCAACCAGCGTGGACGTGAAGTTGAGTGAAGCCTTGGAACTGGTAAAAGCGCGCATCGCGGAAGATGCGCTGCTGACCGAGGTCGAAGAGTAAGAACAGCTTCTAGCTACTAGCAGCTAGCTTTTATAAGGCCCGGCCGACAATAGCGGCGTTGGTTTGTGAACAAAGCCTGCCATGGCAGTTCAGAGCTAGAAGCTAGAGGCTAGAAGCTAGCAGCTAAAAAGGAGCAGCGATGGCGTTGAAGATCAAGCTGTCTAGACCCAAGGGAGAGAATCTCCTGTCGTCGTTTGCGCTGCGCATTGCGCTGGGGGCGATCGCGGTTTGCGCGCTGGTGTTCCTTGTCATCACCGGTTATTACTACTTCAAATATCAGGGCATTGTGGATGCGCGGCTGAAAGAGCCGCTGTTTGCCAACACCGCCAAAATTTTCGCTGCTCCGCGCGAGGTTCGGCCCGGGCAAAAATTTCCCGTTCACCTGATCGCCAACGAACTGCGCGAGGCAGGCTACTCCACCGACGGCGCAACGCAACTGTCGCAACTGGGCACCTTCAGCGAAGGCGCGCTATCGGTCACAGTACGACCGGGTCCGGAGTCCTTCCACTCGCAGGACTCCGCGACAATTCATATCAACAACGGCGTGGTCGGTTCCATCACCGACGGCCACGGGCAACCGCTGTCGAGCTACGAGCTGGAACCGCTGCTGATCACCGGGCTGAGCGAGGGCGCCAACCGCACTAAACGGCGGCTGACAACCTACGACGAGATTCCGCAGAGCCTGGTGCAGGCTGTGGTGGCGATTGAAGACCGCCGATTCTTTGAACACGGCGGCGTGGACTACTTCCGCATGCTGGGCGCGCTGCGCAACGACTTGACGCCGGGGCGCCGCTTTGTCGAGGGCGGCTCCACGCTAACCATGCAACTGGCGCGCGGCTTCTTTCTCACCCCCGAGCGGCACTTCAAACGCAAGTTCATTGAGATTCTGATCACCTTCCAACTGGAGCACCGCTTCACCAAGAAGCAGATCTTCGAGATGTATGCCAATCAGGTTCCCATGGGCCAACTTGGAAGCTTTGCCATCAACGGATTTGGCGAGGCATCGCAGGCCTACTTCGCGAAAGACATGCACCAGCTCAGCCTGTCGGAAAGCGCGCTGCTGGCGGGCATCATCCAAAGCCCCAGCCGGCTGAATCCCTACCGGCATCCCGACCGCGCGCTGGAACGCCGCGCCATGGTGCTGGATGCGATGGTGGAGACCGGCGCCATTACCAAGGACCAGGCCGAGCGTGCCAAGGCCGAACCGCTGCACCTGGCGCAGGGCAGCGTAGACCAAGGCGAAGCACCGTATTTCGTTGACCTGGTGCGCGATCAGCTCATGCAGAAACTGGGCGACCGCGAGTTCAACAGCGAAGGGTTGCGCATCTACACCTCGCTCGACCCGGACCTGCAGCGCGTGGCCACCATCGCAGTCAACTCCACCGTGCACGTGATCGACGAGCAGGTAGACAAACTGTATGCGAAGCGCAAGAAACTGGGCCAGAACTACATCTACCCACAAGTTGCGCTGGTGGCTCTCGATCCGCACACAGGCCAGGTGCTGGCGCTGGTGGGCGGACGCAGCTACGGTAGCTCGCAGTTGAACCACGCGATGGCTAACCGGCCGACCGGCTCCATTTTCAAGCCGTTTGTTTACGCCGCTGCATTTAACACCGCGGTTCAGGGCACCATGCTGACCGGGCAGAACAAGCTGTTCTCGCAGGTGACCATGCTGAGCGATCAGCAGACCACGTACGACGTGGGCGGCCAGGAATATACGCCGCGGAACTTTGAAGGCGTGTATCACGACCAGGTGACGGCGCGCTACGCGTTGCAGCAGTCGCTGAACAACGCGACGATCGGCTTGGCTGCGATGGTCGGATTCGACCAAGTAGCCGCGCTGGCACGCGATGCGGGCATCAAGAGCGCACGCGGCACTCCGTCGGTGGCTATCGGCTCCTATAGTGCCACACCGATCGAAATGGCCGGCGCCTACACAGTCTTTGCGAATAACGGCGTGCACCTGGACCCATGGATGCTAGCCAGCGTGCGCACGCCCACGGGCGACGTTATCACCGACTACACTCCCTCTTCGAGGCAGGTACTCGATCCGCGCGTTGCCTATCTGACAACCAACATGTTGGAGAACGTGATCAACCACGGCACCGGCGCCGGAGTGCGCTCGATGGGATTCACGGCGCCGGCCGCGGGCAAAACCGGCACCAGCCACGACGCCTGGTTTGCCGGCTATACCAGCAATCTGCTCTGCATCGTTTGGGTGGGCAACGACGACTACACCAATTTGAATCTCGAAGGAGCGCACGCCGCAGCACCCATCTGGGCAGAGTTCATGAAGAAGGCCGTGCTGCTGCCGCAGTACTCCGACACCAACGGATTCTCGGCGCCGGAGGGAGTTGAGATCGTGAAGATCGACAAGGCGAGCAACCTGCTGAGCGACGAAACCTGCCCGGACGGCTTCGACGCTGCATTCCTTGCCGGGACCGCGCCCACCATGCCCTGCGAACACCCAGGCGACAAGACCGGCGACAAGACCGGCGACAAGCGAAACATTCTGCAAAAGATTTTTGGGCTGGGGAAGAGCGGGAACTAGCGCATACTATCCCATGTCCCAAAATCGGGACATGGGGCACCCGCTCCTGGTTTTATAGAAGCAGCCGACAACTCATCCGTCCACATCCGAGCCGTCAGGCATAGGCTGGCAGCGCTGGCACCAGAACGTCACGCGCGCGTCCGGCCCCTGCTTGCGGAGCCGGATCGGCTCGCCGCAGCGGCGGCAGGGCTCGCCGTTGCGTCCGTAAACCCACAGGCTCGCCGTAGGGTCGGACTCATGCGTCGTGCGGCGCGTGCGGCCGCCATAGGTCACGATCGTGTCGCCGGAGTTCTCAAGCACATTGGCGGCGAGCAGTTTTTGCGCGGCGGCGATCGCGGCCTGGACTTGCTCCTCGCTGAGCGCGGAGACTTTGCAAAACGGATGGATGCCGGAGACAAAACAAATTTCCGACTTGAAGATGTTGCCCACGCCGGCCAGCACTTCCTGGTGCAACAGCACATCGGCGATCTCTTCATTGCCATGCGCGCGGACGCGGCGCACCGCTTTGGCAGCGTTGAATGCGGGGCTGAGGACGTCGATCTCAGCGCGCGGAATTCGCCGATCGCGCGCAAGCGACTGCGCGGTGTGCATCTCAGCCACGGGCACGCGAAAGCCGACGGCGACGTAGTTGCTGTTCTCGACGACTATACGCATATTGGCGCTGGGCTGCTGCCAGCGCTCCCCCGGCCGGTAGATGTGCCAACTGCCGCTCATAAGCATATGAGTAGCTAGCGTGCCGCCGCCGAAAAAATGAATCAGGAGCCATTTGCCGCGCGCTTCCACGCGTTCGACGAGTTGGCCGATGAGAGGCGTGTCTTCATTGAAGCGCGTGAGCAGTGGATAGGTAGAGCGAAAGGCCGTCACCGGTTGTCCGGCGAGTGCGCGGCTGAGTGCGCGCGCGGTGCGAAAGATGGTATCGCCTTCGGGCATTCGCTTTTACTGCACCTCTCCGGCATGAGGCTCGTGCTGCCCGATCGCCAGCGGAATGCGGCGCAGGTGCATACCGAGCGGGCCGGGATGAAAACCGGCATCCATGAGGAAATGCGCCATGGGATGCGCGGCAACAGGCTGGCCGTTGATGGTGGTGATGAGTACGCCCTGATGGCTGCTGATGCGCATCTTCTCCTGACCGCGTGCGCAGAGAAAATGCGCGAGGCCGGCGGCGGTTTGTGCACGCTCCGGCTCTTCGGCGGGAAGAAAGACGAGTATGTTGGGATTGCCGCAACGGAGCCACGCGACCAACTCGCCGTTCCGAAGAATGACTTCAGCGTAAGCTGCGCGGTTCAGAATGCGCGGCGCGGATTCTGCATCCTCATCGGCGACAGGCAAGTCGGGCCAGCGCAAGACAGAACCATAGGGATTGGCGGGATCGGTCGCGGCCAACTGCACGAACTCAGGCCTCTCCTCTGGCGGCGCGGTGCGCAACTGGCGCAGCAGGTCGACAGCCGCTGGCAACGCAAACTGCGTGGCGCCGAGGCCGGCTACGAAATAGCCGCGGCGGATGCGGCCGCTCTCTTCCAGAGCCTTGAGCACGTCGTACACGGCGCTGAAACCGCCGGGAACATTTTCCGCGGCGACCGACTCGCGCAGCAGCACGCCGTAGCGGTTGAGCAGTTGCAGCGCGAGAGCGTGACTGGCCTCGGTGGCCGTGGGTGTGAGAGAACGTCCCTCAGGGGCTAAAGCCCCAGCCGAGTTGGAGGAATCGATGTACGGGCTAAAGCCCGTACCCTTCACGCTAAAGCCTGTACCTTTCACTCTCGAGTCGGTACCCTTCGCAGTGGGCATTGCGCGCAACGGCAACAGCGACCAGCGGCCTTGCGCAGTAGGGGGCGTAGTGCGGCGCGAACGAAAGACTGTACCTGTTTGCAAGCGCCGTGGCATGCGCGCGCTTTCAGGCCGAGCGATGTAGGCGCGCAAAGCATGAAGCGAATCGTTGGTGACGAGGCCGCGCCAGACTAGGCTCCACAAGGCTTCGATCGTTTCGCCAGGATAGCCTCCGCCGACGGCCTGATGCAGTGGGTCGAAGAAGCTGGCCCCGGTGGATTCGAGAACGGAAAGCAGCTTTTCTTCGCGCTCGGTGAGCGGCACGACAAGCGGGCGATGCTGGGCGAGAAGGGGCAACTTGTCGGCGAGAAAGAGCGCAATGCGGCCGTCGCGTTCACCGATGGGTTCGACACCGGCCCATGCAACTTCGCCGGCTGCAATGAGCGTGTCGAGACCCGCGGGCGCGTAGTCGGAGATGCGCGCGGGGAGGATCGCGGACTCGACGAGCGAGGCAGGCAACGGCGCGCCCTGCAAGCTCTCAATGGCATCGAGAAGCGCATCAAGGTTGGCGTGGCCGGCGCTGGCAAGACCAGATCGGCGCGGCGTCAGAATCCCTTGCCAGTGCGTGAGGAAACGGGCCAGCGTGTGCTGCTCGACCGGCTCCACTTCGCGGCGCAGCTTGGCGAGCGACTTGCGGCGAATCTGGCGCAGAATCTCCGCATCGCACCACTCGCGATGAAGACCACCGGGACGGAAGCCACCTTCAAGTACGCGGCCCGCGGCGGCAAGGTGGCGCAATGCATTTTCCACGGCGACGGCATCGAGCGCAAAACGGTCCGCAGCTTCGCGCAGAGTGAAGGGGCCGTGCGTGCGTGCGAAGCGGCGAACGAGTTCGAGAACCGGGTGCGCGACAGGCTCAAGCAGCGCCACAGCTAGACCGGGCGGAAGCGGAATTCCCAAACCGTCGCGATAGCGGGCAGCATCTTCGGCGGCGACCAGGCGGCGCTCTCCGGCGATGCGGAGTTCAAGCAAGCGGCGCGAACGGACGAGGCGATCGACATGCGCGAGCAGATCAGGGGAGACGACGCGGCGGGACAGCTCTTCGCGCGACAGATCGCCCAGACGCAGGCAGAGATCGTGCATGCCGTCGGCAGAGCGCGCGCGATAATTCTCCGCGAGGCACTGCGCAGCCTCTTCGACTTCGGCGATTGCATTGGCGTCAAGCAGCTCGCGGAGGTCTGCTTCGCCCAGCAGTTCGCGCAGTTGATCCTGATCGATGGTGAGAGCCTGTGCACGGCGCTCGGCCAGCGGCGCGTCGCCATCGTAAAGAAAATTGGCAACGTAGCTGAACAGCAGCGATGCGGCAAAGGGCGAAGGCTTGCGCGTTTCGACAACATGAACGCGCAACTGCCGCTGCTCGATGGCGCGCAGGGTTTCAAGCAGCGCGGGCATGTCAAAGACATCGCGCAGACATTCGCGATAGGCCTCGAGCAGCAGCGGGAACGAGGGATAACGCGAGGCGACGCTGAGCAGATCGTACGAGCGTTTGCGCAACTGCCACAGCGGCGTACGCGCATCGGCACGGCGGCGCGGCAACAGCAGCGCACGGCCCGCAGCTTCGCGAAAACGCCCGGCGAAGAGAGCTGTCGAACCTAACTGGCGCAAGACGAGTTGCATGGCTTCGGCGGATTCTACGAGGAACCAATCGGGATCGGGTGGCTCGTCCGTATCAGGGAAGCGCAGCATGAAACCATCGTCGCCCCAGAGCGTTTCCACTTCCGGCCCGCCAGCGGCGCGGATGCGGGCGCTCACTGCCATGGCCCATGGAATGTGGATACGGCTGCCGAAGGGTGTCAACACGCAAACGCGCCAGTCGCCCAGCTCGTCGCGGCAACGCTCAATGACGATGGTGCGGTCGTCGGGGACGGCGCTGGTGGCGGCCTCCTGGTCGGAGAGAAATTGCAGCAGATTTTCCGCGGCGCCGGGATCGAGATCGTGTTCGGCAACGAGACGGGTTAACGCGGCGGGCTTGGGCAACGCGCGCAGTTCGCGGACAAGCGCGCCGATGCGGCGTCCGAATTCCAGCGGGCGGCCAGGGCCGTCGCCTTTCCAGAAAGGCATTTTGCCGGGCTCGCCGGGAGCGGGCGTGACGAGCACGCGATCATGTGTAATTTCAACAATGCGCCATGTAGATGCGCCGAGGATGAAGGTTTCGTTGGGGTGCGACTCGAAGACCATCTCCTCGTCGAGTTCGCCGACGCGCACGGACTTGCCTTCGCTGTGCGCGAGGAAGACGCCGTAGAGGCCGCGGTCGGGAATGGTGCCGGCGTTGAGAATGGCGAGGCGGGCCGCACCGTCGCGTGCGGTGACGACATTGCGCACGCGGTCCCAGGTGAGGCGGGGGCGGAGTTCGGCAAACTCGTCGGAGGGGTAACGGCCGCTGAGCAGATCGAGAACGCCCTCAAAGGCCGAGCGCGTGAGAGCGCCGAAGGGTGCGGCGCCGCGGACCAGATCGAAGAGCGCATCGACGCTGACTTCGGGCTTCGGCGCTTCTTCCTCCTTTGGAGCGGAATTCCAGTCGTCAAACTTCAACTCCGCAGTGAGATTCTTGACGCGCCGAGCACTCTTGAGCACTCTTGCCTTGCGCAGGGGCACCGCGGCGTTGGGCGGATGGGCGACGATGGCGACCAACTGCTGCGCGAGCACGTCGAGCGGATTGCGCGGAAAGCGCGTGGACTCGATGTGGCCCTCGTGCATGGCGCGCGTGACGGCGGCGCAGGCGACAAGATCGGCGCGGTATTTGGGAAACAGAATGCCCTCGCTGACCGCGCCCACATGGTGGCCGGCGCGGCCGATGCGCTGCATGCCGCTGGCGACCGAGGGCGGCGCTTCAATCTGAATGACGAGGTCCACCGCGCCCATGTCGATGCCGAGTTCGAGCGTGGATGTGGCGCAGAGAGCGCGAATCTGCCCCGCCTTCAACTGCTCCTCGATCACGGAGCGCTGCGCGGCTGCGAGCGAGCCGTGGTGGGCACGAGCGATGGGCTCGCCGGCCAGTTCGTTGAGCGCGCCGGCAAGCCGCTCGGCCACCTGGCGGCTGTTGACGAAGAGGATTGTGGAGTTACGCTCGCGAATGATCTCAAGCAGTCGGGGGTGGATCGCATTCCAGATCGACACGCGGCGCGGCATCTGCGAGGCTGGCCCCGAAGGAATCTCTTCCTGCTCGCCGAGGCGGGCCATGTCTTCGACGGGCACCTCAATGCGAAGCTTGAGCTGCTTCCGGGCGCTAGCGTTGACGATGGTGACAGAACGGTAGTGGAGGGACGGGGCATCGAGGGTGTCGGAGGACCAGGAGGGTTCGGAGGAGTGAGGTGACACCTCTGCTTTCGTCGAATCTCCAAGAGACGGTCCCTCAGGGGCTAAAGCTCCGCCTATTTGTGGTGGCGTGATGTACGGGCTAAAGCCCGTACCCTTCAAGTGCCCTTCCATCGTTTGAGAGACTTCCACGCCGCCGAGGAAGCGCGCCACCTCTTCAAGCGGCCGCTGCGTTGCGGAAAGACCGATGCGCTGCAAGGGGCGCCTAGTCAGCGCCTGCAACCGCTCCAGCGAGAGAGCCAGATGCGCGCCGCGCTTGGTGGGAACCAGCGCATGAATCTCGTCGATGATGACTGTGTCCACCGTGCGCAGGGCTTCGGCGGCCTGCGAGGTAAGCAGCAGGTAAAGCGACTCGGGCGTCGTGATCAAAATCTCTGCCGGATGGCGGGCAAAGCGTGCGCGCTCCCGCTGCGGCGTGTCGCCGGTGCGGACGCTGATGGCGGGCTCGCGGAAGTCAACGCCCATGCGGCGGGCCATGTTGGCCATGCCGGCCAGAGGCGAGCGCAGGTTGCGTTCGACATCGACAGCGAGAGCCTTCAGAGGGGAAACGTAAAGAATGCGGCAGCCGGTCCTGTGACCTTCCGGAAGAGGCTGGAGCATCAGCCGGTCCAGGCACCACAGAAACGCAGCAAGCGTTTTGCCAGTGCCGGTGGGAGCGAGAATGAGGGCATTCTCCCCGCGCGCGATGACGGGCCAGCCCATGCTCTGCGGGGCGGTGGGCGCATCAAAGACCGCACGAAACCAAGCCGCCGTGACGGGATGAAAACAGGCAAAGGGATCGGCTGCCAAAGCCGTGGCGGTGGAGGGGGCCTGGTTGTGCCTGTCCGGGCTGGGGCGGTCGTGAGACATTGTGCTTCCAAGAATAACGCGGAAGGCTGGCGAAGAGGAAGCGAAAGAAGGGAACAGGAATCAGGGAACAGGGATGAGGGTTGGCAATGAATCTCCGACGGCAGCGGGAACGCTCCAATACCTTGCATCAAGTTCTGTAGTTTCACATCTATACAGAAAGCAAAGCAAACTCATCGCATACCATCAATTTGGCGGGGCACCATGCGCGATCACCTGGCTACATTGCTCGACGACTTCCGCCGTTTCGGCAGGGAGATCGCCGTAGTACGCTACCAGGGAAACCGGCGGCGCGTCACGACCTATGGGGAGCTGGCCGGGCTTGCGGGGCGGTTTGCGGCGCTGCTGGAGCAACGCGGCATCGGGCAGGGCGACCGGGTTCTGCTGTGGGGCGAAAACAGCGCTGAATGGATCGCCGCCTTCCATGGATGCATCCAGCGCGGAGTGCTGGCTGTACCGCTGGACGCGATTGGGACGGTGGAGTTTGCCACGCGGGTGGCGGCCGATGTGAAGCCGAAACTGGCCGTGGGCGATGCCGCGCTGCTGGAGCGTTTGTCTCCCAGGTCTCAGAATCGAGATCTCCACCCCACGGACAAGGGCCTGTCCGCGGGGGCCTCGGACCTGGAGCACCCGGAGTTGCTCCGTCAATTGCCCGCGGAGATACCGCAACTCAGCTTTGAAGATTGGCCCGGGGCGCTGCCCGCCGAAGAAGCGGGGCCGGTGGCTGGCCTCTCGGCCGAGACTCCGCTCGAAATTCTGTTCACCTCCGGCACCACCGGCGACCCCAAGGGGATTGTGCTGACGCACGGCAACGTACTGGCCAGCATTGGTCCCATCGAAACAGGCGCACAGCCCTACATGCGCTGGGAACGGCTGGTGCATCCGCTGCGGATTTTGCACACGCTGCCGCTGAGCCACGTCTTCGGGCAGACGATGGGGCTTTGGGTTCCGCCGATTCTGACCGCCGAGCTGCACTTTGAAGAGCGCCTGGTGGCACCGCGACTGGTGGAGACGATTCGCCGCGAGCGCATCTCCGTGCTGGCGGCCGTACCCAGGGTTCTGGCGCTGCTCAAGGCGCATCTGGAGTTGACCTACCCTGGGCTAGCCGAGAGCGTTGCCGGCTCGCAGGGTCTCGGCGCGGCGCGGCGTTGGTGGCGCTTCCGCAAGATTCACCGCCCGTTCGGACTCAAGTTCTGGGCGCTGATCTCAGGGGGCGGCGCACTGCCGGGGCCGCTGGAGCACTTCTGGAACGCGCTGGGGTTCGTTCTGATCCAGGGCTATGGAATGACGGAAACCACCGCGCTGATTACGCTGAATCACCCGTTCCATGTGGCTGAGGGGACCATTGGCAAACCGCTGGCCGGACGCGAGGTGAAGCTTGGGTCCGATGGCGAGGTGCTGGTGCGCGGCGCGGCCATCTCCGCGGCCACGTGGTCGGGAGGGCAGTTGCACAAGCGCGCGGATGAGTGGCTCGCCACGGGCGATCTGGCCAAGACCGAACCCTCGGGCGAGTGGAAGTTTCTGGGCCGCAAAAGCGAGGTGATTGTAACTGCTGCGGGGGTGAACATCCACCCCGAAGATCTGGAAGCGGCCATCGAGGAGCAGCCGGGCGTGGCGGCCTGCGCGGTGGTGACGATGGAGACAGCCGATGGGCCGGAGCCGTGCGCGGTGCTGGCTTGCCGCGGAGCGGGCGACCAGGCCGCGGCAGCCATCGAAGGCGCGAATGCGCGGCTGGCGGAGTTTCAGCGGGTGCGGCGCTGGGTGCTGTGGCCGGAGCCGGACCTGCCGCGGACCTCGTCGGGCAAGGTGCGGCGCAGAGCGGTGGCGGAGTGGCTTAAGCGAATTCAGGCGGCGGCAGCGACGGCTGGCAACGGAGCGGCAAAACGCCAGGCGAACGCGGAGTTTGGTGCGTCGGAGGATTGGCTGCTAGCGCTGATTGCGCAGATCTCCGGCGAGCCTCATCCCGGCGTGGGTGATGAGTTGAAGCTGAGCGAGGATCTGCATCTCGACAGCCTGGGTCGCGTGCAGTTGGCCGCGGCCATTGAAGATCGCCTGGGCATTGTCTCCGAAGACGGAATGCTGAACCATGTGGAGACGCTGGGCGAGCTGCGGCGGCTTGTAGCGGGTGAGGTGGAAGAGAAGCCTGATCTAGCTTCGTTACCTACTCTTGCAACCGGCAGGACACCCGTGGATGAAGTGGGAGGAGAGAAAGTTTTGCCTCCCACCCTTTCCGCAAAAGTCACAAGAAGCAGGTCCTTCGACTTCGTTCAGGAGGATGGGGCACCCAGTACATACGCAGAAGTCAAACCTGCGCGGGGACGCCACGTCTATCCGCTCTGGCCGTGGCTGCTGCCATTCCAGTGGGCACGCGCAGCATTTATTGAGGCGGTGATGCGGCCGCTGGTGTGGCTGCTGGCGGCTCCGCGCGTGGTGGCGCCCAAGACGCTCGATGCCAGCGCACCGATGCTGATCATTGCCAACCACGTGACCACATTCGACGGGCCGCTGATTGAGTACGCACTGCCCGGAGCGCTGCGGCGGCGCATTGCGGTGGCCATGTCGGGCGAGATGCTGGCTGACTACCGGCATTTCCGCAACCCGGAGCCGCTGCGTCCGAGCGGACGATTCTTCTTGCCGGGACCGCTGTTCTATTTTCTGCTGACGGCGCTGTTCAACGTGTTTCCGCTTCCACGGCGGCGCGATTTTCAGCCCAGCTTTGCGCATGCGGGCCGGGCGATGGATCGCGGCTTCAACGTGCTGGTATTCCCCGAGGGCACGCGGTCGGCGGAGGGCAAGCTGGCGCCGTTCCGTCCCGGCATCGGGCTGCTGGCCAAGCAATGCGGAGCGATGGTTCTGCCGGTCGGCCTTCGCGGATTGGGCGAACTGAAGACCGGCGAGCGCCGCTGGTTCCGCTCGGGCGCCATCGAGGTAGTGGTCGGCGAGCCGCTGCGCATTTCCCCCACAGAGAGCGAAGCCGACCTCACGGCGCGGCTGCACGCCGAGGTTGAGCGTCTGCTTGAAGGGGCTTAGCGCGTCAGAATTGATAGCGCAGGGCCAACTGCATCAGGCGCGGGGGCATGGCATTCACGGCCTGGCCAAAGCTGCCGCTGGAAATGTTGCCCTCGACTGCCGCTGCTCCGAAGAACTGCGTGTGGTTGAGCAGGTTGAAAGCCTCGATGCGGAATTCGAGCGCGCGGTCGTCTTTGACCAGCAGACTGCGCGAAACCACGGCGTCGAAATTTTCCATTCCAGGGCCTGAGAAGAAGCGGCGGCGGGCGCTGCCCATCGTGCCCAGCGCGGGCAAAGTGAGCTGCGAGGCATCGAAGACAGCGGCGCCTCCGCGAGGATTCGTGCGCAGTTTGAGCGACTGTCCACTCCAGTCCGGAGTGTCGACGCCGTTGTTGTTGATGCCGTTGGGAATGCTGCCGAGCAGCGATGTGTCGTTGTTGTTGAGCAGCGTTACCGGCAGTCCCGAAGTGAAGCGCGCAATGCCGGCAACCGACCAGCCGGAACCGATTGCACGGAGCGGGCCCTTCGCATGAAGCGCGGGCAACTGATAGTGAAAGCTCGCGACAAAGTTGTGGCGCATGTCGAAAGCCGAGAGGCCGCGGCTGAGCGAAGAATTGATGGGGTTGACCGGCTCGGGCAGACCGGCTGATTGGTCGATCGACTTCGACCACGTGTAGCTGGCGAGCATGTCGAGGCCGTGGGCGCGGTGGTTCACGGTGGCTTCAAGAGCGTGGTAACTTGCGTTGGCGATGGTGTGCTGCAACTCGACGCTGCCGAAGGCCGGGCCGAACTCAGTGCGCGCGGCCTGCTCATTGAACGGGCCGCAGGCCGAGCCGAGACTGAGACAGAGCGCCGGGTCAGCGGGATTCGCCTCTTCCAATGCCAGAAGGTGATGCGACCCCGCACCTACATAACTGAGCGTGACGAGCGACGCCGCGCCGAACTGCCGCTCGATACTCGCCATCCAGTGCTCGGCGTAGGGAGTGACGTCGTCGGGCGACACAGCGGGAATGCCTACGAGCGGTTCGAACTGAGTCCAATCGACAGTTGAAATGGGATGCGCGCGGCTGGCGCCGTAGGCCACGCTTTGCAGCGGGAAGCGCTGCCCTGCATTGACGCCGGTTGCGGCCACGGTAAAGGGCGACTCGAAGAGCGGCGGCGCGGCCGAGGTATACGTGTAGCCGTAGGGCGGATTGGCGCTCATGATGCCGGCCGAGAGCCCTTCAAACGCGGTGTAGAAGACGCCGTAACCAAGACGAATGCTGGTCTGGCCTGGCGTGCCGGTGAGTTTCTGCACCCAATCGGGCGCGGAGGTTGCGAGCAACGACGGCGTCCAGGCAATGCCGATGCGGGGAGCGAAATTGTTGCGCGCCGGAGCCAGTGAATCGGGAACGCCGGGGTCGCCGGGAAACACGAGGCCCTGCGGCGCGTCGGGAAAGACTTGCGACTGCTCGCCCCTGACCAGCGTTTGCAGTTGATTGAATTTTTCCTGCCAGGGACGAATGCGGTCCCAGCGAACACCGTAGTTGATGGTGAGTTCGGAGGTCGCCTTCCAACTGTCCTGCACAAACGCGGCCATGTAGAGATTGCGGTTGTAGAAGTCGCGCGCCTGGCCCTGCGTGTAGCTGGACGTGACGCCGAGCAGAAAGTCGGCGAAGTCCAGGCCCGTCTCCGAACCGTTGAAGGCGAAGCTGCCGTTGAAGATCACGTCGGGATGCGTGTTGATCTGGTTCGAGTGAATTTCGCCGCCAGCCTTCAGGCCGTGCCGGCCCATGATGCGCGAGAAGGACTCGCTGATCTCGTAGATGTTTTCGGCCTGCACAATGGCCGTTGTGTCGACGCCAAGGGTGAAGTCGTTGAACGCGACGTTGGCAACGCCCTCGGTGGAAGGCTTGAGCGCGACGATTCCGGAGAATCCCTGCGAGGCGAGCGACGGCCCCACGCCGCCATGCGGCTGCCCGGTGGCGTTGTCATTGCGCATGTAGCTGAGGTGAACCTCGTTCAGCGTGGATGCGCCGAAGGTGGCAACGTGGGTGAGGGTGGCAAGTTGTGCGCGCCCGTTGCTTGTGGCGTCGAAGCCCGGAACGCTGGCGCCGCCGGTCGCGGTGGGGTAAGGATTGTCGAGCGAATAATTGTCGAGAAAATAGTAGGCGGTCAGAGTGCCCCTGCCGTGGGTCCAGTCCGCGCGCAGAGCGCCCTTGTTGTCGGCGAGCGTCTCGGCCTGGGCAGAGGTGGCAAAGAGCGCGTCGCCCACATTGGGCTCGGGAACGTAAGTCAGCAACGATTTGGCCGGAGCCGACCACGCGGTCTGCGGAATCTGGCCATTGGGAAAAACGGCGGCATACGATTCGCCAGCCGTGACGGTGCGGCCCAGACGCGCAGAGAGCAGCGCGGCCAGGTAGTCGCCGCTGACAGAGCCAGTGAGCGGACTTTGGCTGAAATCTCCTCCGCGCTGGGCGGTTGAGGGTACCGAGATGTTGCCGGTGTCAATGCCTTCAGTGAGCCGCGTGCCTTGATAGTCGCCGAAAAGTGCGAAGTTCCTGGTGTGGAAGGGCGAGCCGCCCAGGGTACCGCCGAACTGGTTCTGCCTATACGCTGCCCGGTCGGCGGAAAAATAGTTGCGCGCGTCGAAAGCCGTGTTGCGGAGGAACTCGAAGGCCGAGCCGTGCGTCTTCGCCGTGCCGGATTTGGTGACGACCAGCACCTGGCCGCCGCTCGAGTTGCCGTACTCGGCATCGAAGTTCGAGGTGAGCACCTTGAAACTGTCGATTGCATCGAGGTTGGGCAGGATCGAAGTGCCCATGTTCACGTCTTCTTCCACATCGCTGCCGTTGACGCGAAAGCCGTTGGAAGACTCGCGCTGACCGCTGATGGATAAGTTGCCGGGGTTGGCATCGCCGGAGGGCGGCGTCGAAGCCACGCCGGTCATGATGACAGCGCCGGGCTGCGCCGTGTTTTGCGGAATAATGCCCGGCTGCACCGCCATCAGGTCGGTGAAGCTGCGCCCATTCAGGGGCACGGCTTCAATCTTGCGCGTGCCGAGCGATTCGCCCAGTTGGGTGCTCGTGGTCTCAGCCGCGAGAGCGTCGGCCGTCACCTCGACGGTCTGGATGTTGCCCGCGATGGTCAGCACGACTTGCAGAGCGGCCGTGGGCGCAGCGGCGCTCACCGTCACCGAGCCCCGATAAGTTACGAACCCATTGGCCTGGATCTCGACCTGGTAGGTCCCTGGCGCTGGCAGCGCAACGTGAAAAGCGCCCTGCTCATCGGTTTGGGTGGAGATCGGAGCTCCGATGCCGGAATCGTGAAAAGTAACGGCGGCACCTGGGATCATGGCTCCGGTGGCATCGTGCACAACACCGCTGGCGGGGAAGGTTTCCGCAGCGTTGGCAGTCGAGGCAAATATAAGAATAAAAATAAGATATTGTAGGATTGCGCTGCAATTTTTCACGGTAATTCCTTTGCGGCCCGAATGTGCGACTAATTTGGTCTTCATTTAATATACGACAAATTAAGTCCGCGTTCAACGCAGTGATACAGGTCATACTGTTTTGAGGTTGAGCCTTTTTCGCGGCTCGGTCCGCCCGGTGCCGGACAGGCGAGCAGCGGGCAGCGGAAAACCGTGTGTGCAGGCCGTCTTTTCCCTAGGGCCTGCTTCTAGCTGGGCTGCCTTGGCTTGAAGTAGCAGGTGCCGCCGGCGAGGATCGACGTCCAGATGGAGGGGTCGGCGGGCTGCTCACTGGAGCCGAGGAAAAGGATGCCGTCGGGGGCCAGCAAGCGATGGATGCCGGCCATCAGGGTTTTGCGGGTCTCCCGGGAAAAGTAAAGCATCACGTTGCGCAGGAAGATGACGTCGAAGCGGTCGCCGGCGCGGTTGAAGGGCAGCGTGGGCGCACAGAGGTTGGCCTGGCGGAAGTTGCAGTGCTTGTGGACCTCGGGCTTGACGACCCAATCCTCGCCAACGTGGTCGAAGTAACGGACGACGAAGCGGGCCGGAAGGCCGCGGTTGATTTCGATGCGGTGGTAGCGGCCGGCCTGAGCGCGCTCGACGACCTCGTGGCTCAGGTCGGTGCCTTCAATGCGCAGGTTCCAGCCAACGAGCATAGGAAAATGCTCCATCAGCAGCATCGCCAGACTGTAGCCTTCCTGGCCGGTGGAGCAGGCGGCGCTCCAGAAGCGCAGACCCCGCGCCAGGCGGCGGGCCTCAATCAGTTTGGGCAGCAGCTCGGTGCGCAACAGCTCGAAGGGACGCGAGTCGCGGAAGAAACTGGTTTCGTTGATCGTCATCGCCTCGGCGATGGCGCGCTCCAGATTCGGATCTTTCGTAGTGCGCAGGTGGTGCACGAGTTCGTCTATGCGGCTCATACCCTGATTACGCAACAGTGTGGAGAGGCGTATCTCAAAGAGGTAGTCGCGCGAGGGATCGAGCACGTTCTGAGAGAGACCAAAGACGAGCTGGCGAAGATAGCCGTAGTCGGCGCTGGTGGCTTGTTGTTCCATTACGACACCGCCTGGCGACTAAGATCGCGCGGAAGCGGTCGCGCATGGCTCACGATGCGGAGGATCTCTGGAGCGACGGCGTCCAGAGGCAGAACCTTATGAGCCAAGCCCGCGGTGGCCACGGCGCCGGGCATTCCCCAGACGGTGCTCGATGCCTGGTCCTGTGCCAGCACGCTGCCTCCCTGTTCGCGAATCATGCGGCACCCGTTTAGACCATCGGCCCCCATGCCGGTAAGCACCACGGCCAGTACGCCGGAGCCATAGACACGTGCCACGGAACGAAACAGCACATCGACTGCAGGGCGGCAGTGATTCTCAAGCGGTCCCTGAGTCAGGTGCAGTGTGGCCGGCGCGGACGCGGCCGGAGCGACGAGCGCTTCTAGATGCCAGTTGCCTCGGGCGATGTAGATGGTTCCGGGCAGCACCGGTTCGCCTTCAGAGGCCTCGCGGACGCGCAGGTTGCAGCGGCCGTTGAGGCGCTCTGCAAACAGACGCGTGAACAGCTCCGGCATGTGCTGCACAATAAGCACCGGAAGAGGAAAGCCGGCGGGCAGCGCCGGCAGCACAGCATCGAGTGCGGCCGGACCACCAGTCGAGACGCCGATGGCAAGAATGGCCGGGGCGGCGGAGATGGGCTGCTGCCTGAAGGGCTGCGTCAGGGACGAAGCGAGGGGCGGAATGAGCCGTACGCGGGTCGAGCCGGGAAAGCCCGGCTGCGGAGCCAGACCGTGCGTCTGCGCCGCAGGCCGGCTGGGTGGCGCACTGGTCAGCGCATGAATCTTGGGAATCAGCTCCTGCGCAAGTGTCCGCTGCGCGACCTCGCGTCCGGCCTGCCCGGCCGGCTTGGTTACATAATCGGCCGCGCCACCGGCAAGGGCTTCAATGGTCACCCGGGCGCCGCGCTGGGTCAGAGAACTGCACATGATTACTGGCATCCTGTTTCCGCGTCTCCGCAACTCTTTGAGCGTGACCAAACCATCCATGACCGGCATCTCCACATCCAGCAAGATCAGATCGGGGTGAAGGACCGCGAGGCTATTCAAGGCCGAGGCGCCGTCGGCGGCGGTGCCGGCAACTTCAAGGCGGGCGTCGGAGCTGACGACCGAGCGCAGCAAGCTACGCATTACGGTCGAGTCGTCGACGATTAGAATGCGAGTCCGGCGAGCGGGCGCCATGGCTTAGGCCTCGACCAGGCCAAGAATCGTGAGCTTTTCGTCGAGGGCATCTTTGTCGAAGGGCTTCATCAGGTATTCGTCGGCGCCGGCATTGAGGGCGCGGAGGATGAAATCGTTCTCGGCTTCAGTGGTTACCATCATCACCTTGACGCCGTTGAAGCCCTGGGCGCGCAATTGCTTGAGCATCTCAAGGCCGTTCATCACGGGCATGTTCCAGTCGAGCAGCGCAAGGTCAAAGGCGTGTTCGCCGTGCAGAAGAGCGAGGCCTGCCTGGCCGTCAGCCGCCTCTTCGCACTCGATTCCCTTTTCCTCGAGCAGGCCGCGCAGATAACCCCGCACAAAGCGGGAGTCGTCGACAATGAGTGCTCGCATGGCTACCTCCGTAAGGCCTGGCTGCTAGCGTCTCGCTCCTGACTGACATCTCGAAGGTGTCTGCCAGGTCGCAACGCTTTCGAACAGCGAGAAAAACGCAAAGCTGGAAACTAACCCGTCTGGGCCTGACTCAATCGCATCGGATCAAGCCTCTCCGGGTCCAACATGACCAACAGCTTCTCTTTGAGCTTGTACGCCCCGGCAAACAGAGCCTTGCGCCGCTGGTCCAGAATGGACGGGTTGGGCTCGTGATCGGACGCGGAAACCGTCAGCACCTCGCCGACCGCATCCACCAGCAGCCCGAAGCATCCGCCCGCAGACTCCAGAACCAGAATGTCCTGCGTTCCCTCTTTGGCCGGAAGCGAAAGCAACTGGCGCAGGCTCACTGTCGTGAGTACGTCGCCGCGGTAATGGACCAGCCCGCCGACAAAGGCAGGTGCAAGTGGAACCGGCTGCGGCCGCGAGGAGCCGACGATCTCAAGAATGTGGGTGATCGGCACGCCGAACCATGTCTCCCCCAGGCGCACCGAGCAGACCTCAACCAACGCCGACGTTTTGTCTTTCCGATGAACTAACGTTGCTGTGCTCATGCTACTGTCTCCGCAATCTGGTTCCACTCCGCGGGCGCGCTCTCGCCGGCCGCCAGGGGCGGCACGCCGCCCAGGTCGACCACGCCCGTAACATGATCCTTGAGCAAGGTAACGCCGCCGGTGCGCTGTTCGGTTCCTGCTTCAAACAGGTCACCGCCCGCCGCTACGTCGAGCACGTGCGAAACCGCAATGCCCACCTGACGATTGCCTTCGCGGCATACGACCACAATGACCTGGGTCTCAGGATCGGACCCGGCCGCCGTCAACACGCCGCCCGAATCCTCCACCGGCATCAACTGGCCTTCAAAGTTCAACACCGGCCGGTAGCCGATATACTCAACCCGCGAAAGCGGGAGTTGTTCAATGCGCAGCACGTCGGCCAGCGGCACGGCGGCGCGACGCCCGACAACCTCGACCAGCAGATATTCCATGCCTTTGGCGGCGTTGCTCTCGTCTTCTGCCGCGGCCACGCGCGCGGCTTCTTCTTCGGCGGCGTTGGTGGTCAGCGTTACCCCGACTTTAACAGCAATGGCTCCGGGATCGAGAATCAATGCCAGGTCCGCGTTGCCCAGCACGGTGGCGCCGGAGTAGAGGCCAATGCCCTTCAGCACGGCCGAAAGCGGCTTAACGACAATCTCTTCCGGATCGGCCAGCCCGTCCACCACCAGGCCAAAACGGCGGCCCTCGGCATCGAGCACGGCGATGAAGTTGTCGGCCACAGTCATGTCGCGCTCCGTGCCGGGCACGAGCAGGCGATCCAAAAAGACCAGCGGCAGCAAGTGGCCGCGCAGCCTGTAGAGAGGCGCACCTTCGATCCACTCGATCGATTTCGCTGCCTGCTCCGGCGGAACATGCACCAGCTCCGACAGCGAACCCTGCGGCAGCGCAAAGCTCTGATTCACGCTGCGCACAATCAGCGCGGGAATAATGGCCAACGTCAGCGGAATGCGCAACCGTAGCGTGGTTCCCTTGCCGGTGCGCGAGTCCAGTTCGACCTTGCCGCCGATCTTCTCCACGTTGGTGCGAACCACGTCCATGCCCACGCCGCGTCCACTCACGTTGGTGACGGCGGCTGCGGTCGAAAACCCCGGCAGAAACACCAATTGCAACAGTTCGCGCTCGCCCAGTTGCGCGGCGCGCTCGGGCGTGATGATGCCGCGTTCGATGGCCTTCTGGCGTATTTTTTCTACAGCCATGCCGGCCCCGTCGTCGGAGACTTCAATGATGACGTGGCTGCCTTCGTGGCTGGCCCGCAGCTTGAGCGTTCCCTCCGGATCCTTGCCTGCCGCTTCGCGCACAGCGGGCGGCTCAATGCCGTGATCGAGCGAGTTTCTGACCGCGTGTGTCAGTGGGTCCTTGATGGCCTCGAGCAGGCTCTTGTCCAGTTCTGTATCCTGGCCCTCGACCTGCAACCGCACCCGCCGGCCGAGCGACTGCGACAGGTCGCGCACAATGCGCGGCATCTTCGAGAAGATGTTCGACACCGGCTGCATGCGCGCTTTCATCACGTTCTCGCGCAGGTCGGCCGTCACCATATCCAGGCGGCGCGACAGCATGGTCATGTTGGGGTCGGACGCCGTGGCCTGCAGAACCTGATTCCGGGTCAGCACCAGTTCGCCAACCAGATTCATCATGCGGTTCAACAGAACCACGTCCACACGCAGCGTGCTTTCGGCAGCGGACCCAGCAGCCGCTCCTGTCGTCGGAGTGCGCTGGCGGGTAGCATCCGTTTCTGCCTCGGGCGCGGGCGTTGCGGTCTCAGGAGCCGCCGGGGCCTTCGCGGCTGGCGTGCTTTGCACCAGAGCGAGCGGCGCAGGCGCGGCTACAGCGGCCACGGGCACACTTGCAGGTGGAGCTGCCGGAGGGGCGCTGGATGCGGCCGGAGCCGCCGGTTCGCCGACTTTCGCGTGCACTGCCTGTTTGGCTTTGGCCGGCGCCTGCAGCTCTTCAAGCCGCGCAATCAGCGCCGAATCATCGCCCTCGCCCTCACCGCCTTCGGTTTCAATGGCTTTGAGAATCGAACGAAGCCCGTCGAGCAATTTCAGAAGGCCCGTAATCAGAGGCTCGTTGACGGTCAGCTTTCCATCCCGCAAGAGACCAAGCAGATTCTCGCCCGAGTGGGCCAGCTTTTCCAGCCGCTTAAAACCGAGAAAGCCCGTAGTCCCCTTGATGGTGTGCACCGAGCGGAAGATCTCTCCAAGCAGTTCCGCATCCTGCGGACGCACCTCAAGATCCGTCATGCACCGCTCCATGCGATCAAGCCCTTCCTGGCTCTCGATCAGGAACTCTCTCGTCAGTTCATCCATTGCGTCCACTCATCCAGCCGGCCGGGATCGGAACTCCCGGCGCAGTATGCACTCAAGGCCTTTATCGGAAAGATGGGGTGCAACTTGAGAAATGAGCAGTCAGAAGCCACAGATCGAACACCTCTCCGCTTCCTGCTCGGTTCATACTCCATGTACAAAAACCCCGCAAATGCTTTAGCCTCAAGTCTCAGTCCGTTTGGAGATTGGAACACCATGAACGCAAAGAGCACGCCGGAGCTCGATGCTCTGCTGGAACAAGCCCGTCAGGCCGCCCAACACTCTTATTCCCCTTACTCCGAATTCCGGGTGGGCGCGGCGCTGCGGCTTACCAACGGCGAAATAGTGACCGGCACAAACGTTGAAAACATCAGCTACAGCTTGACCATCTGCGCCGAGCGTTGCGCCCTTGTCAAAGCGGTTTCCCAATTCGGACCCCAGATTAGGATTGAGGCAGCGGCTGTCGCCAATCTGAACAATGCCGCCAGCCCGCCCTGCGGCGCCTGCCGCCAGATGCTGGCCGAGTTCATCTTGCCGGACGCGCCTGTCATCTTTCCGGCCGCCGATGGAATACACACCATGACGTTCGCCGAGCTGCTGCCGCTGGCCTTCGATATGAAGCTGAAGTGAGGCAACGCCTCATCAAAGTCAATAGCCGCCCTTCCAAGCGGAAGCCTACCTTGCAATAATCGTCTATTGGCAAATAGAGGATTAGAAAGCAATGCCCGATCCAACCCCAGCCCCGATCCACACCGTAGACCTGATTCGCAAGAAGCGCGACGGCGGCGCGCTCGATGCGCGCGAGATCGGTTTTCTGGCCGCCGGCGCGGCGTCTGGATCGATACGACTTGAGCAGCTTGCCGCCTGGCTGATGGCCGCCTGGCTGCGCGGACTTTCTCTGGACGAGACGCGCGCGCTCACCCTTGCCATGCGCGACTCGGGAGAGAAATTTTCACCGGCGCGGCTGGGCAAGAAGGCCGTGGACAAGCACTCGACCGGCGGCGTGGGCGACAAGACCAGCTTCCTGATTGCGCCCCTTGCCGCGGCCTGCGGCGTCGCCGTCCCCATGATCAGCGGACGCGCCCTGGGCCACACCGGTGGCACACTCGACAAGCTGGAGTCGATTCCCGGCTTCCGCACCGCGCTGACGTTACAGGAATTTGAGGCGGTGCTGCTGCAGTGCGGAGCCTCCATCGTGAGCCAGACGCCGCGCCTGGTGCCCGCCGACCGCGTCCTCTACGCGCTGCGCGACCGCACCGCGACGGTCGAAAGCCCAGGGCTCATTTGCGCATCGATTTTAAGCAAGAAGCTCGCCGCCGGCCTCGACGCACTGGTGCTCGATGTCAAGACGGGCTCGGGTGCCTTCCTGCGCAAGCAAGCGGACTCAGAATACCTGGCGGCCCTGATGGTGGCAACGGCCGAAGCTGCCGGCACCCGAACCGTGGCCTTGCTGACCGACATGGGCCAGCCGCTGGGCACATCGGCCGGCAACTGGATTGAGCTGGTGGAGGCCGTCGAGTTGCTGCGCGGCAAGCCGCCCATCGACAATAACGACCTGCGCGAGCTTTCTCTGATTCTGGCCGGATGGATGATCTACCTGGGCGGACAGGCGGACACCCCCGCGGCTGGCTACAAGCGCGCCGAAGCGGCGCTCATGGATGGCTCCGCGCTCAAGCACTTCTTCGAGATGATCGCGGCCCAGGGCGGCGATATTTCCGTGTTCGACAATATGCGTGGATTTCATACGCCCGGCGCAACCGAAACGGTCGGAGCCTGGGAGCGCGGCTACGTGGCTACTATGGACACCACCGCACTGGGCTGGGCCGTGCAGAGAACCGGCGCGGGCCGCGAAAAGGCCGGCGAGCCGGTCGATCCCCACGCTGGCATCCTGTTTCACGCGCGGCGCGGCGCTTATGTCGAAAAGGGGCAGCCAATGGCAACCGTCTTCGCCACCACCAGGGACATGCTCGCGGAACCGGTGGAGATTCTCAAGCAGGCGATTCAGTTCTCGAAGACTCTACCCGATCCTGTGAAGCTGGTGAACCGCATTATCACCAGCGAATCGGCGGAAAAATTTCTGGGCAATACTGTAAGGTAGTCGAAGAACAGGGAGGCACCGCATTGGTTCGATTCACGGGTGTGCTGGGAATTTTGGCCGTGCTGCTGGCGGCGTGGCTGGGCTCGACCGATCGCAAACACATTCGCTGGCGCACCATCGCCTGGGGACTTGGCCTGCAGATCACCTTTGCCTTTCTGGTGCTGCGCTTCAACTATGGCCAGCAGTTCATGAGCTGGGCCGGCGGCGTGGTCACACAGATGCTCGCCTGCACCTTCGCCGGCACCAAGATGGTGTTTGGCGCGCTGGGCGTTCCCGGTGGTGGCGGCATGGGCTCCATCTTCGCCTTCCAGGTGCTGCCCACCATCATCTTTATCTCCGCCTTCTTCGCATTGCTCTACCACATCGGCGTGATGCAGATCGTCATCCGCGCCATGGCCTGGATCATGCTCAAGACCATGCGCATCTCGGGCGCGGAAAGCATGAATGTCGCGGCTAGCATCTTCATGGGTCAGACCGAAGCGCCGCTCACCATCCGGCCTTTTTTGTCCAAGGCCACCCGCAGCGAACTGATGGTCATCATGACCAGCGGCATGGCCCATGTCTCTGGCGGCATCATGGCCATGTACATCGCGCAGGGCGTCGAAGCGCGCCATCTGCTTTCTGCCGTCATCATGACCTCGCCCGGCACAATCCTGGTGGCCAAGATGCTGGTGCCGGAAACCGAAGTACCCGCCACCGAAGGCAACGTCGTCATCCCCAAGGACGAGTTACACAAGGACGAAAACTTTATCGGCTCGATCGCGCGCGGCACCATCGACGGCGGCAAGCTGGCCATGAACGTGGCCATCATGCTCATCAGTTTTCTCGCGCTGGTCGCGCTGCTGGACAACCTGCTCGGCTGGGTTCACGGCGGCGTGCCGTGGGTTCCCGGCTCGCTGGGGCAGATTCTTGGCTACGCGTTTGCGCCCGTTGCATGGCTCATCGGCGTGCCCTGGCACGACTGCATGGCCATCGGCAACCTTCTGGGCACACGCATGGCGCTGAATGAAGTGATTGCCTACATCTCGCTTGGAACGCAAAGGGCCGCATTGGATCCGCGCTCGTTCACCATCGCTACTTTCGCTCTGTGCGGGTTTGCGAATCTAGGCTCCATCGGCATGCAGATCGGCGGCATCGGCGCGCTGGTTCCGGAGCGCCGCAACGACCTGGCCCAACTGGGCGTGCGCGCAATGCTTGCCGGCACAATGGCGAACCTGATCTCGGCCTCGATTGCCGGGATATTCCTGGGCTGAATGCGAGCGATGAAGCGAAGAGGTGCGTGTGCGGCGCTGTTGCTGATGAGTGCGGCGCTCTCGGGCGCTGCGCAGCAGTCCACGCAGAAGTCCTATTTGGGCTTCGACCGCAACGATTATCCCGGCGACGGCGCACTCCCTGCTCTGCGCAAGAGCTTTCGCTATACAAGCTATTGGCTCAGCAATCCGCCAGGAGAACAGCAGAATAGTTGGACCGGCAAGCGCGCGCTGCTGAAGAAATACGGCTTCGGATTTCTGGTTCTTTTCAACGGGCGAAGGTACGCGGATCTGAAAGGCGCGGACGCAGTTGCTGTTGGGACCGCCGATGGAAAGGCCGCCGTAGCCGCTGCCGCGCGTGAAGGCTTTCCGAAGAATGTACTGATCTTCCTGGATCAGGAAGAGGGCGGACGGCTTCTGCCGGAACAGGCTGCTTATCTGTTTGCGTGGGCCGATGCGGTGCGGGCTGGCGGCGCGCGCGCGGGCGTCTACTGCTCCGGCATTGACGTGCCCGATGGCGGCAGTACCATCAGTACGGCGCGAAACATTGTGGAGCTAGAGCAAGAGAGCGCAATACACTCCTCCAAAGGTAAAAGTGCGGGGCACTTGGCGCTGTGGATTGCAAACGACCAATGTCCGCCCTCGCCGGGATGCACACTCCAAAACCCGATGAAGTTGACCGCGGCATTTTCTCCAGCGCTTGCGGGTTCCGCCGTGGTTTGGCAATACGCGCAGTCGCCGCGCCGGGTGCAGTTCAGCGCCGCCTGCCCCGCGAACCAGGCGCCCGACCGCAACTGCTATGCGCCAGGCATTGCGCCGAGCGCCAATACATTCGTCGATCTGAACACCGCGAACTCACCCGACCCGTCCGAGGCGCCGTAAGCAGGCTTTAGTTCCGGACCCGCAAACGCCGCACACGGTAAAAGATCGTGAGAGCCGTCACGGTGCCGCACGTCAACAGGCTCGCCGCCATGCCAAGCATCAACGAGAGATCCTGCTGGAAGTAGCCATGGACGATGCCGATGGCCTGCAGCACGCTGAAACCGCCGAAGGTAATCAGCGAAATGCCTTCGTCGGTTTTCTTGCGCCAGACAGCAACAATCTGCGGCACAAAGAGCAGCGCATTGCAGCCCAGCCCCAGCCCAAAGATGATTGCGACAATCTGCTTCATGCGCTGCGCCTCCCCGCGCGGAGCCCGTCCGCTCCTCTATCCTCTCATTCCGAGCAACGCCGGCCCTACTCAACGGAATCCGCCGTCACAATTCTGCGAGCTCAGCCTTTGCTATCCTGTTCGGTGCAATACGAACGTCTGATTTACCCACAGTACGATTCGCCTTTGATCGAGGCGTATGGCGGCGCGTATGAATCCGTCTACGTGATCCTTCAGCCATTTGTCAGCGTGCCGGACGGCCTCACCTGGAAAGCGACAAAGCAGTATCCAACCGACGAACAGATTCTGAGCGCCGGCGCGAAATGCACCTGGGCCCACGTCTCCAGCAAAACAGGACTGAGCACTTGCGCCAAACTGAACCAGGCATTGCTGACGTCCATACGGTCGATCAACGAAGACCTATGCGACTATGCAGCCAACGATACGCTGCAACGCTTTCTCGAATCTAAGTCTGTCTGGATGCCGGGCGAAGGCAGATTCGAGCCGTTGCTGCAGATGGATTTTCTCGCTGCGTTCGAAGCCGCCGGCTGCGGAGAGTTGATCTTTATCCCCGAGTTTCCCGGCGTCGATCCCGTGCAGAGGCTCAGCGTTCAGAGGCTCAAGAGCAGCGAAGAAGTCTTTCCCTCTCGCGGAACCCTGGCAGCTCCGGATGAATCTTGTCTGCTGACGGTGGACTGGGATAGCTTCTTCACGCTCTTCTACGGCCCGCGTGAATTTGTGGCTGAAGTTGTTCGCCGCAACAACCTCGAAGGCTTCTTCGCAACGCCGACGACCGAACACGCGTGGTTCAATTATTCGATCGGCTGCTCCGCGGTCACGATCTATCCGGATAGCTGGGTAGCCGGCTGAACAGGAAGGCGCCGTTTTACGGTCGCGCCTGTAAAATGGCGAAAGCGCACCGTCAGGATTTCAATATGACTTACTACGATCAAGTGGTTGAAGCGGCAGAGTTCCTTCGCGGCATGCTGGGCGGCCTTGCTCCGCGCGTCGGCTTGGTGCTGGGCTCAGGATTGGGCGCGGTTGCCGATGCAGTTTCCAACCCCATCTTCATTCCCTACGCGGAGATTCCTCACTTTCCCCAATCGACCGTCGAAGGACACTCGGGGCGCATCGTCGCCGGGTTACTCGGCGGGGTTCCCGTTGTCGTAATGCAGGGCCGCGTGCACTCCTACGAGGGCTACACGCCGCAGCAGGTGACCTTTCCGATGCGCGTGCTGGGCACTCTCGGCGTGCGGGCCGTGGTGCTGACCAACGCGGCCGGCGGCATCCAGCAGGGCTACCACGTGGGCCAGTTGGTCGCGCTTGCCGACCACATCAACCACATGGGATGGAACCCGCTCACCGGCCCGAACGAGCCGCGCTTTGCCGTGCGCAAGGGCGCTGGTCTGCGCTTCTTCGACATGACGGAGGCCTACAGCAAAGCGCTCCGCGCCTTAGCGAAAGTAGCTGCAACCGAAGAGGGGTTCTCGCTCGACGAAGGAGTCTACCTGGCCACGCCGGGACCGAGCTTCGAGACGCCCGCGGAGATTCGCGCCTTTCGCGCGCTGGGCGCTACGCTGGTGGGCATGTCTACGGTGCCGGAGACGATTGTGGCACGGCACATGGGCATGGAGGTGCTCGGCATCTCGTGCGTCACAAATCTGGCGGCGGGCCTCGGCGCAACGCACCTGAGCCACGAAGATGTCTCAGAGACCGGGCGGCAGGTGGAGCAGAGGCTGGCCGGATTGTTGCAGCGCCTCGCGCCGAAAATCGCCGCCGCGATGGAAGCCGAAGCATGAGCGAAGCTGAAACAGAGATCGCTATAGAGACGCAGCGCCTGCCTTTTCCGCCCGTAGTGCTGGGCATTGCCGGCTGTTCCGGCTCGGGCAAAACCACCCTGGCCTCCGAACTGGCGCACACGCTGGGCGGCATCCACTTCCATCTCGACAACTACTACCGCGACTTGGGCCACATGCCCTATAGCGAACGCATCCGCCAGAACTTCGACGATCCGGCGATGATCGAAAGCCCGCTGCTCACGGCTCAGGTGGCGATGCTGGCGCGGGGCGAAGTAATAGAACGGCCGCTCTACGACTTCTCCACGCACACGCGCGTGGTCGGCCGCACTGAGCGCGTCACGCCTGGCTCGTTCCTGGTGGTCGAAGGCCTGTTTGCGCTCTATTACCCCGAACTGCTGCCGCTCTACAGCCTGCGCGTGTATATCGACACGCCCGACGAACTCTGCTTCGAGCGGCGGCTCAAGCGCGACATTGACGAGCGCGGCCGCACGCCGGAGTCGGTGCGGCAGCAGTACGAGACGACCGTGCGGCCATCGAGCGTGATGTTTGTCAGGCCTTCGTCCGTGAACGCCGATCTCCAGGTGGACGGCACAGGCGCTCTGGACTGGAAGGTCGAGCGCGTGTTGACCGAGATGCGCGAGCGGGGGTTGCTGGTGGGGATTGAGTAGCGGAAGCTCGTAGTGGTCTATGCGAAATAATTTATGATTTGAGGCTTTTTCCGGCGCAGATGGCGGTGAGTGTCGTCTAGATATTGCTCAGAACTTTCTGGGGTTGGATTCGGGACGGCCCCCGATCCACGCAAAACCGTCACCCCACTCGCGTTGCTCCGGCACAAACATCTTCGATTGGCCATGAAGTACGACCCAAATCTGAAGTCGATAGTTTATGTTTCCATCTTCCGTCTCTATATAAAAAATGTCCTCTCCAATCTCGTAAATGCGAGGTCGTCTATTTACGTCGGCCGTCTGCGTCCATTGCTGCGCCAGCGGAACGTCCACTTCCAGCTTCATTCCATGGAGCGATACATGATTGCTTCCAAGCACTATGGAATCAAAATAGCGGTCAAGGAATGTCTTCCTCGATTCATATGACCTGGGCGCTTTTTCGACCAATCGAAGGCGGCACCTAAATTTTGATTCACCGTATTCTAGGTAGTTGGTCCTATCAAAGCCCCATGCCCTACCGAGGTTTGTCCAACCATGATCCAAGTCTGCACACATGCGGATAATATCTTTGTTTGCGCCTGCGTATCCACATTCAAAGAGTTCCATATTCGAATCCACGAAATTGAACCTGTTTTTATTTCGCTGGGATCAAAGCCTCAACCGGCAGCAGCATGTCTTCCTTGCGCATTACCAGGTTGGTGGCATTCAGCGTGGCCAGTTCGAAGCCGTGACCGTGCGTGATGGCGTCGGTCGGGCAAGCTTCCACGCAATAGCCGCAGAAGATGCATCGGTTGTAATCGATGTTGTAGACCTTGGCGTAGCGCTCGGACGAGGAGATGCGAACCTCCTCGGTGTTTTCCGCAGCCTCAATGAAGATGCAGTTCGAGGGACAGGCCGCCGCGCACAAGAAACAGGCGACGCATTTCTCCAGGCCGTTCTCGTCGCGCTGCAGCACGTGCGCGCCGCGAAAGCGCTGCTCGAGAACCGCTCCGCGCAAGGGGCCCTTGCCGTCGGGATAATTCTCCACCTCGGTCGGCTGCAGCATCTCCCCGAAGGTGATGCTCATGCCCTTCACGATGCCGGCGACGTTGCGCACAATCGACATGAGGCTAGTATACGATGAAGTCCGGGAGAGACCAACCGATGAAAATGGGCGTTTGGGCTGTTTTGGTACTCGGATTGAGCGTGACAGCGGCAGGAGCGCAGACGCAGCACTCCACCGCGGCGCAGGGCACAGGGCAGCGCCAGATGGAAGGCATGGACATGGGCCAGAGCGCAAGCCAGCCCAAAGCCGCTGGCGCAGGCGCGGACATGGGCATGGACATGAGCCACTGCGGCGGCATGGGCCACTGCATGGGGATGGCCCAGGACAAAACGATTCCGACCGGGGTTGTGCGGATCACATTCGAAGGCAAATCCGCCGACTGGACGCCAACCGCGCTGGCCGCGCTGCCGCACAAGACCGTAACCGTCCACAACGAACATACCAAAGCCGATGAGACCTACTCCGGCGTGCCGCTGATTGACCTGCTCGCAAAGCTGGGCGTGTCCGCCAAGCCCATGGGCAAATATATGGCGTTCTACCTGGTGGCGGTCGGCTCGGATGGCTACAAAGCTGTTTACTCGATGGCCGAGGTCAATCCGGATGTCCATGACGCCACCGTGATTGTGGCGGACGCGGAAGGCGGAAAACCGCTCGCCGCCGATGGCCCACTCAAGCTGATCGCCTCGCGCGAGACGCGCCCGGCGCGCTGGGTGCGCAATCTGGTGGCTATCAAGGTACAGGCAGCGCAGTAGCCCGTACCCATTGCCGGAGAGCATCCGCGGAGTTCGGCGCGGATGCTCTCCGGAATCCTACATCCTCGGATGCTCCGATTTTTGCGGAGCGGACTGGTGCTGCTGTTGCTGCGGCGCTGCTTGCCTCTGCTGTTGTTGCGGAGCAGCCTGCCGCTGTTGCTGCTGTGCGGCTTGCCGCTGCTGTTGCTGCTGTTGCCCCGCCTGGCGTTGTTGCTGCTGCTGCGCAGCCTGACGTTGCTGTTGTTGCTGTTGCCCCGCCTGGCGTTGTTGCTGCTGCTGCGCAGC
>CAYQOQ010000036.1:0-2719 GCA_964419175.1 uncultured Occallatibacter sp. | reverse complement strand
GACGTTGCTGTTGTTGCTGTTGCCCCGCCTGGCGTTGTTGCTGCTGCTGCGCAGCCTGACGTTGCTGTTGTTGCTGTTGCCCCGCCTGGCGTTGTTGCTGCTGCTGCGCAGCTTGACGTTGCTGTTGTTGTTGTTGACCAGCTTGGCGTTGTTGCTGCTGCTGCGCAGCTTGACGTTGCTGTTGTTGTTGTTGACCAGCTTGGCGTTGTTGCTGCTGCTGTGCAGCCTGACGTTGTTGTTGCTGCTGCTGCGGCGCATTCTGGCGCTGTCCCTGTTGCGGAACCGCCTGGCGCTGCTGCTGTTGCGGCTGTTGCTGCTGCCCGGCCTGGCGCTGCTGCTGCTGCTGTTGCGGATTTCCCTGGCGCTGCTGTTGTTGTTGCGGATTTCCCTGATTGCGCACCGGCGATGCCGCCGGGACCCTCACATTGCGATCGGCTGCAAGCGGCCGATTCACGGCCACGCTGGCCGGCCGGCCATGATTGACGTTGGCAAACTGTGCCCGGTTGGTGCTGGCTGAGCGCTCATTCTGCATCTGCGCCGCCATCGGCGCCGAGTGCTGCTCGCGCAGCGCGCCCAATTCCGCGGGTCTGGCTCGCATCTGGATTCCGCCCGAGCCGCCATTAAAGCTCACGCGGGCGCCGCCCCGGGCGCCGCCCCGGCCGCCGCCGTTCACCTGGCGGTCGTAGACGTGGTGGGAGCGGGAGATGTCAATGTTATTCACCGAGCGGTTGTAGTTAAAGTAGCCGCCGCCCCAGTAACCGCCCTCGTAGCCCAGGCCGACGTAACCGAAGCCGTAGTCGATGCCGCCGTAGTAACCGACGTGCCTGCCCCAGTAGCCGCGGTAAAACCCATAGCGGTTATTCCAAAAGCCCCAGTAGCCAGGTGTCCAGAGCGCGCCCTCGTAGGGAGCCTCGACCCAGGCGCCGGGAACCCAGTAATACCCCTGTGGCGACCATGCCCAGTAGCCGGGCGTCCAGATATAGTCGTCGCCAGGGGCCTGCGGCTGATCGTAGTCGGGCAAAGGCGGAGGCGGCTCAGGAGCGTAGGTTACCGGCTGCTCTCCGTAGCCCGGATCGTACGCATTCTGGTCATACGACTGGTAAGAGCCGTTCCCCTGGTCCGGGGGAGCCTGATTCTGTTGGTATTGGGGGGCGGGTGCGGAAGCGTATTCCGTTGCGCCTGAATTGTTTGCATCGGGGGCCAGGTTGGCTGCCGCCGGGTCGACCGACTGGTCCTGCACCCCGTTAGCGGACGCACTACTCGGGCCCTGGGGGCATCCGGTGGCGCCAAGCACAACCGACATGGCCAGCAATGGCAACAGCCTGAATCCTGAAAAATAGCTCATTTCACGCTCCGTTCGATTTGGATGCTATCCCAGTCGAACGGAGCCCTACTGCGCACTATTGACCATTGCCGAATTGGCTCAGGGCCTAATGCCGTGCGCCCGGCGGCGCGGACTTGCCGTGGTTGTTGGCAGGGGGCGTAGTGACGGGTCTGCGCTCGGGGATGGGCTTGAGCAATTGCCGGCAAACCGCCGAATCCTGCCCGCGCTGGAGATCCGGAACCGCATCCTGCGCGCGGCACAGGCGCAACTCCATCGCGTCGGCATCCTTGCCCAGCAGTTGCAGGCTCCGCTCCAAACCGCTGAAGGGGTCCACGTCGTAGCGGAAGACAATGTCGTCTGGATCCTTCTTCTTGTTGTCGTAGTCGAAGTGGCTCCACGTGGCGATCAACTCGCGCCCGTTCGGCTCGGCAATGCCGGCGTAGATCTGCGTCCACTGGACGCCTGGCGGCGTGTTGGCGCTCCACAAGGGCACGCCCTGGCCACCGCGAATCCAGCGCGCGATCCAGCGGTGTTGCTTCAGGTCGTAGTGGAAGGCCGTGAAGTAAGTATTCGCGGCGCAGTCGCGGCAACTGTCGTAGAGAACTGCCAACTCCATCGGCGCCCCATCGCTAAAGCGCATCCAGTCAAGCCAGCGCAGATTCACGCCGCTGATGACCGGCGCAACAATGTGATTGGTCAGCGAAACGCTCCACACATCGAAGCTGTCGGCGGTCGCTGCCGACTGCGGTGTCGCGCGTTTCGTGGTGACGACCAGCGCGGCGTCGTACTCCACAGCGATCTCGCGAATCGCGGTCCAGTCCTCGACAGCCAGCGAACGCGTGACCCAAACAACGGTGTCCTGGTCCTTCGGTGAGTGGAAATCGATCCAGCGAAAGCTGTCGGGAGCCTGCTGAGAATAGAGAGATGTTGCGGCGGCTAGCACGAATGCAATCAAGCCAAGACCTCGCCGCACAGCGAAGCAATGCATGATTCTAGATATAGCAGACCGCGCAGCGGCGTTCGTTGTTGCGCAGGTTCCAAAATCGATACCTTGAGCGCGAAACTCGTTCACAGCCCCAGCTTTGCCCACAGCGCATCCACTCTTGCTTTCGTCGCGCGATCCATCTCGATCATCGCCGGCCATTGCCGCTCGAAGCCCTCGGCCTTCCATTTGCGCGTGGCGTCGATGCCCATCTTCGATCCGTAGTTGGGCAGGCGCGAAGAGTGATCGAGCGTATCGACCGGGCCCAGCGTGAACTGAATGTCGCGCTCGGGGTCAATGTTGTTTGCCACGCGCAGCACCACCTCACCCACGTCCTGCACGTCGCAGTCCTCGTCCACCACCACAATGCACTTGGTAAACATGGCCTGGCCCAGCGACCAGATGGCGTTCAT
>CAYQOQ010000035.1:0-34335 GCA_964419175.1 uncultured Occallatibacter sp. | reverse complement strand
ATTGCCGACGCCGAGGGTCTTCACTACGTCTACATCGGCAACGTGCCGGGGCATCCCGCGCAGAACACATATTGCCCGCAGTGCCGCAAACTGCTGGTGGAACGCATGGGCTTCACGGCCAACAAATTGCTGATCGGCAAGGATGGCGCTTGCCCCTACTGCCAGCATCCAATCCCGGGTGTCTGGCACGTGTAACGCCTGGGATAAGCACTCCAGCAGGTTGGTCCAATGAACAGCAAAAGGAGTTCGCGTATGGCTTGGCTGATGGCTCCACTGGTAGCATTTCTGGTCACCGCACCGCTGAAGCACGTCGACGGCGCCGGACAGCAAAAGGTGCGCGAGGCCGCGGTCGCAGGCTCTTTCTATCCGGCCGATCCCGTGGCGCTCTCGGACATGATTGACGACATGCTAGCTCATGCCTCGCCGCCGCCGGTAGACGGCGCCATCATTGCCGCGATCGCGCCGCACGCGGGCTATCCCTACTCCGGCCCCGTGGCGGCGTGGACCTACGCGGCGCTGAAGGGGCACAAGTATGCGCGCGTCGTCGTCATCGCACCCTCACACTACGTGGGCTTTGACTTCACCTCGGTCTACGATGGCGATGCGTATCGAACGCCGCTCGGAATCATTCCCGTCGATAAGGCGTTCGCGCGCCAGTTAACGAAGATGAGCCCGACCATCCGCCTCTCTGAAGAAGGCCACACGCCCACATCGGCAGGGGGCGAACACGCCCTCGAAGTCCAATTGCCCTGGCTGCAGAAGGTACTGGGCAACTTTGAGCTAGTCCCCATCGTAATGGGCGACCAGAGCTACGAGAGCAGCCGCGCGCTGGGAGTGGCGCTGGCAAAGATGATCGAAACCGAGAAGAAGAATGGCGACACGCTGATTCTGGCCAGCTCCGATCTCTCGCACTATCATCCCTACGCCGAAGCCGAGACCATCGATCACAAGACACTTCATGCGCTGGCGGCGTGGGACTACTTCAGCATGTCGCGCAATTTTGAGACACGAACGTGGGAGGCCTGCGGCGGGGCACCGATTGTGGCCGCGATGATCGCCACCGAACGCATGGGCGCAACCAAAGCCGAGGTGCTCAAGTATGCCAACTCCGGCGATACTTCAGGCGATCACTCGCGCGTGGTGGGCTACAGCGCCGATCTTCTGGTGAAGGCGCCGCACGGAGCAGCAGAAGAAGTGCCGTTCTCGCTCACCGATCAGGAGAAGAGCGAACTGGTCGCGCTGGCGCGCAAGTCCGCAGAATATGCGGTGCAGACGCATAAGGCGTACGATCCCCCCGCAAGCACAAGCGAAACGCTCAACCAGGAGTACGGCGCCTTTGTAACGCTCACTGAAGGCGGATCGCTGCGCGGCTGCATCGGCTACACCTCGCCCATCAAGCCGCTCTACATCACAGTGCGCGACACGGCTACTTTTGCCGCGCTGCGCGATCCGCGTTTCCGTCCGGTATCGGCATCGGAGCTGTCTCAGCTCGAATACGAGATCTCTGTTCTGTCGCCGCTGCGCCGCGTGACCGATATTGAACAGATCAAGGTGGGCCGCGACGGCTTGTTGATGAAGAACGGCGACCGCGAAGGCCTCCTGCTGCCACAGGTGCCAGTGGAACAGAAGTGGGACCGGCTGACCTTTCTTGAGCAGACCTGCGCCAAGGCCGGCATGAAGCACGATTGCTGGAAGGACGAGGACACCGACATCTTCAAGTTCACGGCTGTGGTGTTCGGCGAGCACAAGCCGTAGGCCTTAGGGCAGCGGGTCCACATACGCAGGATTGATGGCTCCATGCACGGCGCTGCGAAATCCATCCCACGTGCAGGACATATCCTGCTGGCTGCATCCAGGCACGAAGATCGGCGCTGCGGCCGGCGGATTGGCGGGGGTAAGCGTCTGCGACTGGCGCATCTGCTCCAGGGTTTGAGCGGTGTACTCCAGACGCACAAATGGTGCGCCACCGTCGCGCGGCTGCCAGAGCTCGAAGAGCAGCGCGCCACCAGGAGGCGTGTCGTCCACGCGGCCGTCGATGATCCAGTTCACTCCCAACGCTCCAGCGACCGCAACGATGTTGCTGTCATGACCAACGACGATCAGCAGGCGGTCGTCCGGCTTGGAGAGCGCGCCGGCAACCGGCTTGCCGGTGACGTTCTGTTCCAGGCTGCGCTGGATTCTGTCGAGAAGATTTGAGGCATGGATGCGGGCAACCGTGGGAGTGCGATAGCCGTAATCCCAGGACGCGGTGTCCAGTTGCATGAGTGCGCGTAGCGTCTTGCCGTCCACACATCCCCATCCGGTGTTCGCGTCGCTCATGCCGGTGGTGTATTCGAGAAGGAAATTCTCCGCCATGGTTGAGGCCACGCTGAGCGGACCGCTATACCCGGAGGAATATGTCGAGCCCTTACCAAGGGAGACTGGGATGTCGAAGATGGAAGTGCGCTTCACGTCAGAGGACGCCGCATGTCCGCAGCCGGCCAACACGTTGTCGAGTGCGGCCAACTGCGGCCGGAAGGCCTCAGTCAGCGATTTCGGATCGCCACCGATGCGGCCGGCAATGGCCTGGGCTGCCAGCACTACGTCGCCGGGATGAAGGCCGCCAACGATGCGGTAGAGGGGATCGGCCGTGCCTTCAGCCTTGGCTTGAACCGGGATGGGGCAGCCGGGAAACATTCCTTCGGCAAGCGCCTTGCCGGTCTCGATCGTGCGCTCGTCGGTGTCGGCAAGGATGGAGACATGGGCGGCATCGCCGCAGCCAGAGGGAGCAAACAGGCCCTGGCCGGAAAGGTTGGCGCGATCCCAGGCACCGAACAGCTTCATCAACTGGTAACCGTGCGGGGTGAGATAGCTCGGGGGTACATCCCACTTGGGCCACGGTGCGGCGGAGTACTGATTGAGCAGATCGGTGTTGCCGATGGGCGAACGAACGCCGTGCCGACTGAGAGCCACAACAAACTTGAGGTCTGCGCTGCGGCCGGTGGGGGCGGCTTCCGCAGTCTGCGCCGCAACCGATGCGGTCCAGATTGAAAGGCAAGCAAAGCCAATGAAAAGAAGCCGCAGCAGGGCGCGAATTGTCATCGTGAGTCCTCAGAGTTAGTTGAGGGGGAAGGCGAGAAAAACAAAATATGGTGCGCCCGGAGAGATTCGAACTCCCGACCTAACGCTCCGGAGGCGTTCGCTCTATCCAGCTGAGCTACGGGCGCGCTCTTTAAGCATACCGCATTTCGGATTCCCAGGGGCTTCCCCTGCCGATGCTGTGCCATGGAGCGTTCTATTCCCTGGTCTCCGATCCCTGTTCCCTGCGTTGCCGCAGCTCTTCCATCACGGACTGGATCAGTTGCTTGGCCCCATCCATGCCGCCCAGCACAGCCTGCAAGTCCAACGCCGGTTTGGAGGGGTTGCGGCTGGAGGCGCAGTAGACACCATGCTGACCTACCATAATCAGCGCATCGGTCAGCAGGTCGAGGGCCACCGCCAGCCGGCCCCGCTCCACGCCCATCATGAACTCGTGCTGCTCCAGCTCGGCCCGTTTCTCGTCGAAGACACTCATGCTTCCAGCGTACTTGAAAAGCCTCGCCGCCTGACACTCGGAATATCGGCCTATACGCTCAGCTTGCGCATATACTCGGCGTTCAGCCGCATCTCCTCGATCGGCTCCATCTCAAAGGCTTCCTGCTCGACAAAGTAGTATTTGAGCCCGGTGGCCGCGTGCATGACGGGCCGATAATCCACGCTCCCCTTGCCCAGTACGGTCATCAGCTCTTTGCCGTCCGGCTGGCGAATCATGTCTTTGACGTGCATCAGCGGGAAGCGCTCGGGCATCTTGGTCAGGTAGTCCACCGGGTTGTGCCCGGAGGCGTAGACCCACCCGGCGTCCATCTCAAAGACCACAAGCTTGGGGTCGGTGAGCCGTAGCAGTTCGTCATACACCATCACGCCGTCAATCGTGGCAAGCTCCGGAGTGTGGTTGTGAACGCCGAAGGTCATGCCTGCGGCCTTCACCTTTTCGCCAATGCGGTTGAACTCGCCGGCAATCCAGCGCCAGTCATCGAGCGTGGGCGCGCCCTTGGCCGCTGGGTCGCGGTGCATACCGCCGGACGACGAGCAGACAATATATTCGAGGCCCAGCGTGTGGCCGTACTCGATCCACTTGTCGAGCTCGGTCTCCAACACGTTGAGCGCGTGGTGGGTACTGACGCAGCGCATGCCAGCGGCATCCATCGACTTGCGGAAATCCGCCGCTGGGCGGTCGTAGTAGCCTGCCGCCTCCGCCACCGTGTAGCCTGCCCCGCGGACCTTGGCAAGTGTCCCGTCAAAGTCCTTGGCCAGCAGGGCGCGCACGGAATAGAGTTGCAGCCCCAGCGGCTCGCGAAGCGACTTGGCAGACAACCGTCCGGCACAGGCAACGGCAGCAACAGCGCCCGTTGTTTTCAAGAAAGTTCTACGCGAAGTACCGCTCATATATGGATTCTCCTCAGAATTGCTAAGTCTAAACCTTGATCGTCTTTGCCGCCGTGTCCCAGATTCTTATCCCGCCTTGAGATGCCAGACATCGTTTTCATCGGCTTTCCTGCGTGGCGACCATTCTCCATCCCGAGCGTGCTTTGTGTCTACTCGCACCCCCAGCCGCCCAATCGTGGGAGAATGGACAATAACCCGCTATGACTGACGAAAACATCTCCGAACCCCTGCCCACCGAAGAAGTCGTGACCACGCCTGTTCCAGAGCCGGTCGTTGAGCCTGTTGCTGAAGCCGTCGCTGAGCCCGCAGCCGCTCCCGAACCACCGGCCGCAGCCGAGCCTGTAACGGCTCCCAAGGCCGCCGCGCCCGCTCCGGAGCCCGTCGAAGAAGAGCCGGCTGAGTCCTTCGCCGACCTGCTGCGCGACTTCGAGCAGAGCCACACCCACAAGTCCGAGCCCGGCGCAAAGCAGTTGCAGGGCACCGTTATCTCGCTCTCCGCCGACCAGGTCTTCCTCGACATCGGCTACAAGACCGAGGGCGTTCTGCCCCGTTCGGCCTTCGAGAACAACGCCGAGGGCGTCAAGCCCGGCGACTCATTCCCGGTCTCCGTCACCGGCCGCAACGAGGAGCACTACTACGAGCTCTCCCGCTTCAAGGTGGCGCAGCCCCGCGACTGGACGGCTCTGGAAGCCGCCTTCGCCGAAAAGCTCGCCGTTGTCGGCACCGTCACTGAAGTCATCAAGGGCGGCCTCTCGGTCGACATCGGCGTCCGCGCCTTCATGCCCGCCAGCCGCAGCGGCGCACGCGACGCGGCTGAGATCGAAAAGCTCGTCGGCACACAAATCAACTGCCGCATCACCAAGCTCGAAGTCACCGAAGAAAACGTCGTCGTCGACCGCCGCGTTGTCCTTGAAGAGCAAGCCCGCGCCGAAAGCGCCAACCGCCATGCGGCCTTGAAGGAAGGCGACATCGTCTCGGCCACGGTCCGCACGCTCATGCCCTACGGAGCGTTTCTCGACCTCGGCGGCATCGACGGCCTGCTCCACATCAGCGACATCGCCCACAGCCGCGTCAACAAGCCCGAGGACGTGCTGACGATCGGTCAGGAACTCCAGGTCCGCATCCTCAAAATCGATCCGGAAACCAAAAAAATCTCTCTCGGCCTCAAGCAGCTCCAGGCCGAGCCCTGGGAAACCGCGCCCGACCGCCTCAAGGCGGGCCAGCGCGTCTCCGGCACCGTCACGCGCCTCATGGACTTCGGCGCTTTTGTCGAGATCGAGCCCGGTATCGAAGGCCTCATCCACATTTCGGAAATGTCCTGGGGCAAAAAGATCAACCACCCCAGCGACGTGCTCAAGCAGGGCGACCGCGTCGACGCCGTCATTCTCTCCGTCAAGCCCGAGGAGCGCCGCATCGCGCTCGGCCTCAAGCAGACTCTCGCCGACCCCTGGCTCGATGTACAGCGCAACTTCCCCGTTGGCTCACAGGTTGAGGGTCCGGTCACCAAGCTCATGAACTTCGGCGCCTTTGTTCAGATTGCCGATGGAATTGAAGGCCTGGTCCACATCAGCGAAATCGTCGCCGACCGCCGCCTGAACCACCCCAACGAAGTCCTCCGCGCCGGCCAAATCGTCAAGGCGCAGGTTCTGGCCATCGACCCCGAAAAGCGCCAGATCAAGCTCAGCATGAAGCAGCTCATCCCCACCGACATCGACGAGTACATCGCCGAGCAAAAAGTCGGCGACACCGTCTCCGGCCGCGTCGTCGAGCATTCCGACAAGCGCACCATCGTCGAGTTGGGCGACGGCATTCGCAGCACTTGCCGTGCGGGCAAAACGCCTGCGGCGCCGGTTGCTTCGGCAGCGAAGAGTGACGGCAAGCCCGATCTGTCGAGCCTGTCGTCGATGCTCAAAGCCCGCTGGCAAGGCAACGCCCCCGCCGCCGGATCCGCGCCCGAGCCTCTAGCCGAAGGACAGATTCGCAGCTTCAAGATTGTGAAAATCGACACTGAGGCTAAGAAGATCGAAGTGGAGTTGGCGTAGGCTTCTTAAAAAGTCTGAATTTCGCATGGATATGGCACCCCTGATTCCTTATCCGTTCCATCGAGCTAGGCTTTTCGCATGCGGCGGTTCCGAAGTGGTAGAGTTTCTCGATAGCGGAACGAACCCTCAAAGCCGGGCCGTACTGTTCTCGGCACGCTTTGACAATTCCCGGAGCAATCCAACTTCAGGGGGTACGTGAGCCGTCATATTTTCACGTGAGGGTGCCTGACAATGCCCGTAGAGGCAAACACACTGCACGAGATTCGCGACGCGATTCACACCTTTGTGCGCCTCGAAACCTGCGAGCGCGCTGTATTGAATTCGCTGCCCTACCAGCGACTCCGCTATATCCATCAATTGGCGATGACGTATCTCGTATATCCTGGCGCTTCGCACTCGCGGTTTGAGCATTGCCTGGGCGTGATGGAACTTGCATCTCGTATCTTCGATGTCGCAACTGATCAGCGGAATATTCACCGCGATTTGAGAGACCGTATTCACTATCATGGAACTCTCGAACACAACTACTGGCGCAGAGTGCTGCGCATGGCAGCACTCTGCCATGATCTCGGGCATCTTCCGTTTTCCCATGCAGCTGAGGACACGCTGCCCGCGGGTTACACACATGAAGATCTAAGCTTGGCGATTATCCGCGGTCCCGAGATGGCGCCGATTTGGGAGAACCTCAAGATTTCAGCTGAGGACATCGGCAAGCTTGCGGTTGGGTCGAAGCACTACCCAAAGCCACTTACCGATTGGGAAACTCTCCTCTCAGAAATTATTATCGGAGATGCCTTCGGAGCTGATCGGATGGATTATCTGCTCCGCGATTCACACCATGCAGGGGTTTCGTACGGTCGCTTCGAACATCACCGCTTGATCGATACTATACGGATTCTGCCACACGAAGAAGATGGACAGGTTCTTCCAACGTTAGGGATTGAGCAGGGTGGTTTACAGTCCGCGGAGTCACTGCTTTGGGCCAGATATTTCATGTATACACAGCTCTATTTCCACCCCGTCCGCAGGGTCTACGATTTTCATCTAAAGCAGTTCTTGAAGGAGTGGTTGCCCGACGGAAAGTTTAGCGTAGACTTGGTCGAGCATTTGCGGCTTACCGATACGGAAGTGATCTCGGCTATGCGATTGGCTGCCGAAGATGCGTCGCGTCCAGGTCACGTGCCAGCTCGCAGGATCATTCGACGGGAACATTTTAAAAGAGTTGCAGAGATTACTGATGCTGATCGGAGCATCGAACTGGATGCAGCCGAAAAATTATCAACAGAATTAATAGGCTTATTTGGTGAAGACGCGGTCTTCACGGATCGTTATACTCAGAAAGGTAAAGGAATTCGCTTCCCTGTGCTTACAAGAGACGGGGGAATCGAATGGTCCACCGAGCTTTCTGACACATTGAGGCGCGTCCCAACATTTACAGTGGAATATATTTTTGTGGATCCGTTGCACTCCGAACGGGCAAAGAGGCATGTCGCAGCATTCAGAGAAACACTTCACGGAAAGAAGGGAGAACGATAATGACCTCCAAAGAACAGATCACTGTGCTACTGGACCTCGCCGTCGAACTAAGGGGCCATGGTAGCTGGACTGGGGAGACGCATATCCAAAAAGCGACTTACCTCCTACAGGAACTACTCGGCTTGCCCACGGAGTTTAAATTCGTTCTTTATAAACATGGACCGTTCTCCTTTGATGTCAAGGAGACCCTCGATCAAATGGAGGCAGTCCGTCTCATCGATCTTCAGGAACAACCTTATCCTTACGGCCCAAAAATCGCCGAGGGAGCAAATGCTCAACGTTTCCGCGCCTCGACTCACACGGCCCAAGAACATCTTCAAAAAATCAAGTTTGTATCACGCGAATTGGGCAACGCAGGAGTGGCGGAACTGGAACGGATTGCGACTGCACTCTTTGTGACCTTGGATTCGGAGGTTGCACCAGAAGGACGAGCGCAAAAACTAGTACAGCTTAAGCCTCATGTGCAGTTACAAGATTCCGAGGCGGCTTTTGTAAGGCTCGAAGAGATTCGTAATGCGGCTATACAGGCTGGTCTTTGCGCCAATTCCTGAGCGACCACAGATTGGCTCTCTACAGATACACCTCATCGATGTAGCACCAGCGCCAGTCCTCGCCGCGCTCGGCGGATTGGATCAGTGGGTGCTTGGTCTCATGGAAGTGCGCACGCGCGTGCTTGTTTTTCGAAGAGTCGCAACAGCCCACGTGGCCGCACTCCAGGCACATGCGCAGATGCAACCACGTATCGCCCATCTTCAGGCACTCTTCGCAACCCTTCGATTGGGGCTTCACCTTCTTCAGGTGCTCCGCAACATGACTGCAAGTTGCTGTACCCATGGTGACCTCCAGGCGCACAAGTCTTGGCTCTTGCAGTTTGAGATGTTACCCAGCCAGCACAAGATTCAATAGACGGCCCTCATCGGCGCAGCGGTTCCGCGGCTAGCTCCAGGCCTTGGCGCGCTCGACGGCCTTCTGCCAGCGCGCGCGCCGTTCCGCCCGGTCGCCTGCATCCATGCGCGGCTCAAAGCGCCGGTCGCCCTGGCGCTTGGCGCGCAAATCATCCGGCCCCGCCCAGAATCCCGTTGCGAGGCCCGCGAGATAGGCCGCGCCCAGCGCCGTCGTCTCCGTCACCTGCGGCCGCACCACCGGCACGCCCAGCACATCGGCCTGGAACTGCATCAGCAGGTCGTTCACGGAAGCGCCGCCGTCGACGCGCAGCGCGGCCAAGGGAGTTGCCGTTTCGCTGTGCACGGCTTCCAGCACGTCCGCCACCTGGAAGGCGATGGCCTCAAGCGCCGCGCGCGCAATGTGTCCCGGCTTGGTATCCCGCCGCAATCCGATCAGCAGGCCGGCCGCATGCGCATCCCAGTGCGGCGCGCCCAGACCCACAAACGCCGGCACAAACACCACGCCGCCCGTATCCGGCACAGACGCCGCCAGCGCTTCCACATCGCCCGACGAGCCAATCAACTTCAGGTTGTCGCGCAGCCACTGCACCACCGCGGCACCGATAAAGATGCTGCCCTCGAAAGCGTACTCCAGCCGATGGCTGGCGCTCGCAGCCAGCGTCGTAATCAACCGATGCCTAGAGCGCACAAACTCCGTGCCCACATTCTGCAACAGGAAGCAGCCCGTCCCGTACGTGTTTTTGGCCTCGCCCGCGCTCCAGCACAACTGCCCAAAGAGGGCCGCCTGCTGGTCTCCGGCAATGCCGGCAATCGCCACGCCGCCCAGGCCAAGCGTGGTCGTCACGTCGCCCACCTTCTCGCTCGACCAGGCCACCTCCGGCAACATGCTCGCCGGAACATTGAAGATGCGCAGCATCTCCTCGTCCCACTCGCCCTTCACGATGTTGTAGAGCAGCGTGCGCGAGGCATTGGTCACGTCGGTCACGTGCCTGTGCCCGCTGGTCAGGTGCCAGACGAGCCAACTGTCCACGGTTCCAAACGCGAGCTCGCCTCGATCGGCCCGAGCCCGCGCCCCCGGCACATGGTCCAGAATCCACGCCACTTTCGTCGCGGAAAAATAGGGGTCCAACACCAGGCCGGTCTTCGCGGAAACCGTCTCTCCGACGCCGCTCTCTTCGAGAGCCGTACACTGTGCGGCGGTGCGCCGGTCCTGCCACACAATCGCCGGATGAATCGGCTTGCCCGTCTCCCGTTCCCACACAATCACCGTCTCGCGCTGGTTGGTAATTCCGATCGCCGCAACATCCCTGGGCCTCGCGCCAATTTTGGCAAGCACCTCGACAGCGCAGGAAAGCTGGCTGGTCAGGATCTCGGTCGGATCGTGTTCCACCCATCCCGCCTGTGGGTAGAACTGCTCAAACTCGTGCTGCGCCGTGGCGGCAATCGTGCCGGCCTCGTTGAACAAAATCGCGCGGGAACTCGTCGTCCCCTGGTCCAGTGCAAGAATGTATCCCATACGTCCACTCACCTTCGGCAACCAGTCAAACACGGCTGGCTGGAAGTGGGCAAGGAGCTTTCTTGCACGCCCAACGAAGCGCTTCCGGCAGTGATTGCAATGCGCCCTGGGTTGAACGACTAGATGCGCAGAAGCAATTAGGCCTCGCTTGTGATGAGGACTCTTTGTATCCTGAAGGGGAAGCCCCGCCAGTTGGTGGCGAACCTGAACGGAGGAATTTTTTCTATGACCGAGAAAGTCAAGAAAGCAAAAGCCCCCGCCAAGCCGCGCAAGACTGCCGTCAAGAAGGAAACCGTTGTGAAGGCCGAAAAAACTGTGCGGACCAGGAAGCCTGCAATGCCGCCACGCGAGGAAATAGAAAAACTCGCTCGTGCCTATTGGGCGCAGCGCGGTTACCAGGATGGATTCGCCGAGCAGGACTGGCTGCGCGCTGAGCAGGAACTGCTGAAGATGGCTTCGTAGAAAAACTCCACGCGCCTGGTCTATGCGTCGCGCACTCCGCAGTTAAGGGCGGACACAGCATGTGCTGCGCGCAAAGCCCTGCACACGCAAACCAGTTTTGACCGGTTTCGCGCGCGCTGCGTGAACCTAAGGGTTCGACTGTGCGTAGTGCGGCAATTTCGGCGTCAGCTTTCGAACCACGAATTCCTGAAACAAATTTCCGACCGCGTTGCCGGCAATGCCAAGTCCGGTGCTCTGGAAGGTAAGCCCAACTCCGTTACGATTGCTTGCGGGATAGTAAAGATTCGAGATGCCGCCCGCCGCAAGACTGCCCAGAATCCCTGAATAGCCGAGCTGCCTGTGGCCGTTGTCGCCCTTGCAGACGACGGCACTGGCAAGAGCGTAGAGGGTTCGCGCGCGAATTGTCCCGGTGCCTTTATAGAAGTAGCGCGGGTCCTGCTTGAAAGCCGCTGGCAGGACTGCTCCGCTGAGCATGGAGCCGATAAAAGCGTCGGCATAGCCCGCGCCAAAGCGCTTGCCATAGCCCTGCGCGCCCTGGCCGTATCCGCTGTATGTGTTGCCGGCCTGCTCCACGCCGGCAAGAGCGCCAACCGCCAGCCATGTCACAGGGTCGATGGACGACTTCCATACCAGAGCGTATTTTTCGCGGGTTGTGAGCGGTGGCGCGTTGGGCGCGTAGGCGACAAAGAAATTAGGAATCACGCCCAGCACGCGCTGCTGTTCCTCTTCGTGGAATTGCTCCACAGCGATGTCCTGTTGCGAGGCCGTCACCCGCACCTCGCTGGTGGCTCCCGTCACGGGCAACACGATTGTTTGCGCGTCGTATGCCTCGCCGGAGCGCAGAACGCCGGAGATTGTCTGCGTCGCGAATCCATTGGAGGCGATCGTAAGCGTGAAGGCCCCGGCAGGAACGCCCGCGAAATTGAAGGCTCCACCACTGTCGGAGGTCTGCGTTTTAGCAGGCTGAGCGTCTTGAACGGTCATGGTGAGCGTGACGCGGGCCCCCTCGTACAACTCGCCGTCCTTGTCGGCCACGACGCCGTGAATGCTCGCGGGGAGGGGATCGCCGGCGGGTTGCTTTTGAGTTTGCGCATACCCCACGGACAGCAATCCGCAAACAGAATAAAGGAATAGAAAACAGACCCGGCAGAACTGTGCCGCGCGACGCCGCGAGCCTCGCAATTTATTCCTATTCAGATTGACTCCAAATATGCTCAGGCCCACCCTCAGTTCCGAAACAAAAAATTATGCTTCTAGTGTGGTGAGTCAGAAGTTCGTGCCATAAGTGGTAAAGAGCAACCGCGGATCTTTCGACTCCGTTTGGCCGAAAAGCAGGCCAAACTGCGCTCAAGATGACAGCATAATTCTGATGCGAACTTCAGACTCAGGACACTAGGGGGAAATGCGGCATAAGGGTCCCCCTATGAAAGTTAGACGGGGTTTCGAGCGTATCGATGTAGCCGCTACCGCACTTCGACGATGGAGTCCCTGAACGGGCCAACTCGATGGCTACCGTCGGCGTTGGTTGCTCCCAGCAGTCGAACCACGCGGAGGACGCGCAATCCAACGCTCACCGCGGTTCGCCTGGCCGCTGCGCAGAACTTCCTTTCATCCGATTGAAATCGATCCCGAACTGCGGATTCTCGCGCGTGCCGTCGATGTGAATCGGAACCATAGTCCCCGCCCCGTTCTTCTCGAAGTAGCGGTCCACGGGCTTCAGCAGCAATCCCTTCCATCCGCCCACCATGGCAGAGACCGTGGCCTGCATCTTGGCTGTGCCCGCAAAGTTCAGCTTTCCGCCGTCCACGCCATAGCTTCCCTTCAGGTCAATCACCGCGCCCGGCACAGTGTACTCAAGAGCAGGCAGGGTCACTATCCCGTCCGCCATCTGAAAGCTCCCAGTCATCGTCGAGCGCACATCAGCCTTCCCGGTAGCCGTCGTGTCTTTCGGACGCCCTAGCCCGCGCGCGCTCAACTCTGCGATACGGCCCTGAATCTTCGCACTCTTAAACTGCGCATCGTCCAGCGCAAACTTGCCCGCGAGTTTTAGGCGTTCATGCACGGGAACCGGTCCTGGCTGAATCTCGAGCCCAGCCTTCATTGTTAGCGCGCCGGTCAGCAGCGGCGTTCCCGAGCGGCTCGCAAGCCGCAGGAAATCCTCCATACGTCCCCGGTCCACATTCACCGTCAGCGCTATATCGTGACCGCCGAAACGCGGCCCACTCCCGCCGTTGACCGCGGGAGCCACGTGCACAATCTTTCCCCGCACCCAGAAGTGTGAGTTTCCCAGCGTCGCCTCCACCGGCTCCAGCCAGGTGTCCCCATTAGTCCCGTCCACCCTGGCGTGAAACTTGGTGTGCAGCGCTAACGCCGTGCCGAAGTGAGTGAGACGGAAGTCCGGCGTATCCGTCTGCCCGTCCACTACCATTTCTCGCAGCGTGCCCTCGTAGTGCCCAGTCGAGCCTAGAATCCCAGCAATCCCCTTGAATCCGCCCAGATCCGCATGCTCAAACCGATAGTCCCCCGCGAGCGGAGTTTCGCCAGGATCTTCCACTACCCACGGCCCAAAGTTGCCTGATGTATGAATTGTCCCCTCCGGCCGCGGATTGGTCAGCTCCGCCTCGAAACCCATCGCTCCGCTGCTGACCCCTGTCAGGCTTAGATGAGCGATTGCAAATTTGAGCGGGAGCTTGCCGGGCTTGCTGGTTTCTACCGTCAGGTGAGCCCCTGTGCACTCGATGCTCTCCACATTGAAGTGCAGCAGCCCCATGCCTCTCTTCGCCAACCCCGCGTCTTCTCCCGCAGCTGCCTTGGCAGGCTGCGCGCCGTGCTCAAAGTGCGGCCGAGGCGGCACATCCACCTCCAACCCCTGCAGTTGCACCACTGAAATGCGAATCGCCTTACCGGACTTGTAATCGAGCGGCGCATGAAACCTGAACTCCGCGAGCCTGATCAGCGGAGCATCCGGGGCTTCCGAACCCGGAACAGCAACCCCTATGACACTCACGGGCGGCCAGATCCGCAGCCCATTGCCTTCAGCCCACAACCCATCCCGCAGCGTCAGGTGAAAACTGTCGAGCTCAACGCGCGCATGAAAGCGGTGCGAAAGCCCCTGCACGATGCGGGCGCGCAGCAATGGCTCAGCCCGGTGCGCCAGAACCAGCACAACACCTGCCACCAACGCCAAGGCCGCCAGCAACCCGCCGCCAATCCACGTCAGCAGCCGGTGCCCGCGCCGCGCTTTTGCCCGCTTCGCCGCCAATCCCGCCCCTCCACTTGCCTCCAATTGTCGCAGACCCATTCTCACAGATTCGACTTTGCCCATTTTCATTACACAAGCCCAATGCCGTATCCTTCTTGGCACAGATGCAAGCGCTGATTGAAAACCTCGTAAAGCTGCAAGCCGTCGAGTTAGAACGCACCCGCCTGACTCAAGAGACGCGCGCACTGCCCGCCGAGCTCGCTCAGGCCAGCGCTGCTCTGGCAGCCGCCAGGCACCAGGCCGACGAAGCCTCCGCCGCCCTCAGCCGCGAGGAATCGCTGCGCACGCGCCTGGACCGCGAGATCAAGGACCACCGCCAGAAGGCAACACACTTCCGTACCCAGCTTGACTCCGTAAAGACCCCCGAGCAGGCCGCGGCCATCGAGCACGAAATCCAGTTTGAATCCACCGAGGCCGACCGCCTCGAAAACGAAGAGTTCGCCAGTCTGGAATGCACGGAAGCTCAGGAAGCCGCTCTCGCCCAGGCACGCGCTCAGGTCGAAGAGCTTTCTGCCGCTCACGACAAGACCCGCGCCCGTATCGCCCGTCGACAGAAGGAGTTTGCCGCCCAGCTCGAAGCCCTCAACGTCGAGCGCGAAGCTCTGAGGCCGCTGATAGAACCCGAGTGGCTCACCCGGTTCGACCGCCTCAACACCTCACGCGGCACTGGCCTCGCGAGCGCCGCGAATCAGCAATGCTCCGGCTGCCGCATGGGTGTCCGCCCCCAGACATGGAACCAGCTCCGCGAAGGCCAACTGCTCACTTGCGACAGTTGCAACCGCATTCTTTACTGGGATCCGGCCATGGCGCCCGCCCCTAAAGCCCCTCAGCCCAAAGCCATTCCCGGCGCAGGCCGCGCTCCGCGCAAATCTCATCCGGCCGGCGCGTAGACAATTTCTACACAGATAGGAAGTTCTCCAAAACTCCACGCAATTCCTGCTAAGGTTCTCTACTATGGAATCCCACTCCGTTCCGCTCCCTAACAAAAGCGCTCGTCGAGCCGTGCTGTTCGTGTTGTGTTTGTCGCCATATCTGTTGCCCGCACAGGCGCCCAGCACCCCAGCCGCCTCTACACCCGAAGTACCGGCATGGGCCGAGCCAAGCTCCCCGACGCACGTCCAGGTACCGCCACCGGCAGACTTTCACCGACCCAGCCGCAACTTCGATGCACCCATCGGCATTTTTGAGGGCCAGTCCGACATTGGCAGCGCCTTAGTCCCCGGCAGCGCAAGCTATGACGCAGCAACCGGCCAGTACACCATCAACTCCGCCGGCTACAACATCTGGTACTCGCGCGACGAGTTCCGCTATCTCTGGAAGAAGGTTTCCGGTGACGTGTCTCTCGCGGCCGACATCGCCTTTCCCAACTCCAATGGCTACGGCGACCGCAAGGCCGTCCTCATCATTCGCCAGAATCTGGATGACGACTCAAAAGAGGCCATGATTGGCGAGCACGGCGCGGGCATGATCCATCTCGCCTTCCGTACAGACAAAGCCGTCTTCCTCAAGGACCTCCAGTATCGTTTCAGCGGCCTTCTCGCCGGCGTCCACGCCAAACGCATCGGCATCGAAAAGCACGGCGACTCCATCGCCATCTTCGTCAGCCTGCAAGGCGAGCCGATGCACCAGCTCGGCCCACCCATTACTCTTCACTTCGACGGCCCGTTCTTTGTCGGCATCGGCTTCTGCTCGCATCTGCCCGCCACGTCCGATACGGCTATCGCCACCAACGTTGTGCTCGAGAATGCAGCGGGCAAAGTGCATTAAGCGCCCTTCTGGCCGGGGCGGCAATTCTCGCTGCGCAATGGCCGCTGGCCCAGCTTTCTCCGCAACCCGCCCCCATCCTGCTACCCTTTTTAAGTGAGGCCCGTAGATTGCCGGGCTGTGCCTGTTGCGGCGTTGTCAATCCCCGGCAACCGAAACCGATCATCCTCGACTGCCTTTCAGGAGCATCCCTTGCAGCGCATCTGTGTCGATATGGACGAGGTGATGGCAGACACGCTTGCCGAGTATCTGCGCCGCTACAACCAGACCTTCGACGAGGAAGTCACGCCCCAGGATCTGGCCGGCAAGGGACTCTGGGAGGTTACGCCCGTCGACCGCCAGCAGCAGCTCCGCGCCTTCCTCGACGCCGAAGATTTCTTTGAGGATCTTGACCTCATGCCCGGCGCTCAGCAAGTCCTCAAGGAACTCTCCGTCCGCTTCGAGATCTTCATCGCCACGCAAGCCATGGTGGTTCCCAACTCCCTCGGCCCCAAATATCGCTGGCTGCAGCGGCACTTTCCGTTCATCCCGCCCACGCATTATGTCTTCTGCGGCGACAAATCCATTTTGCGCGCCGACTTCCTTATCGACGACCAGCCCCGCAACCTGCTCCACTTTGAAGGCAAGGGCCTGCTTTACACCGCGCCCCACAACCTGACCGTGACCGGTTTTACGCGCGTCGATAACTGGCAGCAGGTTGCCGAATACTTTGCCACCGTCAAGGATTAGTATCCGCAAAGAACGTGCAATACCGCTCATTCATTTCCGCAGCCTTCGACTAACATCAAGGGACGATGAGCTTCGTCCGGATGCAAAAGTTGACGGTACTGTTCTTGCTGCTCGTGCTGCCGTGGCACAGGCACGCGCAGGCCTATTCCCTGCTGACGCACGAGCAACTGATCGACCTCACCTGGCAGGACTCCATTGTTCCTCTGCTGCTCAGCCGCTATCCCGACCTGACCCCCGCCCAGCTCGAAGAAGCCCGGGCCTACGCCTACGGCGGCTGCGTCATCCAGGACATCGGCTATTACCCCTTCGGGGACATGATGTATTCCAACCTTACCCACTACGTCCGTACCGGCGATTTCATCGTAAACCTCTTCCGCAATGCCGAAAACGCCAATGAACTCGCCTTTGCCGTAGGCGCTCTTTCGCACTACATCGGCGATACCGTCGGTCACCCAGGCGCCACCAACCTCGCCGTCTCCGTCGAGTTCCCAAAACTCCGCGCTAAATACGGTCCGTCGGTGAACTACGCCCAGGGCCGCCACCAGCACGTGCAGACCGAGTTCGCCTTCGACATCAATGAGATCGCCCATCACCGCGTTGCCCCGGTTCACTATCTCCGCCAGGTCGGGCTTGAGGTTCCTGTAAGGCAGCTCGCAGTCGCCTATTACCAGACGTATGGCATTACCGAAGACTTCTCCGGCACGCACATGCATCGCTTCAACGTCAGCGGATATCGCTTCGCTGTTCGTTCGTTCATTCCCCGCATCGCCTATGCGGTCACGCTACTCCACCGCAACCATGAGACCGTTGAGGCCAGTAGTCCTGAGCGTGTTGAGATGGACAAGGAAGTAGCCGCGATAGCGGCGGAAAACAATTGGCAGGCCTACCGCCGAAAACCGGGAATCGGAACCTACACCCTGGCAGGCATCCTCTACATCGTCCCCAAGATTGGCACGCTGAAGATGGTTGCAATCAAGGGCCCCACTGAGGCCACGGAGGCCGATTACCTGCACAGCGTTGTGCTTTCCACTGCGGCTCTTCGACAAAGGCTCGCCAGCTTTACGCCACCTGTCAGCCTGCGTTCGACCACTGCCAGCGCCATCTCCAAGACTGGGCGATCCCCGCTGCCACCTGCGCGGCCGCTGCCTGCAAATTCCGCCGCCGGCCAAATTGCGCACCCGTCGCGGAACCCGCACCATCCACTGCCCAATCGCGATCTCGACACCGGATACGTGGTGCAACCCGGCGGCTATTCGCTCACTGACTCCACATACGCCGATCTCCTCCATCGCCTTACGCGATCGCCCGCGCAGCCCATTCCTCCCGGCATCAAAGAAGACATTCTGACTTACTACGCCAACCCGGAGTCGCCCATCACCACGAAAAAGGATCCATCCGCATGGGCGCAGGTCGAAGCCGACCTGGCAACGCTGTCCAATATGCCTACCAGCACAGCGCCCGAGCCGTATCCAACGTACGGCGATGTCGCGGACAGCACGCAGTAGGTTGACTCGCTTTTGGAGAATAGTGTTCACGATGGAGGACCGCTCAGGTCTTCCTGGCTCAGGCCGCGAAGTGGGATTGGTTACGATAGAGCATGGCCTTGTCACCCTCCCCTTCCATTCGGCCCCTGACGCAGCCCTTGACCCGGCGCGGCTTTCTCAAGGCGGGCCTATGCGGTGCGGCCGGCGTATCTCTCTATTCGGGCGCAATCGAGCGGCACTGGGTCGAAGTCACCGAGCACGACGTCTCATTGGGCGGACTTTCTGCCGACTTCGATGGCATGCGCATCGCGCAAATCAGCGACATCCACATGGACAATTTCACGGAGCCGTTCTTTCTTCGACACGTGGTTGACCGCATCAACAACCTCAAGCCCGACGCGGTGTGCCTGACCGGCGACTTTATCACTGCGGAAGACAGGCCAACGGCGCGTTCGAGAAATTTTGCCATTGGCGCCGCCTGGCAGTGCGCCAACATTCTCGCGGAACTTGAATGCAAAGCGCGCTATGCGGTTCTTGGCAACCACGACTACAGTGTTGGCGCAGAGGGTGTCAGTGACGCGCTCACTGCCAACGGCATTACGGTACTGAGAGACGCGCATGTGCCAATCGAACGAGGCGGCGCCAGAATCTGGCTGGCCGGGTTGAACGATCCTCTGAATGGCCATCCAGAGCCAGAGTTGGCGATCCCCGCGTCAATCCAAAATGTCGCGAATGAGCCAGTGGTGCTGTTGTGTCATGCTCCGGACTATGCGGACCGCCTGCTGACTCGTCCGGAAGGGCAGGCCGTTGCCCTGATGCTGAGCGGTCACACCCATGGAGGACAGATTCGCGTGCCTCTGCTGGGCGCACTGGTTTCGCCTCAGTTGGGGAAAAAGTACATCGAGGGATGGTTTCGGCTTGGCAACATGCAGCTCCACGTCAATCGCGGCATCGGCACCATCGGACTGCCTTTCCGGCTCGATTGTCCGCCGGAGATTTCTTTGCTCACCTTGCGCGCCAGAGCGTAATTCATGCTTCGGAGTCCCGCAAGAACCTGGCCCCAACGTTTGGCCCCAACGTTTGGCCCCAACGTCCTGAAACGTGAATTTTTGAATCGAACAACAGAAGAGGCCTGAGGCTATAGCGCGCCTGCGGGCTTCTCATCAAGATCAGCAAGTTTGACTGCGGCCGGCGCGATTCGAACAGCCGCCGCAGCGTTTACCGCCCGCATTGGAATCGCAGCCGGCGCCTGGTGCATGGTCACGATAATCACTCTGGTTGGCGTCTTCCCCGCACACTGGTAGGAGTGCGGCGTCCCCGAGTCAAAGTAAGCGGAGTCTCCGGCATCGAGAACGCACTCCTTGTCTCCGTGGCGAAGCTCCAGCTCTCCGTCGAGAACGTAAAGAAACTCGAATCCCGGGTGCATATGCGCCTTGGGATCCGGCGTTCGCGCCAAAGGAACGAACTCGGCAAAATACGGGTCCATGTGCCGGTCCGGAACCATGTAGCCAAGACTCTCAAAGAAATAGGTCGGCGGCTCTACGCCGGTCTGCGGCAAGCGAACCCTGTCCTTCTGGCGATGGATCCGGAACATTGCGGTCGGCTCGGTATCAAAGAAATACGAGAGGTCTTTGGAAAACACCATTGCGATCCGAGCCAGGTTGCGCAGAGTCGGCACCACCCGCCCGGTCTCAAGTTGAGAGAGAAAGCTCGCTGAAAGCCCGGTATGCTTGCCCAGCTCCACCAGCCCCATCGATTTTTTCAGCCGGAGCCGCCGGATACGTTCCCCGATCCGCTTCTCCGCAATAAACCGCTCGGCGGTCTCCGGATCCGCCTGAGTCTTTTGCGTCTCATCGGTAAAAACCTCGATCGGGTTGGTCATCCATACCTCCTGCACGCTTAGAGATTAGGATGCGCCCCGTGTCAAATTATTGTCCAGATCAAAATAAATTTGCTCCCTGCCAAACCAGCCTCTCACTGCCCGGCTATTGTATTCATCAGGAGGAAAGCAACATCAATTCCGTCGACACACTTTCCCCGGCGCCTCAGGTGCTGCTCTCCGGCGCTTCCGGGATGCTCGGAACTGCCCTCCGCGAGACCCTTGCCGCGCGTAACTTCTCTGTTCTTCAATTGTTGCGAAGTGTCCCGGTCGCGCCGAACCAGATCCAGTGGAGCCCTACCTCAACCCCAGCCGTTCCTGACCGCGAGAGCCTTGAAGGCCTAACCGCCGCCATTCACCTCTCCGGCGCAAACGTCGCTGCCCATCGCTGGACCGCGGGGTACAAGCGCGAAATCGCACGGAGCCGAATCGAGTCCACGCGCGCTTTGGCCTCGACTCTGGCTGGGCTTCGCCGTCCGCCCCAAATGCTCCTGGTTGCCTCGGCCACCGGCATCTACGGCAACCGCGGCGACGAGCTTATCGATGAAACATCGCCCCTGGGTTCGGGCTTTCTGGCCAGCGTTTGCCAGGAGTGGGAGTCGGCGGCCCAGCCTGCGGTCGAAGCCGGCATCCGCGTTCTCCACCTCCGCTTCGGCGTTATTCTCGGCCCCGGCGGCGCCCTGGCCCGCCTGCTTCCTCTCTTCCGCTTCGGTCTCGGCGGCCGTTTAGGCAGCGGCCGTCAGTTCATGAGCTGGATCTCGCTTACGGACGCTCTGGAAGCAATCCTGTTCCTTCTCAAATCAACTACTCTCGCCGGTCCATTCAACATCACCGCGCCGAACCCGATCACGAATGCGCAATTCACGAGCGCTCTGGCTCGCCGACTCCATCGTCCAGCGTTTCTCGCTGTCCCGGCCTTCGCCCTGCGCCTCGCCCTGGGTGAGATGGCCGACGAAATGCTCCTCATGGGCGCCAGGGCCTACCCCGCGAAACTCGTAGCCGCCGGATACCAGTTCACCCACCCCACTCTCGGCCACGCCCTACCCTCTCTGCTGACCCCGAAACAGCAGTAAGGGGCTATGCAGATCCAGGCAATGCGAAAGGCCTGCGCCTTGCCGATTCGCTGGGAATGCAACCCCCGTCCACACCGCGTTATCCTAGTAAGTTAGAACTATTTCGGCCGCCAGGAAGGCGCAAATACTCATGCCTGAAGAAACTGCCTCCGCAACACCAGCCGCTCCCGTTGCCACCATCGCCACTCTAGGCCAGCACGAAGGCCAGTCCGTCACCTTGCGCGGATGGCTCTACAACCTGCGCGAGAGCGGCAAGCTATTGTTTCCGATCTTCCGCGACGGTACTGGAACCATCCAGGGCGTAGCCCACGTCAAGAGTGTTCCGGCTGAAGTCTTCGAAGCACTGAAGGGCCTCACGCAGGAGTCCTCGGTGATCGTTACCGGCAAAGTCCGCGCCGACAAGCGTGCCCACGGTGGCTTCGAGCTCGACGTCGAAGCCCTGCAGGTCATCCAGCGGGTGCCGGAGTCCGACCCTTATCCGATCACGCTGAAGGAACACGGAGTCGACTTCCTGATGGAGCACCGACATCTGTGGGTCCGGTCGCCAAGGCAATCCGCAATCCTGCGCATACGGGCGGAGATCATGCGGGCCGCGGCGGAGTACTTCGATACCAATGGCTTTATCCGCACCGATCCGCCCATCCTGACGCCGGCGGCCTGCGAAGGCACCTCGACCCTGTTCCCGGTGGACTACTTCGGCGACCCAGCTTATCTCACTCAGAGTGGCCAGCTTTACATCGAATCCACCGCACTGGCTCTTGGCAAGGTCTACAGCTTCGGCCCCACCTTCCGTGCAGAAAAGTCGAAGACTCGCCGTCACCTGACCGAGTTCTGGATGATCGAGCCCGAGGTCGCCTACCTGGATCTCGATGGCCTGCTCGATTTAGCAGAAAACTTCCTGAGCCACATTGTGCAGTCCGTCCTCAAGAACCGCGCCTCGGAGCTAGAAGTAATCGGCCGCGATCGCGCGAAGCTGGAGGCGATCTGTCCGCCGTTCCCACGACTGCGCTATGACGAGGCGGTTGAGATGCTGAACCAGGCCCACAAGGACGGCCACCTCGAAGCGCCTTTCGAATATGGAAACGACTTTGGCTCACCGGATGAGACATGGCTCAGCTCGCAGTTTGACCGGCCTGTGATGGTTCATCGCTACCCGGCTGATGTGAAGGCCTTCTACATGGAGCCTGACGCGCTGGACGCGCGCTACGCCCTCTGTGTCGACGTGCTGGCTCCTGAGGGATATGGCGAAATCATCGGTGGCTCGCAGCGTGTTTCGAGCTACGAGTTATTGAACGCGAGGATCGAGCAGCACAACCTGCCCAAGGAAGCCTTCCAGTGGTATCTCGATCTGCGCCGCTACGGCAGTGTGCCGCACTCGGGATTCGGCATGGGCATTGAGCGCGCGGTTGCCTGGATCTGCGGACTGGATCACGTGCGCGAGACCATTCCGTTTGCACGCACGCTCCATAGGATTTATCCGTAGGCCGGCTTGGGGTCATTGCAACTGAGTTCCTACCCTCCAGGCATCACGCTACTACGCCCTTCTCCGGTCGGCTGGCTCTCGATTGTCAAGCTTGATGATCGGGCTGGAATCCTAATGCCGGTTCGGGGAATCAAACGAGTGCAATTGTTTCTTTCATTGAGACCTCACAAGGAACCCCGAACCATGACCTTATCTGCAAGTGAAGTGAACGAGTTGAAACACGCGCCGGCAGTGGAAGGCGTTTTGCCTGCCTTACTCGAGCGCTGGAGTGCGCGCGCATTTTCAGATCGCGATGTATCCGCGGCGGATTTGGCGCGTGTGTTTGAAGCCGCACGGTGGGCCGCCTCCTCAAACAACGAGCAACCCTGGCGCTTCCTGGTGGGTATTCGAAACTCAATAACGCACAAGAAGATAGCGTCAGCTTTAGCCGGATTCAACCAGGAGTGGGCTCCCGCCGCACCTGTGCTGATTCTGGGCATGACCAATACCAGATTCGCGCGCAACGGCAACGCCAACTCTTATGCTCTCTATGACCTGGGGGCGGCCAGCTCGTACCTTACCCTGGAAGCCGCAGCCCTGGGGCTTGTAACCCACCAGATGGCCGGTTTCGATCACGATGCTATGCGCCAGCACTTTGATATTCCGGAGAATTATGCCCTTGGCTGCGTGATTGCGGTCGGTTACCAGGGCGAACCGGCGGCGCTCGCCAACGAACAACTAAGGGCACGGGAGCACGCGCCCCGCGAGCGCAAATCACTGAATGAATTGGTGTTCTCGGCTTGGGATGAACCTGCCAAGTTCGGCTGACAGGGTAGAAAGAAAGCGGCTCGCAAAAGGCGCGTTAGAGTCCTGTCTCTGAAGTTGTTGCCATGAATCTTTGGTCTTTGCGGAGGGAGGAGCTAAGGACAAAAGCAGATCCTTCACTCCGCTTACCCCACGTTCAAAAAGCGAACGCGGGGCCCCAAACGCGCTCCGTTCAGGATGACAGGCTCTCGATGGTGAGAAGAATGGCCGGATTTATGGAATGGACTTTGGAGACAGGACATTAGAGTGGACTCAGGAGGCAATCTCTTTTGACAGGCACCCGGTCCCCCAGCCGCACCCATGCAGGCAGCAAAACCCGTCAGAGCAACCGGAAAAGACAAACCGGCTCGCGGCAGCGCAAGAGGCTGGGCTGGAGTGGACGGCTGGTTCTAGCGTCCTGCGCGGTTGTTGTTGGCCTTTTCACCTGGGCGGCGATTGCGCGCCAACTGGCACCTACTTCAAATACTTCTCTGACCCACTTTGACGCCATCATCGTACTCGGGTCCCCGGCAGACACTGACGGCAACCCGAGTCCGCGGCAACTGGCCCGGGTTACCGAGGCTGTCCACGAGTACGAACGCGGCGTAGCTCCGCGGCTCATTCTGACGGGAGGGCTGGATCATAATCGCCCGGTTGAAGCGCAAGTGATGGCTCGCACCGCTGAGGCGCTGGGGATTCCCAGGTCCGCCATTTTTGAAGAGAGGAGGGCCAGGGACACCATCGAGAATGGCTGTTATTCCGCGCGCATCATGGAGAACCACGGCTGGCACTCGGCGGAAGTGGTCTCAAGCGCCAGCCACCTGCCCAGGGCTGGCCTTATATTCAGCCGGCTGCCGCTGGAGTGGCGAACCCATGCCGCGCCCTCGCTCGAGCCGGAGTCGGCCGTGAGATCGGACGCGGCGGCTGCAATGGAGACGCTGAAGACGGTGCGGTACCTGGTGTGGGCAAGGCAAATGGAAAGTTGCGCACCGTAGGTCAGGATCTGTTTTGCAGCGGCCGTCCCGGCTGCATTCAAGGGGTCGATTTTAGAAACGATTCGGTTGGGTCCCTAGTCTAACTGAGAGATCAAGGAAAAAACTCGAGCGGCGCGCGTTGTCGGCCATCGGGATGCTCCTGTAAGCTGGTGAGTGATGCGCCTTCCAGTAAGAACTTCTGTTTCCATTGCCGCCGCAGCCATTCTGGCTTTCTTTGCCGGAGCCTGCTCGATCCAGGCCCAGACCGGGTCGAGTTCGTCCAACCAGCCTACGGTGCCTTCGAACGCACCTGACCAGACCGCGGGCAACGGCAGATACATCTCTGTCGATCCTCTGGCGCTTGTCCGCTACGACAATCGCTTTGATGTTTCGTTGGGCATGGCCTACGACCATATGAAAGCCGGGCCGAACCTGCTGCAGGGGTCTAACCTGGGCGGGCTGGATCTGACCGGCTCCATGTGGCTGAGCAAGCACTGGGGCGTGCAGGCCTCGGGGCGCGGCTATGTTGGCACCAGCGGCGCGGCACCGAACGCTCCGAATAACATCAAAGGCCCGTTCGTGAGCGAGTACTTCTTTACCGCCGGCCCGGAATGGCTGGGACCGCACAATAAGCACGGCGCGATTCTGGCCCATGCGCTTGTGGGCGGTGTGTACGGAAAGTTCGAGCAGGATCTGCTTGGACAGTCGCCTTCAGTGGTGGGTTTTTACAACGACCAAGTTGCGCCGGCAGCTATTCTCGGCGGCCATTTTGACCTGAACCGTTCGGCACGCTGGGTTTTCCGCGTCACGCCCGACGCGATTGTGAAACGCTACAGCACAAACTATGGAAACAAGATCAGCCAGACCGACGTGAACTTCGCTATCTCGGTTGGGCTGGAGTACAAGTTCAAGAAGAAGCGGTAGAGCGGCCGAATCCTCGTTGAGTGTGGCCCAGTTTAAGTGCGGGTTGATGCCCGTACGCCGCGCGTTTCGCCCGGTAGCCTGACCGGGCGACGGATCTGTTGTACCGGCGAGCCCTCGCCTGTGTGCCTGTTTCAGCGCTTCACGAATCCAAACATTCTCAATACAACGCCATGGATACAAATGATGAGCTGCCAAGTCCATCTGTGTGTGGTATTCTCCACCGTTCAGTAGCGGCTGCAAAAAAGTATCGCAACAAAGAATTCCGTTCCGGATTGTGGCACTTCCTGTTTGGGGCAAGAGCGACCGGAAGGGGAAAAAAGGAAGGCAGGAGCCGAGGTCTATGAGAGACACACTTGGAGTATTGCTTGCTGGCGGGGCGGGAGAGAGGCTGTTTCCACTCACGCGCGATCGGGCCAAACCGGCAGTGCCTTTTGGCGGGCATTACCGCATCATCGATATCACGCTCTCCAACTGCATCAACTCCGGCCTGCGCAAGGTTTATATCCTGACACAGTACAAGGCGCTGTCGCTGAACCGGCATATCCGCGAAGGTTGGACGGGGATTGTGGCGCAGGAGCTGGGCGAGTTCTATGAGCTGATGCCGCCGATGCAGCGGACCGGCGCCAACTGGTACATGGGCACGGCCGATGCCGTTTACCAGAACATTTACTCGATCGGCAGCGAACAGCCCAAGCACGTGATCATCCTGTCAGGCGATCACATCTACAAGATGGACTACAGCCGGATGCTGGCGTATCACAAGCAGACCGGCGCCGAGGTCACTCTGGCGACGCTGCCCATTGCGCCGGAGGATGTTGGGCGGTTTGGCGTGGTCGAGGTGGCGCATACCGCGGAGGTTCTGGGTTTCCAGGAGAAGCCGGCGTCCACGAGCTTCCGTTCGCCTTTCAATCCGAATGCGGTGGATGCCTCGATGGGCATTTATATCTTCAACACCGAGACGCTGCTGAAGGCGCTGATTGCCGATGCGGAGGATCCAGACTCGAAGCACGATTTTGGCCACGACATTCTGCCCAACATGCTGGGCAAGAAAAAGATGATGGCGTACAGCTTTGTGGACGAGAACAAGAAGCAGGCTCTCTACTGGCGCGATGTGGGCACGCTGGACGCCTATTACGACTCCAACATGGACCTTTGCTCGGTTTCGCCAATCTTCAACCTGTACGACAAGACGTGGCCGATGCGGACGCGGGTGCGGCAGTATCCGCCGGCGAAGTTCGTGTTTGGCGAGCCGGGGCGGTCGGGCATGGCGGTCAACTCGGTGATTACGGCCGGCGTGATCATCTCGGGCGCTTCGGTGTACAACTCGGTTCTGTCGCAGGATGTGAGGGTCAACTCCTACTCGGATGTGGACGCGAGCATCATCTTCTCGCACGTGAATATCGGACGGCATTGCCGGATACGGCGGGCGATTATCGATCGCGATGTGCATATTCCGGAAGGCACCGTGATCGGGTACGATCCGGTGGAGGACAAGCGGCGGTACTTCGTGACTCCTTCTGGGCTGACGATTGTTACGAGGGACACTTCGCTGTTTGAGAATCCGGTGGATCCGGAGTTCTTGCAGCGATATTGACGGATTGAACTTTCGGGGAATCCCGACCGGGATTCCCCTTCACTTTTAGCCAAGGAAGAAAAGCATCGTGACGGCGACGCAGGGCACGCTTTTGCGCAAAAACTCGCGGTTAACTGCGTAATAAGTGCCGGTGAGACCTTAGAAATCGACGAAAAAATGCGATTTTTTGTAGACTTGTTTACTGATTGGTTACTGATACGATTTTGTAAGCTATTGATTATGAGATTGTTATTTTTTGACTGCACCATAATCTGTGCAATTGACGGGGAGGGGGGTGGGGACAGACGGTCCAGACGGAGGCATTTGGGGGAGAAGGCTGGGTGAAGGCAGAGGGATCGCATACCTCCATTGTGCACGGATGGGGGAAATTATCTGCAAAGACGGGGAGCGGGAGAATTGGAGACAGAAAAGCTGCCTAGAGTCCTGTCTCCGAAGTTGATTGAAAAACAACAGCAGATCCTTCGACTCACCACCCCCACGCTGAAAAGAAACAAAAATGCAAGTTCAACAAAACGGGATGTCGTCATGAAGTTCTACGGACTCCCACCCATCGGACAAAAACAAAGACGTCCGATGGATGGGGCACAGTTTCATTCCCCGCGGGGCGGTGAAGCCGGTGGGAGACTGAAAAGCGTTTGGGGCCCCGTTCGCAAGGATGACAGGCCCTAGGTGAGGTTGATGTTATCCCAGATTCTCAAACGCGAGACCTGAGTTACGGATCATTTTGGAGTGATCAGACCTGGGCCGGGCGCCTGGTTGTTTGCCCTACGGAACAATCTGTTGAAATCTTGCGTATAGGCCACCATGCAATGCGTGGGCACATTAAGCTGGAGCATGATGGGGTTGGCGCCGATGGCGAGGCCATCGCGGCGTAGTATGGAGGCGCCGGAGATTGGCGCCCGATGGACGCCCGCCAGTGCTGATACGCAGGGAGACAAGACACTCCAACCCACGAAGGAAGACCTGACCGCGGGGATCCCGGCCCATTCCCCGGCCACTTATCAGCCGCGCGCGGAGGTGAGACCGCTGGACGTTGACTGGTCCCAAATCGTACGCCGTTGCATGGACGGAGATTCCGGCGCCTGGGCGGAGATGGTGCGCGCGCATCATAAGCGTATCTACGGGCTTTGCTACCGGTTTACGGGCAATGCGACCGATGCGGAAGACCTGACCCAAGACGTTTTTCTGAAGATCTATTCGAATCTGGCGAGCTTCGATACTAGCCGCGGGAGCCTGCAGGTTTGGATTACGACGATGACCCGCAACCTGCTGGTGGACAACTTCCGGCGGACGCGCAACCTGCGGGCAACCGGCTCATTGGATGATGGATGGGAGTCGGCCGAAGAGCTGAAGCCGATTGACCGGCTGACGGCCAAGAGCGCCTCTCCGCACGAGGTGGCGGCTCAAAAAGAACTGGCCGCGATGGTGCAAAATGCGCTGGCGCGCGTATCCGTGGAGCTGCGGGAAGCCGTCATCTTAAGAGACTTGCAAGATATGGATTACAAGGAGATCGCCCAGGTGCTGGGGATTCCCGACGGGACGGTGAAGTCCCGCATCAGCAGAGGCCGCGCGGAACTTGCGCGCCTGCTGGAACGTAATAAACGGGAGGTGATGTAACCATGGCAGACCGCGCACACATTCCGAACTCTCCAGCCTGCGGGCATTGGGAGACACTTTTGGCGGACGCGCTCGACGGACTGCTGAAGCCCGAGGATGAAGCCACGTTTGCCGGACACATGGCGGGCTGCGAGGCCTGCACGGCTCTGTTCGATGAGTCCCGCAAGGGGCGGGAGTGGCTGGAGTTTCTCAGCCCGGACCCAGAGGTCCCGGCCGGCCTGCTGGATAGGATTCTGGCACAAACCGGACCGGGGCAGGTGGCGGGTTATGGGCTAATCTCCGGGGGAGCAAAAGTACTGCCCATCACTCCGGCGTGGCAGCGGCCAGGTTTTGCGGGGCAGGTACGGCGATTTGCCGAGCCGCGGCTTCTGATGACGGCGGCGATGGCGTTCTTCTCACTGGCGCTGACCCTGAACCTGACGGGCGTTCGGCTGAGCAGCCTGCGCCTGGCAGACCTTCGCCCCACGGCTGTGCGCTCGTTTATGGAGCGGCGGCTGACGACGGCTTCGGTTCCAATCGTCCGCTACTACGACCATCTGCGGTTTGTGTATGAGGTTGAGTCGCGGATGCGGGAGTTGCGCCGCACCACGGAAGGCCAGGACAACGCACAACCCAAACCAAATGATGCAACACCGGCGGCTCCAGGCGAATCGAAACAGAACCCCGGCCATAAGGACGGCGGCTCACGGATGGACCCGCAACAGTCGGGCAAACCGGTAACTGGACCGGCGCAGGACGATTCGAGTGGTTTTCTGGAAACTTCCCTGACGTATCAGGGAACACCCCCCGCATTCCGGCGGCTCCACAATGGCACGACGGGAATGGAAGCATGTGAAGGGAGCACAGTATGGACTGCGTAAATCACACAGGAATAAACGCGACGGCCTATTGCCAGAGCTGCGGCAAAGCGCTCTGCGCGGGCTGCGTGCGGAACGCGGCAGGCGGGCAGATTCTCTGCGAACCGTGCTGGACGGCGTGGAACAGCTATCAACAGCCATTTGCCGCAGCGCCGGCGGGCGAGCCAAGTCCGGCGGCAGCCGCAGCGCTGGGGCTGATTCCGGGCGTGGGCGCGATGTACAACGGCCAGTTCGTGAAGGGGCTGGTGCATGTGGTGATCTTCGCTGTGCTGGTGAGCGCGGCCCATCTCTACGGTATCTTCGGCATCTTCATAGCGGCGTGGATTGTGTACCAGTCGTTCGAGGCGTATCACACGGCGCGGGCGCGGCGGGATGGGCAACCACTGCCCGATCCGCTGGGGCTGAATGAATTGGCGAATACGCTGGGCGCGGGCGGACGGGGACAGTATCCCGGGCAGCCTGGAGCTGGGCCGTCGGCGCCGAATCAGGCGGGGCAGGGTCCGGAGGCGGGATGCTATCAGGCTCCGTATCAACAGGCTCCGTATCAGGGGGCGCCGTATCAGCAGGGGCCTTACCAGACGCCGTACCAAGGTCCGTACACACCGCCTGCAACAGGCTATACCGATCCGGGCGTGCCGCCGGTGCCGCCAGTGCCTCCGATACCGCAGGCCTATTGGCGTCGCAGGGAACCCATTGGCGCGATTGTGTTGATTGGGTTGGGAGTGCTGTTTCTGCTGGGGCAGCTGGATGTTTTCTCTGGCCGCCTTATTGAGTTCACCTGGCCGTTGCTGTTGATCTGCCTGGGTGTTTGGTTGGTCGTTCGCCGTCTGGGCGACTCGCAAGGAGGATGCAAATGAACCATTACATCTTGATTCGCCGCCTGCGCGGCCCCGCACTTCTCTTGTTGATTGGCGTGATCGCCTTGCTGCATTCGATGGGCGTTGTTCACGGCTTCTGGCACTGGTTCTGGCCGCTGCTGTTCATTTTGCTGGGCGTGTTGATGCTTGCCGAGCGAGCGGCGTTGAGTAGCGACGAAGGCTATCCGGGTTGGCCTTTTGCGGGCGGGCCTGGCCAGGGCGCACCGGATCCACGGGCGGCAACAGGTGTTCCGCCTTATCCAGGACAGGCTTATCCAGGACAGGCGACTGCCATTGTTCCTGCTTCGTCGCACGACCTCGGGAAAGATTCCGAAGGAGGACAATCATGAGCAGCGTACCCCCCAATACGCCTCCGGGCGGCGGAGCGCCGCCGCCGTATCCCCCGTACGATCCCAAGACCCAATGGCGGGTGTACCGCGAGCAACAGCGGGCAGCGTGGCGGGCCCAGCGCGATGCCTGGAAGGCACAGACGCACGCCTACAAGGCTGGCTATGTGGGCGTATACGGACCGCGCGTTCCTTCGATCGTTGGTCCCGTTCTGCTGATAGGCGTAGGCGTGGTGGCCTTGCTGATGGTGAGCGGGCACATTGCTGCCAGCGATTTCTGGTCGTGGTATGGGCGGTGGTGGCCGCTGCTGCTGATTGTGGCGGGGCTGGGCCTGCTGGCAGAGTGGGCGCTGGACCTGCGCCGGAAGACTCCGGTGCGACGGAGCAGCAGCTTTGTCGGACTCATCATCCTACTGGCTTTTCTTGGTTTTGGAGCGGCCGGATGGAACCACATGGGCCCTTGGTTTAACCATTGGAACAACGACAATGGCGACTTCTTTAATAGTTTCGGGATGCCGGAACACGACAACGATCAGCAGACGCAGAGTGCGCAGGTTCCCGCCAATTCCGTCATCGAGATTGAGAATCCGCGTGGAGATGTAAGCGTGACCGCGGGCGATGGACAGAATGTGGAAGTACAGACGCACGAAGTGGCGTTTGCGAACTCGGATGCCGAAGCCAAGAAGATCTACGACGCCGAAGCGGCCCAGCTCAAGGTCAGCGGCAATGCCGTGCTGATCAAGTCAGACGGCAACAATAGCGGACGCGTGAACCTGACCGTAACGGTGCCCAAGACCGCGCGTGTAACTTTGAATGCCGGCCGGGGAGACGTGACCGTGGCTGGACTGGGCGCGGGCCTTAGCGTTAGCTCGGCGAACGGGGACACGCATCTGAACTCGATTACAGGCTCGGTGCAGGTGCATTTTTCCAACAGCAAACACGATTTTTCCGCGCACCAGATCGGCGGCGACTTGTCGGTGGACGGGGATTGCAACGACATGACGCTTTCGGAAATCAAGGGCCGCGTCTCGACAAGCGGACAGATTTTTGGAGAAGTACACGTCGAGAATGTGACAGGGCCAGTCAGCGTGCATACGTCGATTACCGATGTGCAGATTGCCGAACTGCCGGGCGACCTGACGTTTGACTCGGACAGTCTGCGGGTGAACGAATCCAAAGGCCTGGTGCATGTGGTAACGCGGTCCAAGGACATCGACCTGAGCCAGATCTATGGCGACAGCTACGTGGAGGACCGCAACGGCCGCATCTCGATAGAGCCGGCAGGCCCTTACAACGTGGAGGCGAAGAATAGCAAAGGCGACGTGGAACTGACGCTGCCGCCGAACGGCTCCGGCACTGTGGACGGCAGAACACACAATGGAGATATTGTGTCGGAATACGGGCTGACGATCAGCGGCGATGAAGACAAGTCGGTGAGCGGGCGTGTCGGTCCGGGGAGTGCGCGGATCGTGCTGAATACGAGTAACGGCGACTTGCGCATCAAGAAAGGCCCGGCGTTCCCGGCTGCGCCGGTGGTTCCCAATGCGCCGGTTGCGCCTGGCACCCCTGCGCCGCCCAATGCGCGGCACTTGAGGGCGCCCAAGGTGCCTCCGCCACAACCGGTTGCGCAGTAACAACAGCAGCGGATCGAGAACAGGCAAAGCCGGCGCGGGAGGGAAGGCTCCCGCGCCGGCTTTGTTGTGTGCGCTTTTCGTTGTATGCTCGTTTGGCGGAGGTCAATCACTGGCATGACGCGTGCGCCTATCAAGGTGATTACCGTGGAGCGGGAATATGGCTCGCGTGGCGGCGAGTTTGCGCACAACCTGGCTGAGAAGCTTGGCTGGAGGCTGCTGGACTCGGAGCTTGTGGCCGGGGCCGCGCGGGTGGCCGGGGTGGACCCGAAGGTGGCGGCGAAGTTCGATGAGCGGCTCGATCCCTGGTACTACCGTTACGGCAAGGTTTTCTGGCAGGACTCGGGCTATTCGATGGCCGCCATCGGCGATGAGCATTTCTTTGACTCGGAGCGGATGCTGGCGCTGATTCGCCAGGAGATTATGGACGCGGCCGAGGCGGGCAATTGCGTTCTGGTGGGGCGGGGAGCAGCGTGTGCGCTGGCAGGCAGGCCGGGGTGTTTTCATGTGTTTGTCTACGCCACGGCGAGCGCCAAGCGTGACTGGTTTGCGCATGCTTTCCCCACGCAGGCGCAACAGGCGGACCAGCATCTGGCCGCCTTCGATAAACGCCGAGCCGCAGTGATTCGCAAGTTCTATCAGCAGGAGTGGTGCTCGCGCGGGCTTTATCACATGCTGTTGAACTCGTGCATTGGAATGGACGCGATGATCTCAGCGGTGCGGGGCGCGGCTGGGCTTGCTGCTTGTCCGGAGGAGAGGGTGGCGGAGTGAGTTTTGTTCAGCTTCCAGCTTTTAGCCTGCTTTCCCAGGTCTCAAACGCGAGACTTGGGGCACCCATCATTGGTACAAGAGCAACCGGCGGGAGTTCTAGATGGCGATGCGGCGGACGCGGGCGGCGATGCGGGTGAAGACTTCCCAGGGGATAGTGCCGGTGGCGTCGGCGTGGTCGTAGGCGGTGATCGTCTGCTCGCCTTGCGTTCCGAGAATCACGACGTCGTCGCCGGGCTGGACGCTGGGGATGTCCGTCACATCGAGTACGGTGTGGTCCATGCTGACGCGGCCGACGAGCGGTGCGCGTTCTCCGCGAACCAGAAGGCTGAAGCGGTTGCCGAGCAGGCGGACGAGGCCGTCGGCGTAGCCCGCTGTGACCAGCGCGAGACGCATGGGCTCGGTGGCTACGAAGGTTCCGTTGTAGCCGATGACTGCGCCGGGCTGAACGGTGCGGACGCTGAGGACGGCGGTCTTCCAGGTGAGCACGGGCTGGAGTTGGGAGCGGGCAGCGACGAGCGCGGCCGGTTCGCTGGCGTCGAAGCTCGGGTCGAAGCGCGATGCGACGCCGTAGAGAGCTAGGCCGGGGCGGAGCATCGCTTTCATCCCATGCCGGGCGGCCAACGCGGCAAGGTCAGCGCCCATGCCGCCGAGCAGCGAAGCGGAGCTGCCCACGTTGAGCAAATCGGGATAGAGGCCCGCAGCTTCAACGCGTGCCAATGCCTGCTGCAATTGGGCGAGTTGCGCCTGGGTAGCAGTGCCGTCGGCCTCATCGGCGGCGAAGAGATGGGTCATTATGCCTTCAAGCTTGAGCGGCGACTCGGGTCCAAAGCGCGCAAGGAGCGGGGCCAGCCCGTCAACGCTGGCGCCCTGGCGGCTCATGCCGGTGTCGATCTCGAGATGAATGGGAAGCGAGGCAGCGCGCAGGCCTGCTGCGCGCGCGGCGGCTTCAAGATCGTCAAGTTGCGCAGGCTCCCAGACGGCGGGGGTGAGCTTGTGCTGGACCACGGCAGCACCCTGGCCGGGAACGAGACCGCCCATCACCATGATGCGCACGGAGGGACACAGGGAGCGCGCCGCTACTCCCTCTTCCGCGCTGGTGACACCGATCGAGCGGGCTCCGGCGCGCACGGCTGCGGGAGCGCAGAGGGCGAGCGAGTGGCCATAGGCGTCTGCCTTGACGACGGCGAGAAGCTCCGTGTCAGGGGGCGTGAGGCTTTCTAGAAAGCGGAAGTTGTCTTCGAGGGCACTGGTGCGGATTTCAACCCAGCAGGGGCGCGTTTGCATTGGAATGTCCTAGGGTAAGTTTAGCGCGGGGGTGCGGCGCGTCTGACAAGAAACAAAAATGCAAGTTCAACAAAACGCGATGTCGTCATGAAGTTCT
>CAYQOQ010000034.1:0-34818 GCA_964419175.1 uncultured Occallatibacter sp. | reverse complement strand
ACGACCTGCTGATTACGAATCAGCTGCTCTACCAACTGAGCTACTTCGGCCTGCTCTTCAGATTGTATCGTTGCGCCGGTGGAAGGTAAAGCCGGACTCTCACGGTCGCGCGCCCTCTCGTTCATAACCGGCTCTCAAGTGAGGTGAACCATGACCGTTTTGGCACAGACAGTTCAGCTTGCCTTCAGGATCGCGATCGTGTGGACCGCGGGATTTCTGCTGGCGGTTGCGGTCCAGGCGCTGCTGCCCGGTAAGGCGGGACTCACGCTCTATGGCAGAGAAACCACGCTGACGGTGCCTTTCAATCGCATCGGATTCTGGACCTGCCTGCTGGCTGCGGTCACGGTGACCGCCCTGGTAGTTCTCCGCGCCATGATTGCGGACATCGGCTGGCGGTCTCTCCACTAGAGCCAGGTGGCGTTAACAGTCCCCAGACCTACTGCGGCGCGGTTATACTTCTGCCCATGCAGAACGACCCGCTTGTGGAATGGCAGAGACTCACCGAAACCTATAGCAAGATGTACGACGGAGAGTTGCTGGAGTTGGCCGCCGCAACAGACGATTTGACCGAACAGGCGCGGCAGGTGCTCAGCGATGAGATAAGAAAGCGCGGCCTGGACTCGCAGCCCGATTCACGGTCTGACTCGCGGTTTGCTGCCAGTGCGCCGCACGAAGTGACCGATCCCATGATTGCGCGCGCCGCTGTAGCGTTCGGTGTTCCATCCCGCGTGCCGGAGCCGGTTCCCGATCAGGCGGAGACAGGCGAGGAGACGGACGGGCCGCACGAGTACACATGGAAGACACTGCTGTGCGAGTGCGAATCTGCGGAGGAGGGGCGGCAGTTGGCAGAGATGTTGAGACGGGCTGGAATTGAGAGTTGGATTGAGGGGCCGCGAGGATCGTACTCTCCGTATTCTCAACTAGACCAGAGAACTCCGCGCATACTGGTTCCTGCCGATCGGCTCGAAGAGGCGCGCCAGATTGCGGCGAGACCAATCCCGAACGAGATCGTTGTGCAATCACAAATGCAGGTTCCGGAGTACGAACTGCCTGTCTGCCCAAAATGCGGCGCTGGCGACCCGGTGCTGGAAGGCGTGGACCCCTTCAACTCGTGGTTGTGCGAGGCCTGCGGGAATGAGTGGACGGAATCGGCGGCGGACGACGAAAAAGAGGAAAAATAGATCGCTAAAAACGGAAAGAGCCGCCCGGCAACAGGGCAGCTCTTTCCTCAGGGAGAATAGTTCCAACGGAGGCAAAACCATCAGAACTTTCTGGCTGCATAGTAGGAGCGAGGGGAGGGAGTGTCAAGAAGAAATCTTGGCAGAAATAAACCCTTTGATTTCATGCGTTTAGGAATGGCAATTTTGCAAGGGGGCGGAAAAACTCTTCGCCATGTATTCCCCTTTGTTTGCCGTTGGTTTCCCGTCTTTTAGGGGTGTTTCTTTGGGTTTATGTCCTGTTTTCCACAGGCAGACGCCGCCGTTAACCCTTCGGATGCGGCCCTTTAGGCGCCTTGAGCGTTTCGTCCCATTCTTCCCGCAAATCGATACGAATAAATTCTTCGTCGAAGAGCGAGGAGGCCGGCTTTCCCCTCATAATGCGGTACAGAGCCCTGCCGCCGCCCAGGAAAAATCCCAGTAGAAGCGCCGCACTTCCGCCCACGATCACGAGGGCGGCAATGCCCATCAGCAGCTTGGCAGTCTTCTTCACTTCCGAGTCCGTCGGCTGCGGAATCGAGGTCAGGTCGGCTTCATAGTGGACCATCTCGAGCAGCTTGTGGCTCTCGTCGGGAATGGCGTCGCCGCTGACCAGCGCAACCAATGGTCCACTGCGCCGCACCTCGAGCGAGGCCAAGTCTGAGTCCTGGAGCGGTTTGGGCCATGCGGGCTGGGCTTTGCTGCCGGCTTGAATGTAGGCGCGAATCTTGGGCTCCTGCGCCTCGGCCATCTGCGGCGTGGGGTAGTCGATGATGGTGAGCGTGGCAGGTCCGGAGTGGAGCGAGTAATTCGCGGTCACAGCCTCGGCGCCGCGGTCGAAGCCGACCAGCTCCGGCGGCAACACGCCGCCTGCCCCCACGTAGGCCGCCGGCCCCTCGGCATAGTGCGTGGTCTGCGGGTCAAGCGAGGCTTGGGGTAGATTAGCTAGGATGGGCGGCATCAGCGCTTTGGTTCCCGGAGGATTGGGCACGCTTTTAGCCAGCTCACGCATTTCACCGGCCGACATGGGCCCGATGTGCGAGAACGTCGCATCCACCACCGTGTTGCCCTTCCAGAAGAGTACGCGGTTGTGATTCGAGGTTGCGCCTGTGCCGATGTCTTCCTTGGCCCATCCATTCTGGCGATAGAAGGAGTAGGCGCCATAGGCGCCGCTGGCGTCCTGGAAGCGCAGCGCGCGCACGGTTAGGGTTTCGCCCTCGCGCTTGTAGGTGACGGAGGCGCCAGTGGTGTAGTCGTATTCCTTGAGAGCGGGCGCGTTGGCAGGGTCGGCCTGCGCGGCATCGGCCAGAGTTTTGAACGGCTCGGTGGCAACCCATCCGTCCAGCGCTTCGGGCAGCAGCGCCTTGGGCGGCGGCGGCAGCACTATAGGTGTCACAGCCTCTTTGGCCGCAGGCTTGCTGCCTGGCGCAGTCTGCGCAGCGGCAGAGCCTGCGCTCCCGGCCAGCAGGGCCGAGCAAACCAGAATGGGAATCCAACGCATGAATTGTGCTCCGTCTTCAGGACACTCTGACTTGAAGTAGTGTCCTCTTCAAGGGTACACGTAATCACCCCACGGACATGGACCCGTCCGTGGGGACCCCGACAATCACCCATTGGCGCACACGCCCGCGCGTCCCTCTTCTTCTTTGACACTGCGGAAGCGGGAAAGGTCCCTGCGCTCAGGTTTGGTTGGCGCCGGGGGCGTAAGCTGCGTCAGGCCAGTTCGAGTGGTCCGTTTGCGGGTGCCGGAGGTTGCGGGTAGAGGATGTCTCCCAGCTCCCGATAACGCCCGCCGTAAAAGATGAGTGCATATTCGCGTATTCCCGTGCTTACAGGCCCTCCAAGACAGATGCCGGCCAGCAGCAGGAAGCCGAAGGCAAGCAGGCCGAAGAAAGCCTGGAGGAGAATGCCGACAAGCGCAGAGGCACCGGTTGCATTCGCGAAGGTGGAGTGAATGCCGTATTCAATTGCAGCCACGGAACCGGCGACCATGAGCCCAGGGATCAGCAGCACCATAAACAAACCGACGACGGCCACAATCGGCAGCGCGATACGCAGCAGTGCGTAGACAAAAAACTGCTTTTTCTCGGCGTTGATGTGGGCCCACACCTGGCTCCATGCTTCGTCGGCCGTTGCGTCATCGAGAGCGATATGCGGCATCATGCAATCGCGCAAAACAATATCGGCCAAAACAGCGGCTAGCACCAGCAGAAGGACGATTGGAATCAGGGGCAGCACAAGCGAAAGTAGCAACCCGATATTGAGCGGGTTGCCCTGTTGCGTCTCTTGATAGAGACGCATAAATCCCGCGAAGAATGGAATCGCGAGCAGCGCCACCACCAGCAGAAAGCAGAAGCCCACGACCAGGTTCAGCCAGAAAAAGCGCATCGCCTGCACGCGGTAAATCGACCAGCCGGGCCGAATCTCTTTTGTGTTGTGGATGAGGCAATGGAAGTAAGCGAACCGAAGCCGTGTGACGAGATAGAACACAAAAACCGAAACAACAATTGCGAGCAGCACGGCCGCCACAATGGCCGCGATCCATACAGGCGCAAGGTGGAACGGCGAAGGGAATGCGGGCGCGTTTCCAGGCGGAGTACCCCAGGGCAACGTATCGATGCGCGAAGAAGTTTGTGTCCTGTGCGACGAGGAGTTGAAATTGCTGCCCAGCCCTTCCGTGATGATTGCGACCAGGCCGAGCTTCAGATAGGTTCCCCAATTGAAGGGTCTGAAGAGAAACTCCTTGGTGCGTTGAATGGCAAACGAAACGGCATCGGCGGCAGAGATGGCGCGCATAGGTGACCTTTCCGGGACGGAGAAAGCGTACCACGGAATTACGCAGAATCTATGCGCGAAGTTCCGGGGCCGGATGCGGAATTGTTGCCCACCAGGCGTCGAACGCTGCAAGAGCCCGTTCGCACACGATGCGATGGCGTTCCTTCTTGTCGCGGATCTTTTTGCGCAGTTCTTCTTCGAGAGGCTCCAGCAGATCAAAGGTGATGTTGGCGGGTTGAAAGTTTTTGGGGTCGGCGTGGGTGATGTAGTGGACGAGAGAGCCGAGAGCTGTTGCGCGGGGAATGGGTGTAGGCTCCTGGCCGCGCACAAGTGCAGCCGCGTAGATGCCGGCCAGCATTCCTGTGGCTATGGATTCGGTGTAACCCTCGACGCCTGAGAGCTGGCCGGCGAATAAGATGGTGTCGTCCAAATTCCCCGGTCTCAAAGGCGAGACCGGGGGCACCCGATCGGAGGCCTTCTTGAGGCGGAGGGTCTCGTCGAGAATTAGTGGCGCGCAGATGTAGGTGTTGCGATGAATCTGGCCGTAGCGGAGGAAGCGCGCGTTTTCAAGGCCGGGAATCAGGCGGAGCACGCGGGCCTGCTCGCCAAACTTCAGATGGTTCTGGAAGCCGACGAGGTTGTAGCTGTCGGCGCGGAGATTTTCCTTGCGCAGTTGCACGACGGCCCAGGGCGTTTTGCCGGTGCGGGGATCGCGCAGGCCTACGGGCTTCATGGGACCGAAGCGCAGAGTGTCGCGGCCTCGGCGGGCGAGCACTTCAATGGGAAGGCAGCCCTCGAAGTAATCGAGCTTCTCCCACTCCTTGGCTTCGGCGGCTTCGGCGGCCAGCAGAGCGTCGAGGAAACGGTCGAACTCTTCGCGATCCATGGGGCAGTTGATGTAGTCGGCTGTGCCCTTGTCCCAGCGCGCGGCCATGTAGACGCGATCCATGTCAATGGATTCGGCGTCGACGATGGGGGAGATGGAGTCGTAAAAGGCCAGATGGCCTGAGCCGGTGAGCCGCTCAATCTCGCGGCCGAGCGCGTCGGAGGTTAGCGGGCCAGTGGCGAGAATTGTGCACTTCGTGCCGTCCTCGCTTTGGAGGAGAGGGCTGCTCAAGCTAGTCACCTCTTCGCGGATGACGCGAATGGAGGGCTGTGCGGCGATCTCTTCGGAGATGAGCCGGGAAAACTCGACGCGATCTACGGCCAGTGCGTGGCCCGCGGGAACGGCCGTTGCATCCGCAAGGCGGAGGAGAGCGGAACCGGCGCGGCGCATCTCCTGTTTGAGGAGCCAGGGCGCAGTGTTGGGCGATTCGCTCTTGAGCGAGTTGGAGCAGACCAGCTCGCCGAAGTCGGTGGTCTGGTGCGCGGGGGTGAGGCGCGGCTTTCCGTCGACGATGGCGCGCATCTCGTAGAGATCCACCTCGCAGCCGAACCGCGCGGCGGTGAGCGCAGCTTCAGGGCCGGCCAGTCCGCCGCCAATTACGCGAATTTTCACTTGGCGGGCTCCAGTTGGGCAGGCACGTCGGCCGTTATCCCGGCCAGCCGTTCGATCGCCTCGCCGCTGACGCGCACATTGCGCCATTCGTCCAGGAACTCGGCGCCCATGGCCCGGTAGAAGTCGATGGCCGGGGTATTCCAGTCCAGCACCTCCCACTGCAGGCGCGGGCAGCCCTTCTCGACGGCGATGATGGCCACCTGCTGGAGCAGTGCCTTGCCGATGCCGAAACCGCGGAACTCCGGCTGGACGAACAGGTCTTCGAGATAGATTCCCGGGCACCCCTTCCACGTGGAGTAGTTGAAAAAGTAGAGAGCAAAGCCAGCCGGCTGGCCGTCGCGGTCGGCTATCAGACAGTAATAGATAGGGTTAGGCCCAAACCCATCGCGCAGCAGGCCTGCTTCGGTCGCGGTCACTTCATCCGGTGCTCGCTCGTAGACAGCCAGTGCGCGAATGAAGGCCAGAATCTGCGGAACATCGGCTTCGGTCGCCGTCCGTATCGTTGTTGCCATGAATCTATTTTAGGGCCTGAAATAATGCGGAGTACTTTCTGCTGTGATACAGGCCACACGCAGGCAGTATCGCGACACACTACCATGGATCGGTGAACTACTGTGGCAAGTAGAGTTTGTCCGGTGGGGCCATCCTGGGCTGACGGGGAAGGGCAACTTGCGGTCCCGCTCGAACGTCCACTCAACGGGTCACGAGCGCAGCTCCTCAGGTGGCCGGGGCTCGGTCAGGTCCACACTTCCTTTCGTGTCCCCCTTGTGCCGGGTACTCGATAGGATTTAACTTTGGTTTTGCCAAGAAATGCAATCTGCGCGACGGGCTTCCATGCCAAACCGGCATTCCGGCCGCAGAGGATTTCGGATACTGGAACTTTGCGGATCTCGCGGTAGATGTTCAGACATACGATTTTTTCGAGCGCGCGGGCAGCATGGTTCGCGCCGCTCTCAAGGAGAAGAAAATGAAACGCACCTTTTCACTTTGGCTGGCCCTGGTGGCCTTTGCCCTGTTGCCCGCGATGGCGCAGACTCCCGCAGGCCCCTCGGGCAAGATTCACGGCCGTGTGATCAACCCAACTGGCGAGCCCCAGGGCGGTGGCACGGTGAGCCTCTCAACGGACGGCGGCGCCACGTTGAAGTTCACGTTTCCCGTGGGCGCGGACGGCAACTACGCCGGCGCGGCCACTCCCGGCACCTATTCGGTCGTCTATCGCGCCGCCGATACACCTGAAGGCAAGATGGTGGACATGTACCGCGGCATAAAGCTTGTGGATGGCCAGGATATAGTCCAGGACATCGACATGTCCCGCGCGGAGTTCATCGACAAGATGCCCGCGGACCAGAAGAAAGCTCTTGAAGAGATCAAGAAGCAGAACGCTGAGGCGATCAAGGCTAACCAGGTCATCAACCATCTCAACGCCGACCTCAAGCTCGTGAACCAGGACATCAAGGACGCCGAGGGTGCGCGCGCTCAGGCAATTCAAGAGTTGGGAGCCAGCGCTACCCGCGAGGCCGTTGAAGCCAAGACTGAAGAGATCCGGACGGCGAAGTACACCGAGATCGATACGCTGATGACGAAAGATACCGGTATGATGCCCGACCAGTCCATCCTGTGGACGAACCTGGCGCGCGCCGATGTCGGCCTGAAGAAGTTCGACGATGCTGAAACCAACTACAAGAAGGCTATCGATCTTGAAACCGCATCCAAGAAGTCGAAGCCGGAAGTCATCGGCGTTGCCGATGCCGGGCTGGGCGAAGTTTTTGCGCGCCAGGGCAAGGTTCCCGAAGCGAACGCGGCGTTCGATGCGGCGGCCAAGGCCGATCCGACAAGGGCTGCCTTCCATCTGCGGAATGAGGCGGTTATCTTCTTCCAGGAGAAGAACGCCGACGCCCAGGTTGCAGCCGCCGACGAGGCTCTCAAGATCGATCCCACCCAGGCTATTCTCTATTACATCAAGGGCCAGGGGCTGATTCAGAAGGCCACCATCGACCCGAAGACCAACCGGATCGTCCTGCCTCCCGACTGCACCGATGCCTACCAGCACTACTTGGCGCTGGCGCCTACGGGCCCCTACGCCATTGAGGTCAAGGGAATTCTGGATCAGGCCGGCGAGAAGGTCAACTCCAATTTCAAGGCTCCCAAGAAGTAGCAGACTGTCTGGCTTGGTTCTCTCTTTGCCGAAGGGCGCGTCCAGTTTCCGGACGCGCCCTTCGGCGTTTCGGCGCTGTCTGAAACACAGCGCAATACCATGGCCGCCGCAAGCATCTACAATCCATTGCATGAACTCCACGCTTCTCAGCTACGACGAAGCCGCGGCGCTGGTTGCCGCCTATGCCAGCGGACTGGATCGTTTCCGGCCTGCGGTGGAGCGCGTAGAACTGGGACGCGCGCCGGGCCGGGTGCTTGCGCGGCCCCTGTGCGCCGATCGCGATCAGCCCCCCTTTTCCCGCTCCACGCGCGACGGGTTCGCTTGCCGCGCACAAGAGGCGTCGGTGCACATGCCGCTTGCGATTGCCGGCTCCACCCGCGCGGGTGAGCCGCCGGCCGCTGAACTGCCACCGGGCTCGGCCTGGGAGATCATGACCGGCGCTGCGGTTCCTCCCGGCGCCGACGCAGTCGCGATGCTCGAACATGTTGAAATAGCCAAGGGACATGTGAAGCTGGCGCCGAAGCGCAACCTTTCTGTCGGCGAAAATATCGTGGCTCAGGGCGCGCAGGCACGCGAGGGAGATGAGCTGCTGCCCGTCGGGACAGCGATTTCAGCCGCACAGGTGGCTCTGACTGCTGCCTGCGGCCACTCGGCTCTCGATGTCTTCATCCGTCCGCGTGTGGCTATTCTTACCACCGGCGACGAGATTGTCCCGGTCAAGTCAACGCCCGCTCCCGGTCAGATTCGGAACTCGAACGGTCCCATGCTGGCGGCGATGGTGGTGGCGGCAGGCTGCGAGCCGTGGATTCTGCCCACCGCATCCGATGATGCGCGGGCTCTCGACACCGCGTTTGCCCAGACTGCCGGCGCAGACTTGCTGCTGATCACGGGAGGCGTCTCCGCCGGAAAATTCGACTTGGTGGAGCCTGCTCTGGCGCGCATCGGCGCGAGTTTCCACTTCACCGGAGTGCGCATGCAGCCGGGCAAGCCGCTGGTCTTTGGCGAAGTGCCGCGGCCCAGCGACGCACCTCGAAAAGCAGCGGGACGCGCTCAGGCTCTATCGCCCAACATGCCGTTCTTCGGCCTGCCCGGCAATCCAGTCTCATCGGCGGTTACGTTTCTGCTCTTTGCAGCGCCCGTTCTGGCCGCGCTTGCCGGCAGCCACGAACATCTGCCGCGATTCGTTCTGGCGCGGATGGCTCCTTCCGCCGACAAGCACGCAAAAACCGGCCTTACGCGCTTTCTGCCCGCAACGTGTACCTTTGGAGCCGCTGGCCAGTTGCCGGAAGTCGCGCTTGTTTCCTGGCAAGGCTCCGGCGATGTGGCCGCCATGGCCCTCGCCAACTGCTTTCTGGTCCTGCCCGACGAGCCTCGCGCGCCGCAGCCGGGCGCTATCGTACGAATCTTGCTTTTCTGAGGGAGCTGATGGCAATGTTCTCGCGTGCGAACGCGGCAACCACGAGCCAATCCTTCTGCATCGGCTTTCACTCAAAGACAATGGCCACCATCCTGCCGGCAGGATCGGTGGCCACGTTTGTCTGGAAGCCTTAACAGGGTTTTAGTGCTGCATCGGCGGCATGGCTCCGGCAGGCGGCGGGCCGTGCGGGCCGTCGTCTTTCGGAATCACAAACTCTTCCGGATCGAGATGGCCGCGATGGCAGGTGCCGCAGGTCAACGGCGGCGCGGGCGACCCCATCTTGTCCATCTCCGCAACCTTCGCGACGTAGTTCATCTTCATGTCCTCGGTCATGGTGTACATGATCCGGGCCATCTGCTTCTCAGGTTTGGTGTCGTCGTCGAACTTCAGGCGCGGGCGGCCGTTGGGACCAATGTTGTTGGGGTCGGCGGCGTGGCAGGTATCGCAGTGTACGCCCAGCGAACCGGCCCAGCCTTCCATGATCTCGTGAACCTGCTGGCCGGTTGTGTCCTTTGGCAGGACCTTCAGGTTGGTGGGAGCAGGATATGTGCGTGGTGGACGTGGACTACCCCCGGGCGGTGAACCTTGCGGGGCCTGGGCAACAGCGGCGATAGTGAAGACGGCCGCGGTCAGCAGAGCGATCGCGGCTGCGGGCGGGGACAGGGAAGTGATTTTCAAGTGGAGTTTCCTCGCGTGTTGGGATGACCTCTGATCGATTGACGAGATTCTAACGAATTAAGATGCGCTCGCCTACTGAACCTTTTGTCATTTTCTTCGGTGCGGCCTTGAGCCAGCTCTTCGGCCCCGACACGCATTCGTGATCCGGCAGCGCAAAACGCAGCGGCCACTCCACCGCCTGCTTGATGCCGATCCGCGGCGTCACCAGCACTTCGCTGGCCGTGAACCCATCGTCCCGCAACTGCAGCGGAGAGGCGGGATCGAGCAGGTCCAGCCCATTGTGCTCGAGACGCGTAAGCCCAAGCGCCTGGCAAAGGCGGCTGGGGCCGGAGGTGAGCATCCTTGCCGTTGCGCCGAACGCAAGGCCGCGATTGGCCGCCATCTGTTTCAGGCCCGCTGTTCCTACGGGTTCAAGCGCGCGCAGCAGTACGCAGCCAGCCAGCCCCTCGGTCTCGCACGAGACATTCATGCAGAAGTAGCGGCCGTAGATGGAGTAAACATACGCGTGCCCTGCCCGGCCAAAGAGGACCTGGTTCCGCGGCGTGGGTCCGCGATAGGAGTGCGCGGCCGGGTCGGGCGGGTCGTTGTGCGGGCCCAGATAAGCCTCCACTTCCACAATCCGTCCGGCCAGTATCCCCGATCGGGTCCTGTGCGCCAGCACTTTGCCCAGCAGCCGCAGAGCCACACTCTCCGGCGACGCCTCAAAAAAAGCGCGCGGCAGCAGGCGTCCCATGGCTTCGGTGCGGGCGACGTCCCGCTTTATTTGTGCGCCTTGTTCCATTCCTTGATCAGGGCCAGCACCTCTTCCGCGTGGCCTGCGGGCGTAACCTTGGGAAAGATGTGCAGTAGCGTGCGGTCGGGGCCGATCAGGAAGGTGGTCCGCTCGATGCCCCACACTTTCTTTCCGTACATGTTCTTTTCCTTCAGCACCCCAAACTGATTGCAAACTTTCTCGTCTACATCAGCAAGGAGTGTGTAGGGCAGGTCGTATTTGGCGCGGAATTTGGCCTGCGCGTGGGGCGTGTCGCGGGAGATGCCCAGCACCACGGCGCCGGCCGCCTGGATCTTCTTGAAGGTATCGCGGAAGCCGCAGGCTTCGATGGTGCAGCCAGGAGTATCGGCTCTAGGGTAAAAGAAGAGGATGACGGGTGTGCCGGCATAGTCCGAGAGACTGACGGTCTTGTCCTCGTCGGTTTGCAGGGTAAAGTCGGCGACTTTTTCGTTGAGAGCAACTTTTGCTTCGGATTTCACGGGGAATGTCCTCTCGGGTAGGGTTCGTTCAATTCATTGGAGGGCCCAAAGTGGCCATCAGGTTCGATTATTTACGAGGTGGGCCTCAGGTGTCATTGCACACGAAAGATCTTTTGTCGATTCGGGGAACCGTTCTTGCCTCGGCCCTGCTCTTCGCCGCGCTTTCCTCCAGTGCGCAATACCCCGGCCAGGTATCGAAGACCAGCCAGGACGCCCCCGTAGTGCGCTCCGTTGCCGTTGTGGAGTGGACGGGCGACGAAGGCCATCCCAAGACCAGCCGCATCGTGCCCGTCAGCGTCTACGACGGTGAGGTGCTGCAGGACGGCGGCATCTACCTGCCGCAGCCGGCGCCGCTCGCCCTCAGCGGCGAGGTCGAGTACGAACTGAAGGATAACGGCAAGACCGTCGGCCTGTTCGACATCAACGGCGCCGGCCAGGAACAGGGTTCGTGGATTGGATTCGGCACGTGGAAGCCGCTGCCTAAGCCAAAGACGGCAGCGTTGGCGAAGAGCGCTAAAGTCGATTTGTGGGGGGACGACGTCCAGAGCGACCGCCCCGTGCTGCACCGCAAAGCCCATTCGGCTGACTCGTCCGACTCCGGAACCGGTGCCAGCTCCGGCTCATCCGGCCAGGCCTCTGACCCGGATCGGCCCACGCTCCACAAGAAGACATCGAGCGACAGCGGCAGCAGCAGCGGAACGAGCACCGATAGCGGGTCTTCCAGCACCCCGTCCGACCCCGACCGGCCCACACTGCACAAGAAAAGCTCCGATTCCGACTCGACCAGCAGTAGCGCTCCTGCCGCCGATCCCGACCGTCCCACGCTGAAGAAAAAGAGCGGCAAAGCGCCGGCCGATGTTGCCTATGTCGAATCGCTGCCGGACGTCAGCGATCCTGACCGGCCGCGCCTGCAGAGGGGTAAAGTCGCCGGTGTCGGCTCCGAAGTGCTTCCCACCCTGAAGGGACTGCCTCCCGACATGCATCAGCTCGTTGCCGTCTCCGATGCCAGGAACCGCCCCGAGCACGTGTGGAGCTATAGCTGGGCCAACCCCGACGACGAGGCCAAAATGAAGGCGGCAATGGAAGACATTGCCCACAAGGAGTTGGGGCTCGCTCCCCCTCCGCCTCCCATCGCGCCCAAACGGACGGCAGCCGCGGCGCACAGAAAAATCAAACCGGCACTACCCCCTCCTCCGCCCGCGCCCCTCTTGGACGACCAGTTCCGCGTCTTCGAGTTGGCCTACGGATCGGGCGCGACCATGGTGCTGTCGGCACACACCGAGGTCGAGGGCGCTCAGCAGAAGTTCGTCACCCTCATCGCCCAGCCGGACCTCTACGGTAACGTCGTGGTGCTGATGAAAAGCGTGACCGATGCCGCCCACCTCGACGACAATCCGCGCATGAGGCTGGTGGATGCGGTGGACGCCATGGCCGACAACCGCGGCGAACTGCTCTTCGAGCTGCGCGGCCTAACCGAGCGGCAGTTCGCACTCTACCGCGTGCTGCGCGGCCAGGCGGCCAGGCTCTTTATCACCGGCCCCGAAGGCATCGCTGCACAGATCGCTGACTCGCCTTCCACGCCGCAAAAATAGCCACACGGCTGGCCGTGGATCGTTAGCAATCCTGCTCACTTTTCCGGGCGTTATTACGGTCCCGTCAAACCGGCGTGTGATTCATGTCACAATTTATGCAAGGTCTCTTATACAATTAAGCCTAAGGTCGGCTGCGGTGCCGACCTTCGAGGTTCTTCCCCAAACATGGCATCAATTACAACCCTTTCTTCCCCTGAAACCACAGCGGTCGTTTCATCGAATTCGATTTCAGCAGTGGCTGAAGCATCCGCCTCCGTGGCTATCCCGGCGCGGGAGCAGATTCACATGGGCCGCGCCGCCACCATTGGATGGGGCCTTAACTGGTTCACCGTTGGGATCATGGTCCTGTTTCACTTGGGTGCGCTGGCCGCGCTGTTCTTCTTCAGTTGGCCCCGCCTGCTGGTCATGGTCGTGCTCTATGTGCTGGCCATCAACGTCGGCATCGGCATGTGCTATCACCGTCTGCTCACGCATCGCGGCTACTATGTGCCCAAGTGGCTGGAATACGTGATGTCGGTCTTTGCCACCACTTCGCTTGAGGGCGGACCGATCTTCTGGGTCTCCACGCATCGCGTTCATCACCAACTGAGCGACCACGATGGCGATCCGCACACGCCGCGCGAAGGCGGTTGGTGGGCGCACGCCGGATGGATACTCTTTGGCGAGGCGCTGCACGCGCAGACTGAGGCACTCTATCGCTACTCGCCCGATCTCAAGCGCGATCGCTTCTACGCCTGGCTCAGCGAGTTTCACTGGCTTCCCATTAACGTGAGCGCCGTGCTGCTCTTGGCCGGCGGCTGGCTGTGGGGCGGATGGGTGAACGGCGTCGCCATGGTGCTGTGGGGCGTTTTTCTGCGCGTCACGCTGGGCCTGCACGCCACCTGGCTGGTGAACTCGGCAACCCACCTATGGGGCAGCCGCCGCTTTGAGACCCGCGACGACTCGCGCAACAACTGGTGGGTGGCTCTGGTGACCGGTGGCGAAGGATGGCACAACAACCACCACGCTCATCCCGTCTCCGCGCGCCACGGCCTGGCCTGGTACGAGGTCGATCCAAACTTCTGGGGCATTTGGCTGCTTGCGAAGTTAGGGCTCGCGCGCAAGATTCAGGTGGCGAAGTACGACAAGCGAAACCCCAAACCCGCCGGTCTTTAAAGCAAATTCGCAGTTGGTGTAGAGCAGTTTTGAAAGGGCACGGCTTCAGCCGTGCCGCAAAGGACGCAAAATCAGTTGGGCTTTAGCCCCTGAGGGAATGCTTCTTCGCCTATACCATCAGGAGAAATGTTCTCTTCGCTCGGAATCTACTTGCGCAGCTTAGCTCTTATCCACAGCGTTCCGAAGTAAGGCAGCGCCAGCAGCAACACCAGAACCCCGGCCGGCAAGCCGACATACAAGTAGGTATCGGCAAAGTCGACCTTGTGGCCGCCGATCACATTCCACGCCAGCAGCGCAAAGATCGCAACGCACGTGGTTGCGAAAAACGTGAAGAAAGCCGCCGCAAACGAGAGCAGCAGGCTGGTGAAAAGCCCAAAGCCTTTGAGCGGAAAGCCCAGAACCTTCGCGCCTCCGTGCCCTTGTTCCGTCGATTGCACCATCGTTGCCCGACCTCACTCGTCTAGAATAAACACTGATGGCCAGCACAGCACAAATCGAGCTTTGGCACGCGGAGAAAGTGGCCACGCAGGTCACCGTAGTCCAGGCCGCGAACGGAATTCACTACGCCGCCTGGGGCGAGACGCGCATCTCCGAGCCCGATCTCGAGCGGCTGGTGGGCGCCGTGCCCGTCACGCTTGCGCCCGCGCTTGAGAATCGCGCCTACTACTTCGTCCCGCTCGCCATTGCCGACACTGACGACATCATGATCGCTCCGTCCTACACGGTCGATCTGGGCGACCGCGCCATCTGCCATCGCAATACCGTTTTCGGCTCGACAGAAGCTGTGTTTCTTTCCACGCGCCTGGTCGAGGACCGCTTCGGTCTCGCCTTCGAGTTCTTCATCAACGTGGCCCACAACTTTGTCGAGGCCGCAGGCGTTCCTGAGAGCTTTTCTACCCTGGTCTGGTCGCAAGCCGAGGCCCAGGTACGCGGCGAAACCAGCCAGGACGCCTGGGAAACCCGCCGTCGCGCCCTCGACAGCCTTGCTGGCCAGAAGAGCATCGACGAGCGCGCCCGTTCGAGCTTCTTCGAGTCCGCCTTCTCCGATTGCCTGGCTGTTTACATGCTGTCGCTGGCCGTCGACTTCGACTACCACGACCTCCGCGAGCGCGAATACCCGCTGCTTGCCGCCCCCGCCTTAGCCGAGCGTCTGCGTCACGTCGCCGGGCTGTTCCCGACGAATGCGGGATACGAGTTCCAGATTCTTTACCGGCGCAAAGGGTAAGTCTCCTGAGTAGCGCCGAATTTCCCCGCGGATCAAACCTAAGCCTTGACCTCGAATTGAGTGCGCGTGGATCGAGGAATCCTTCTTTTTCCATAGGGCCTGATTGAGGCCAGAAGGGCGATTCCAGCTCCTATTTTCGACATAAATCGTGCAAAAAGCGTCGTTCTCGAAAAGGGCTTACCGTGGAGGTAAGCCTTTTTATTTCTATTTGTTAGGCCTTAAATTTGGGGTGTGCGGGGGTTACTAGACGGTAAAGAGGGCTTGGCGTGTAAGTGGTTTATTTTCTGTTACTTTTTCAGGATCACACAGTTTCACAGTATATAGGGGGGAGGGGGTAGGGGGTAAAAGAGGCAGATTTTGGTTTTCGCGACAGGAAATCCGATTTGAGGTTTGGAGGTTGCGCATACATCCATTGTGCGCGTTTGTGGGGTAATTCTCTGCAAAGGGGGAGAAGCAGGTAATAGGGAATAGAAAAGCGGCCTGGAGGAGTGTTTGTTATCCCAGGTGCCTCCGCCGCGGCGGACGAGGCACCTGGGGCACCTGGCACCCGGCGGTTTTGGTTCGTCAAGTGTATAATTCCTGCAGAACAATGAAGCGCCTATGACGGCGCACCGTTCGATACAGACACGGTGACCGTCACGGCGACGGGGTTTCCATCAACCCCGTGTACGATGGAGTGGAGCATGGTGGCCATGCTTTTCTCCGATCTAGCCCGAGTAGTGGCTCTTCGGTGACTGCTAATCACCTTGGATACATGCTCAGGCATCTTGTGCAATACCATCCGAGGATACGGATACGATTAGGAGGCTGCTTCGGTGGCCTCCTTTTCTGTAGGCGTTAAAGCACCATAGAAACCCCTTGAGCCACGCCTTTCAATCAACCCCTTCTTGAGCAAGCGGGATAGATTCGAACGGACAGAATCCAGCGAAATATCCATCGCCTGCTGAATCTGCGTTGGATGAAAGTTTGTGGCGGGAGATTGATTGATATAGGCCAGCATCTTGCCCATATCAGAATTCTTGAGAACACCACCACGCGATCCGACCTTTTGTATCACTACCGGCGCTGCCGGGGTAGTAATAGACACCCCATCCTCATCAGGGAACATTGCATCCCATTGTCGCTGAACCTCTGCCAATTGGCGTTTCAGTTCAACGATTCTAGATGCTATTTCAATCACCATTTCCGGGGACGGACGCATCTCACCTACCTCAATTTCAAATGTAGCACTAGTTGCGGAGAAAGGGAAGTCAAGGTAAGCCATTCGGTGCAATATTGCATCTTTGGATGTTTACTAAATATAGCGGAGTGGCTAGCTAAATATATTGTCACCCAAAATCGAGACCTGGGCACCCGGCGAGCCTCTCGAAGTTATCTATACGTGGCGGGCTAAACCAGTTCTAGCCTTACCTTACGGCCGATGGCTGCGGCTGCCCGCTGCACGGTATCGAGCTGAATCTTGTCGTTGTCCGGATCTAGCAATCTGTTCAGGTGGGCGCGGCTGGTTCCCATGCGCCGCGCCATTTCCACTTTGGTGATTCCTTGATCGTGCATGGCCTTTTCCACCTGCCAGGCGAGAACGCGCTTGATGGCATAGTTGTTGGCGTCTTCAAAGATGCCTTCTTCGCGCAGAAAATCGTCGAGAGTGGAGCCAATGTGGGGATTATCGCTCATGATTCGATCTCCTTCTGCCGTGTGCGCCCCAAATCCAGTTCGTCCTGCGGGGTCTTCTGCGTTTTCTTGATGAACCCGTTCAGCAGGACCATCCGTCCCTGCGCGGCGCAAAAAAGCACACGAGCAATCCGGTTGCCGGTGAGGCTGCTGCGAAGCTCCCAAAGGCCGCCGCCAAGCGGACGGCAAAGTGGCATGCCAACCGGCCATCCAAGCTCAACTAGGCGCAAATCCCTGCCCAGAGTCTGCTTATCGGCAATGGACAGGCTTTTCAACCAATCGCGCACAGGCTCTTTTCCCGCCTTCGAGCGGTAAAAGTGGACGATGAGTCTCTTGGCGTCTTCGCTCAACGTCCAAGCCTTCCAGTCAAATGTACCTTAAAAGGTACATTTGGCGCAAGTCGCAATGAGTGCTGGGGGGTGTTTACCTGGTTGGCGCTGGGTCGGCCCCGTAGACGACTCGTCCTTCGCTGATGGTCCAGCGGACTTTGCCTTGCATCGCCCAGCCGTCGAAGGGCGTGTTCTTGGCCTTCGATTTCGATTCCGTGGCGTGATAGGTCCACTCTGCCTTGGGATCGAAGACGACCACGTCGGCGAAACTGCCTACAGTGAGCGTGCCGCGGCCTTTCAGATTCAGCAGTGCTGCCGGTTGCGCGCTTAGAAGGCTCAACACGCGGCCTATCGGCATCTTCCACTCCTTATGCAACCAGCGCAGCGAAAGGCCGAGCGCGGTCTCGAGGCCGGTGATGCCGTTCGGCGCGTTCTCGAACTCGACTTCCTTTTCGTGCGTGGCGTGCGGCGCGTGGTCGGTGGCAATAGCGTCCACTACGCCGTCGAGAATGCCCTCGATCATGGCATCGCGGTCAGCAGCCGAGCGCAGCGGTGGATTCATCTTGGCGTTGGTGTTGTAGAGGCCAACGTGTTCCTCGGTGAGCAGAAAATGGTGCGGCGCAACCTCGCAGGTCACGCGCAATCCGCTGCGCCGGGCCTGACGAACGGCGGCCAGCGCGGCAGCCGTAGAGGTGTGGGCCACGTGCAGGTGGGCGCGTGATTCGCGCAGCTCGGTAATCAGACGAATGTCGCGCTCGACCAGGCTCGATTCAGCCTCGGTCGGCATACCGCGCAAGCCGAGCCGGAACGACACCGGCCCCAGATTCATACTGGCGCCCTGAGTCAGCCGCGTGTCTTCGGCGTGCTGGATGACGCTGAGCCCCACGCGCGCCGCCGCGGCCAACACCTCGCGCATCACGCTGTCTTTCAGAATCGGCCGGCCGTCGTCGGTAATGGCCACAGCGCCCGCGGACTTGAGAGCCGCATAGTCGTTCAGCGTTTCGCCCTTGGATCCGCGCGTTGCTGCCGCGATGGGAAAGACGCGCACTGAAGCGCCGCGCTCCGCAGCCTGCATCCAGCGGGTCACTTCGGGTGAGTCGTTCACCGGGGTGGTGTTGGGCATGGCGCCCACGGACGTATAGCCCCCGGCGGCTGCCGCGGCAGTTCCCGTGGCGATGGTCTCTTTGTAGCCCTGGCCTGGCTCGCGCAGGTGCACGTGGATATCGACCAGCCCCGGCGCGACAGTGAGTCCGGTTGCGTCCAGCACTTCGGCGCCTTCGGGCGTCTTCAGCTTGCCGGGCGCGGTGATCTCGGCCACGCGGCCGTCTTTGAGCAGAATGTCCTTGGGGGCGTCGAGGCCCGCCGCTGGATCAACGAGTTGACCGCCGCGAATCACAATCGCCGTCATGCGCGGCCTCCTTGCTCGCTTGTTACCAGCGACCGCTCCACCACCGCCATGCGGATGGCGACACCGTTGGTCACTTGTTCCAGAATGGTCGATTGCACGCCGTCGGCAACGCCCGCCGTGATCTCAAGTCCGCGAATAATCGGCCCCGGATGCATCACAATCGCCGTCGGCGCCAGCGCCGCGAGCCTTTGGCCGGTGAGCTGATAGCTGGCCTTGTACTCTTCAAGATCCAGTTGCAGCCCGGCCAGCCGCTCGGCCTGAATGCGCAGCATCATGATGGCCTGCGACTGGCGGATGGCGGCTTCAAAGTCGCGTTCGATCGAGACGCCCGGTCCCGCCTGAGCCGCCATCTCCGGCAGCAGTTCTTTGGGACCGCAGAGCAATACACGCGCGCCCAGCCGCGGCAGCAGCAGCATGTTCGAACGGGCTACGCGGCTATGCAGAATATCGCCAACAATAGTTACCGTGACGCCGGCAAGCGTATCTTTGTCAACCGCGACCGTGCCGGCGCGCAGATGGGCCAGGATGGTGCGCAGGTCCAGCAGCGCCTGGGTGGGATGCTCGTGCATGCCGTCGCCGGCGTTGACCACCGGCAGCCGGGTCGCTTCCTCAAGCAGCCAAGCCGCGCCGGATGAGTTGTGGCGCAGGATGATGGCTTCGGCGCCCAGCGCGCGCAGCGTCAGTCCTGTGTCTTTCAGCGACTCGCCCTTCTCGATGCTCGAGCTCAGGCTTGACACCAGCGTAGTGTCGGCGCCCAGGCTTTTCGCGGCCAACTCGAAGCTGGTGCGCGTACGCGTCGAGGACTCGTAGAAGAGCAGCGCGATGCGGCGCTTGGCCAGGATGCGGTCCCGTTTCAGCGGATCTTCCTTTTCCAGCGCCGTGGCGCGAGCCAGAATGCGGCTGACACCTTCCACGCTCAGGTCCATCACCGAGAGCAGGGACCCGGGGTTGTAAGGAAACGGCGAGGCAGGCACAGGCGGCAGGTGAAGCTGGCGGCGGACGGGTGTTGCGGCTGGATTCATACTTTTCAGCTTCTAACTCAGGGCTTCTCGATGCTATTGCATGGCTTTTAGCTAGAAGCGCAAGGCTGGAAGCTAGAAGCTGTTTGTTCTTAACTCACACGCGCTCGACCAGAAGTACCTGGTCGCTGTCGTCGACTTCGTGGAACTTGACTTCGATAATCTCGCGGCTGCTTGTGGGCACATGTCTTCCCACATAGGTAGCCTCGATTGGCAGTTCGCGGTGGCCGCGGTCAATCAGTACCGCCAGCTGTACGCGGCACGGCCTGCCATGGTCAAACAGGGCGTCCAGCGCGGCGCGCACAGTACGGCCCGTGTAAAGCACATCGTCGCAGAGCACAATGTCGCGGCCCTCGATGTCGAAGCCGATGGCGCCTGGAGTCACCAGCGGACGCGCACCCGCTGTCGTCAGATCGTCGCGATAGAACTGGATGTCGAGTACACCGGTATCGACGGGGCGCTTCTCAATGCCGGAGATCAGCTTCCCCAGTCGTTCGGCCAGGGGAATGCCGCGCCGTTTGATGCCGACCAGCGCCAGGTTCTCACTGCCGTTGCTTTTCTCGACAATCTCGTGGGCCAGGCGCACCAGAGTACGCTCGATCTCCGAGGCGGACATCAAACGGCCCTTCATGCGCAGGCCTGGGATCTCTTGGGATTCACTCATGGTTGTTCTCTCATGGCGCAACTATCGTGTACTGCGAGTGTAGCTCGTTTCTCGTAGCGTATCTCTCGTGGGATGATACGAGGGGTTACCGCCCCTGGGCAAGTTGTGGAGAAGTGGAACCTGATTCTTGCGGCGGCACGGAGACTGAAAATCAATCGGCCGGTAGCAGGAAGCGGGCTGGCCTCAGACCTCGGGACGCCGGCTGCGCGCCAGCAAGCGCGCTCCCAAGGCGCCGCCCGCAACCGCAAAAAGAAGCAGCGCCAGAGTCAGCATCATCATGGCGGCCAGCAGCCAGCCGGCTCTTCCTTCCGGGGGCAGCAGCCATGCCTTCATCATCGTGATCGTCTGCGCGTCCACGCCCATCGATGTCCATTGCTGGCTCATTTGCTGATTCACAAGATTCTGCCAGAGGTCGTCGTAAAAGCCGCCCTGGTGGAGCCAGAACCGCATGACAAACAGCGTGATGCCGGTGGATGCGGCAGCCGTCCAACTGCCCAGCACCCCGGTCACGAAGCCAATGCGGGCGCCCGCCCCCATGGTGATCCAGGCCGGCCGCTGGTTGCGGACATACAGCACCACCACCCATACCGCGGTTGCCGCCATCAAGGGCATACCAAGAATGCCCACCGGAGACAGCATCGAACTCAACAGCCCCGCCGGCACCGCCAGCATCACGGCTGCGCGCAAGGCCGCCTTCCAGTCCACGCTTCCCGCATCGCGCACAGCCTCGTCCCAGCGCTCAGGCTGATCCTGCGCGGTGGCGCCATCCACCGGGTAGACAAGTTGCGGCAGGCCGCAGACCGGGCAGTAGCAGTTCTCCACCTGAACGGTCTGATGGCAGCGTGTGCAGGTAATCTCCATACACTCAAAGCCTATCGCATTTGACTGCGGTGTGTGCAGGGCCGATTCCATAGGTGCCAGCGCGCAGGGCTCCACGGTCACGCCGATCCGTTCGCGTTCTCGGCTGCCGCCGGTTTCGCCGGGAGCCGGCCGCGGAGTTCTTCTGGTGGGATGAACACTTACTCGGCCTGAGCTTTAGGAAGATCGGCAAGGCTTCTGCCGCGTCTCAGCCCAAACCTGGCGCTCCTGAGAATTTGCAGCAGCGGCAGGTAATCCCGCATGCGGCAAACCCAGCAGCGCATGGGGTAACGAAGAGTCATAAGAGGAAGGATGTCTTTCCATCTGAAACGCGAAATACGGAGGTCCGATGAACCGCAAGAGAGGCAGTGAATGGACATATCAATCTCCTTGATTTGGGGGAATCCAAGAGAATAGTTGTCTCCCTACAATTGAGATGCTCGTTTGCAGCGGACCAATTGAATGCCGGACGAAATAATTTAAAAAGAGAGAATATCCGCGCGGGAACGTTCGCCCTATCAAAACGAATCGATGGCTGGATGCGGATCAATGCCTGGATGCAGGTAAATGGCTGGACGCGGAGTTTGGTGCGCCGTCTATTCCGCGAGCAGGCCCGTTGCCTGGTTCATCTTTGCGTCCACAATCGCCACGGCCGCCTGGACGACCTCTTCCAGCGTCATGTGGGTCGAATCCAGGATCACCGCGTCGGCAGCTTCTTTCAGCGGCGAATCGGCACGATTACGGTCCCGTTGGTCCCGGGCGCGCAGATCGCGGATCACGTCTTCCGGCTGCACTTCGGGCTTGCGGCCGTTCTGGCCAAGCTGGTCGTAGCGGCGCAGCCCGCGCACTTCGGGAGCCGCGTCCAGAAAGATTTTTACCTCGGCATGGGGAAATACAACGGTGCCGATGTCGCGGCCCTCCATCACCACCCCACCCTTTGCGCCCATTTGCTGTTGCAGGCGAACCATCCAGGCACGAATCGCAGGGAAGACGCTCACACGCGAGGCCGCGTCGGTGACGATTTGATTGCGAAGCAGTCCCGTCACGTCTTCGCCGTCCAGCAGAACGAGATTGTCCGTTTCCCCCGGCTCCAGACCGATGGTGGTCTCGGCGGCCAGAGCCTCCAGGCCAGCGGCATCTTCCAAAGGCAAACCGGCGCGCAGCGCCTTCAAGGCGAAGGCGCGGTACATGGCGCCAGTCTCAAGGTTCAACAAGCCGAAATGCTCCGCCAGACGCCGGGCAATGGTGCTCTTTCCGGCGCCTGAGGGTCCGTCAATCGCTACGATCATCTTCCGCCTGTCCCATCGGCACGTGCAAAGCCTTCATCGACGTTCATCCGCGCTTCTTCGTACTCCGCCCGGCGCTCGGTTTGGCAGGGGCCGTAAAGCCGTACCGCTTTGCGTTTCCTGCCTTGGCTCCAGCCGCCAGGGTTGGCTTGCGGCTGCTGCGTGACGGGCGCGCATCGGTTCGCACGTCTTTCCTGGCAGAGCTGCTCCGGACCAGGCTGCCGCTCCGCGCCGGTGCGCCAGACTTGCCCGCTGGCTTGCTGCCGTGGCCATTCCGCTGTCCTATTGCCGCCGTGGTGGGCTTGCTGCTCCGCGTCCCAGGCGTAACCTTGGACGCGTGGTTGCTGCCGTTTCCGTTTCCGTTGGAGCGAGCTCCGCTGGATGCGCTTGAGACTGCATGTGTGCCGTTGCGGTTGTTGTTCTTGGCGCCATTGGCAGACCAGCGCGCTCCCGAGTCCGGACGAGAACCACTGTCCGTGCGTGCAGTTGCCGGCCGCGCCCCTGCCGGACGCGCAGACGAGCTGCGGCTGTCCGAGCCGGGACGGCGTGCCGTACGGCTACTTGTGGAACTTTGCGCCGGTTTGCGGTCGCGCGAGTGAGTTGCCGGACGGCTGAAGTGCGGACGCGCCGCCGAGGGTTTCCCGGCAGCAGCAGGCTTGCGCACAGCGGGCATCCGGGGCGTGTGGGCCTCGGGCGCCTTGACCGGTGCGACCGGTGCGGCCGGCACTTGAGCCTGCGCGGGCGCTAGAGCCTGTGCGGGCGCCAGAGAGATTACCGGAGCAGGCGGTGGCGCCGCGTGATCATGCACATCCTCTTCGTATTCATGGGAGTGCATGAAGTAGGCAGAAGCCGGCATCGAGGAACTGGCATAAGCCGTAGTCGGAATCGCAAACTCCGGCAGTGTTCCCGCAACGTAGAAGTGCGGGGCATGACCAAGCGAAATGGTATGAACCTGGCGTGTCGCCACCAGCCCGCGCAACACTTCGCGGACCTTGCTGCGCGCTGTCAGGGGAGCCAGGAACATCTCCACCTCTTCCATGCTGGCCGCGATCACGGCCTGCAGGTAGATGGAGGCAAGCACTGAGATGGCCGTCACCTGCGAGGTGGACGCGCCTTCGGCAATTGCCTTCTGAAAACGTGTGCGCAACAGTTGCCACTTCGGCGTCTCACCGGGGGCGGAGATCACTGGAATAATGCGAAGCTGCTGCCAGAGCTCGGTAATGGCGCGCAGTACGGCGCCTTCGGTCACTTCGCGGCCCAGCGTGTGCTTCAGAGACGGAATGGCGGTATCGCCCGCCTCCAGCAGCTTGTAAGCCTGCACGGCCAGTTGCGACACTTGCCGCGATCCGGTCAGTTGCGGACTGCGGCGCCAGTCGCGGTCGCCGCGCAGCGCATACACGTAGGGCAGAACCCAGGCAGCCACTACAAAGTCGGGCTGCTCGCCGGGCTGTCCCAGCAGGTTCAGCCGCACTGCCACACCGTCTGTCTCCAGGCGGACCAGCAACTCTTCGGCTAGCGTAATGTGTTTGGGATCGGGAGTCGCGTTTCTCTGGCCTGCGACTGCCTCAACAAAAGAGGGCGCGATGGATGAAGAAAACTGCCGTTTCGGCAGGAAGAGACACAATCCGGTCTCCTCGATCCACACACGAGCATCCTCAAGCGTGAGTGCTCCATGTCCGTTCAAGCGCATCCTTTCGGCGCGCGATGCTTCCAATTGCTCTGCTGTCAAAGAAAAACCTCAATTCCAGGTTGGCGATCAGGCGTATTTCAGAGTCACCGCAGGATTCCCTGAGTTCTTGTATGGTCTTGGCTTCCTGAAGGTTACGTCGACTTGGCTCTCCGGCCTTTACCCTGGTGGGTTCATGAAAACGCTGTGCGCCGGGCTCCCTGGCGCTCCTGGGAGCGACGGAAACCACCTACCCATCTATTCTAAATGCGAATTAGATTCGATGGAAGGCCCGCAGAATCTCTTTCCAGGAATACAGCAAAGCTATTGGACGTCCGTGCGGGCAACTCGTTGGGTGCTCAGTCTTAGCAAGCTCTGAAAGTAACCACTCCATGCGGACCGGATCGAGCGGCGTATTCACTTTGATGGCGGAGTGGCAGGCAATGGAGGCGGCAATCCGCGTGCGCAATGCCGTAAGATCCTCATTCTGCTTTACTTCCTCTGGATCGCCGGCGCACTGCTCGATCACTTGAGCCAGCATCCGCTCCAGCATGGCGCCCTCCAGACCCACCGGGGCAGATTTTACTGCAAGTGTTTGAGGGCCAAAGGGTTCCACCTCAAATCCGTTCCGCTCCAGTTCCTCGGCGATACCGGCGAAAACCACCATTTGCTCCGGTTTCAGCTCCACCAGCAGGGGCATCAGTAATCTCTGCCGCTGCACCTTTTCCACCTGGCGGTCGCGCAAAATTTTTTCGAAAAGTACTCGTTCGTGCGCCACATGCTGGTCGATAATCCACAATCCGTCGTCCCCGGTGGCCAAAATGAACGACTCCCGCAACTGCCCCATCGGCTTCAGCGAGCCCAAGTGGTTCAGGTTGGCAGCCGCCTGCTCGGCCTCCACCAGCGCCGTCGCGGCCGCCGCATCGTGGCCGTTCGCCGAGAAACCCGGCCCAAATCCTGGTTCCGGGCTGCAACTCTCCGTTCCGGAGCCGTCCGCCGGCTGAAACAGGGCCGCAGCCGCCTCGCCCCACGCCTTCTGATCGAAATCTCCTGGCCTGAAGCCGCCCGCGCCAAACGGCAGGCTCCCCGGAACCGGCGTCCCCAGCCGCGGAGTCAACTGAAAAGGCTCTGCGTCGGTGCGCCCTGTTTGGAATGCACCAGGATCGGAGTCCTGCTGAACTGGTCCAGCGTCCGGCGCTCCAGGCAGTGGCGAGGTCCCGGGAGGCATCAGCGACGGACTGGCTGTCGGCTGAGAATCGAGCGCCGCCCGAAAGCCTGCGGCCGGCCGCAGTTTGACCAGCGCCATTCGCAGGCTGTCCCTCACAAAGTCGTGCACGTGGCTCTGTTGCCGGAAGCGCACCTCGGTCTTGGCCGGATGCACGTTCACGTCCACCTCTTCCGGCGGCATCTCCAGAAACAGCAGCACCACCGGAAAGCTGGTCGGCGGAATCACGTTGCGATAGGCCTCCGTAATCGCGTGGATCAGCAGCCGGTCGCGAATCAGCCGCTTGTTCACAAAAATGTAGATCGAGTTGCGGTTCAGCTTTTGCAACTCGGGCTTGGAGAAAAAGCCTGTCATGCGCAACGTGCCGGGATCGCGCTTCGGCTCGTCGGGATCGCGCTTCCAAGGCGGCGGCTCAGGCAGGCCCGCGCGTTCCAGTGGCGCTTCAGCGGCCACGGGCAGCAACTGCCCCAGCGTGTCTTTCCCGAAGATCTGGTAGATACGCTCGGCGGTACGTGCCACCGGCGGCGCGGCGACGATGGTGTGCGTGGCAGAGGTCAGCTCGAAGTGCATCTCCGGATGCACCAGCGCATAGTGCGTCACCAGCGCCGTTATGTGCGATAGTTCGGTCGCCTCAGCGCGAAGAAATTTCCTCCGTGCCGGCGTGTTGAAGAAAAGATCGGCGACGGCAATCGTTGTCCCACGCGGCAGTGCGGCGTCGTCCACATGCAGAATCTTTCCACCCGCAATTTCCAGCCGCGTCCCGCCCGCCTCCTCGCCCGTCGCCGTTTCCAGCGTCACGCGCGCCACGGAAGCAATCGACGGCAGCGCCTCGCCGCGAAAGCCGAGAGTTGCAATCGAGAGTAGGTCGGCGGCGGTGCGCAGCTTCGAGGTGGCGTGTCGCTCAAAGGCCAGCAGCGCATCGTCGCGATTCATCCCCTGCCCGTCGTCGGCCACGCGAATCAGCCGCCGCCCGCCCGCCTCCACCTCGATGCGGATGCGGCTGGCACCCGCGTCGAGAGCGTTCTCCAGCAGTTCCTTCACCACCGAGGCCGGCCGGTCCACTACCTCGCCCGCGGCGATCTGATTGGCAACCTGGTCGGGAAGTATGCGGATGCGGCCCATAAGGATTCAGGGTAAATCAGTTGTCAGTTGGAGGGACGATGGAAAACCAGGCCTTACCTTCGAATCGTTGATTAATTCAACGGTAGGATACTCACGCCCCAAAGAACCCCTTGCCCCGCGCCTCTTCCAGCCGTCCAGCAAGATAATCCCACAGCGCCGGGCAGCCGGCCTTCACCTCCGGCTCAACGCGCCTTGTCACGCGCTCGTAGCTGATGCCGTTTTCGCGCCAGCTTTGCCCGTGATTCGATAGATTCAGCAGCACCGGCATGGCGCGATCGATCGAGTGAGCAAAGCGCGACTCGGCTGTGTCGCCGTTCTCGAACTCCTTCCAAAGCGCCAGAAATCCCGCGCCTCGCCCATCGGGCAGCATTCCAAAGATGCGCGTTACGCCCGCCAGCTCCGCGGCCTTGCGCTCGTCCCAGCCGCCCTCGACAAACACCATCGTGTCCCCGGCATCGATCTCGCCTATGTCGTGCACCAGCAGCATGGCGATCACGTGGTTGATGTCCACCGGAGACTCGGCATAGCCTGCCAGCGACGCCGCCATCAGCGCAATCTGCCAACTGTGTTCCGCGGAGTTTTCATAACGATCCACGCCCAGCGGCTTCACCTTGCGCGTCACGGCTTTGAGCTTGTCCAGCTCCAGGATGAAGTCGACAATCTGTTGCATCAGTGGACCTTTCCAACCATAAAGATCGGGTGCCCCAGGCCTCGATTCTGAGACCTGGGAAGGGAATAGGTATCAAGCAGAATCATGCACAAAGCAAAAAATGCCGCACAATGGCGGCATCTCTGCGATAGGAGCGAAGAGTGGGAGTTCTTTAGATGCCTACGCCGAACTCGCTTGCCTGCGCCTCGCCGGCGTTGGCATAAAAATCGTAAGGGGTGCGCTTCTTGAACTTGGAGCGGCTGCGCAACTCGGTACCCAAATAGATACCCAGCGCTGCCACGGCCATGCCAATCGAGAACCAGCCAATGATCTGCAGAGCTTTCGAGTCCTTCGTTTCTTCGGCCTGGACTTCTTCGGTGGACGTAACGGCTTCCGGTTCGTTGAACATGACGAGTACTGCCTCCTGCACCACCATGATAACCCAGTTTTGATTCGACTGGCCCACATTGCGGGGTGCGCACCTTACCGAAGTGTTTACTGAACTTGCTCAATTCGGGAGAGCCATGCGGATTTTTCCGTATCGGGAAGAAAGCTGGCCCGAATCGAATTCGACGCCAGTTGGCGCAGTTCCTCGCGCGTAAAGCCTTGCTCGCTATGTGCAAGCAGGTACTCATTGGCCACATCGGAGCCGAAAAAAGCCGGATCGTCGGAGTTCAGCGTCACCAGCAGACCGGCCTCGAAGTAGCGCCGCAGCGGATGTTCAGTAAAGGATGCACATTCGCCGGTGCGCACATTGGACGTTGGATTCAGTTCCAGCGGGATGCCCCGCTCTTTCAGATCCTGAAGCAAGTAAAAATCCTTCACCGCCGACAGCGCATGGCCGATGCGCTCCGAGCCGATTGCGAGTGCCTCGCGAATAGCCTCCGGGCCTGTCGTTTCGCCTGCGTGGTTGGTGAGCCGCAGTCCCGCCTCGCGTGCCAGCCTGAAGACTTCGCGGAAGGGCTCGGAACCTGTCCGGCGTTCGTCGCCGCCCAGGCCGATACCGATGATGGACGGAAAGTCTTTCCGCATCTCCGCCGCCTTCCGAAATACGCGCTCCGCCTCCTCGACCGTGAAGTGGCGCACGGCATCGAAGATCCAGTAAATCGAGAGGCCCAGTTCTCGCGCGGCCCGCTCGCGGGCCCGTTCCAGGCCTGCAAAGATGGGTTCAAAGGCCGCCGATTCGCTGCCCCAGTGGTAAACGACGCCGACAGAGACAAAGACTTCGGCGTGGACCACGCCCTGCTCGGCCAGGTGCTGCATCATGCGCCAGGCGGCAAGTTCGTAGTCGTCTGGACCTACAAGCTGCCCGCAGACGGCCTTGAACGCTTCAAGGAAACCGGTAAAGTCGGTGAAGCGGTAGAGTTCTTCGGCCTCGGCCAGCGTGATCGGCTGCGCATCGTGGCGGGCGCTCAGTTCCACCAGAGTCGCGGGCGTAATCGCGCCTTCCAAATGCAGATGCAGTTCAGCCTTGGGAAGGCTGCGGATGAATTCGCGGATCGACGGCATGATTCAAGTTTACCGTTTCGGAGCAAACTCCGACCGGTGGCGGCTATAGAAGAAGTAAATCAGCAGCCCCATAATCAGCCACGCAAAGAAGGCTATCCACGTCATCACTTCAAGCCCCATCATCAGCACGATGCAGAAGATGATGCTGAGCGCCGGGAACAGCGGCCCCAGAGGAGCGCGGAATCCACGCGGCCGCTCCGGCTCGCGGTAGCGCAGGATGAGCACCGCGATCGAGACCAGCACAAACGCGAACAGCGTGCCGATGTTCGACAGGTTTGAAACCGTGCCGATGTCCAGCAGTCCTGCCGGAATGCCAACTGCGAAGCCCGCCACCCAGGTGGCAAAAGCCGGCGTGCGGTACACGGGGTGAATGCGGCTGAAGATCGTGGGCAGCAGGCCGTCGCGCGACATGGCGAACCACACGCGCGCCTGGCCGAGCTGAAACACCAGGATCGACGAAACCATCCCCATCAGCGCGCCAATCAGAACAAACAGGCGCACCCAATGTAATCCGCTGCCCCCCGACGTGAGCGACATCTTTTTCAGCGCGTTCACCACCGGCGCCGCATCGCCCATCACCGATTGCCAGGGCACAATGCCGCTCAGCACAATGGCGACTCCGCCGTAAAGAACCGTGCAGGCCACCAGTGTGGCCAGAATGCCGATGGGCATGTCGCGCTGCGGATTCTTGCACTCCTCGGCCGCCGTTGAAACCGAATCGAAGCCGATGTAGGTGAAGAAAATAATCGAGCCGCCGGTCAGCACGCCCGTCCAGCCGTTGGGCATGAACGGATGCCAGTAGTGCGGCTTGATGAAGCTGGCGCCGGCAAAGATAAACACAAGAATCGCCGCGATCTTGACCAGCACCATCACATTATTGGCCCGCGCCGACTCGCGAATTCCCCTTACCAGGATCACGGTGAGAAACATCACCACCAGAAACGCCGGAACGTTAAAGCCGAAGTGCCAGCCTGCTGAGTAAAGATTGTTGCCAGCAAGATCCTGCAAGCCCGTCGGCAGGTACGCCGGCGAGATCCACATCAACGGAAGCTGTAACCCGAACCAGTCAAACAAGTCCACAATGTGCGCGGCAAAGCCCACGCTCACACTCATGTTGCTGAAGGCGTACTCGAGAATCAGATCCCAGCCGATGATCCACGCAACCAGTTCGCCCATCGTGGCGTAGGTGTACGTGTAGGCCGAGCCGGCAATGGGGATCATCGACGAGAGTTCCGCGTAACAGAGCCCCGTGAACGCACAGACAATTGCCACCAGCACCAGCGAGAGCGCCAGAGCCGGACCCGCTCCCGGTCTTCCCGCCATGGCGGAGTGAGTCAGCAGCCAATGGATCAAAGGCGTTGCGCCAATGGTCGGCGCATCGAACTTTTGCCCCGCCATCGCCGTGCCGATCACCGTAAAGATGCCCGACCCGATCACCGCGCCAATGCCCAGCGCCGTCAGCGACCACGGCCCCAGGCTCTTCTTCAGCGAGTGTTCTGGCTCTTCCGATTCCCGGATGAGCTTGTCGATCGATTTGCGGGCAAGCAGTTGGCTGGCCAGGTCAGTTCTCCTCAAGCCCGCGGACGCAAAATTTGCCCGCGAAGTTCAGTCACAGAACTCAGTGCATCTGGAAGGGGAGGAGCGCAGGTGCAACGGTTTCCAGCTTCATGCCTCCAGATCCTCTCAACCTCGCTCGGGCCGTTGCCTGGGCGAGAATTGCGAGCATCTGGAAGCTAAAGGCTAATGGCTGCTCTTAGCGCTTCGACACGCCGCGCGCCAACTTCTTGACCTTCTTTTTGGCGGAACCGCGCGGTTCCGTGCGCTTCGCCTTGGGGGCTGCCTTTTTGCGCGCTGCGCGCTTGATCTTCTTCCGTTCCAGCTTGTCTTCTACTTTAGTGGTGTCGGCCACGTGTAACCTCTTTCCATCGAATCTCTTCAGTGTTTCCCGTATCTCGGGCTGTCGACCTTTAGAATAACAGGGAATTTGGGCGCGTGAAAGCAGGGAGCGCAAGGCCCTCGCCGCATTCCAGCCGCCGTTTCAGCACTTTCCAGCGTACAATTGAATCTGGACAATAAACTCGTCCATCCTCGCTCGACTCCGGCCGTTTCATCGCTTCTGACGAGCTCAGTACCTCTACGCAACAATCACCTTGTTCGCCGGAGTTCGTCATGCGTTCCAACCAAATTCACAAAGCCCTTGCACAAGGAATGAACAGATTCGAAGTCTGCCAGCTTGTAGCAAAGGGCGTAAAGGCAACTCACAAAACGGGTTCTCGCTTCGAGGACTCCATCAACGACGTGCTGCAATACCTGGGCACCCACGATAAGCCCAAGGAAGGCATTCACCCCGCCATCCCCCAGGTCAGCGTCAAGAGCCTCAAGCCCGCCGCGTAATACCTGCTCCATCCCTAAGACAAAAGACAAAGATTCTTGATTTTGTTGTCCCTCTCCGGCGATTGCTGGAGAGTCTTCCCCTGCCTCATCGCGCGATCCATCCCCATCCTTATTGCATTCCGCGGGCTATAGCAGAACCAGAGTTGGTGTATCCCGAAAGCAGTGCACCCAAGTCGACGCGACCATCAGGAAGCGGCGACCTCGTATTCACTCAAAAAGACGCAGGGACTCTGGTTCTGCTCCGCAAGACTCCGCGTGATAGACTTCGTTTGCATTTTAGTGCGCGCTATCTCGCGGAGGATTCTTCAGTTCATGTTCAAGCGCTGGCTCGCTTTTGTCTCTATTCCCGTTCTCCTGCTCGCAATCAACGCCATCGGCAACGCTCAATCGGAAAATCATCCCCAGTGGGTAGGAACCTGGGCAACAGCGCCCATGCTCGCCGAAGGCGGTGCCCGAATGCGTCCCTTCGCCGCCGTCACTCTGCGTGAAATCGTCCACATTTCGAACGGCGGCCCGCAGATGCGCATCCGCTTCACCAATGAATTCGGCCTCGACGGTCTCACCATCGGCAGTGCCCATGTGGCCGTCAGCGCAGGTGGCGCGGACATCAAGGACGGCACCGACCACGCCCTCACCTTTGGCGGCGCGGCGAGTGTGCGCATTCCGCCCGGCGCCGCAATTTACTCCGACCCCGTTGCTCTGGCCGTTGCGCCACTCTCCGACGTAGCCGTCAGCTTCTATCTGCCTTCGCAGGTGATGCGCGCGGAAACCTACCACGCCTTCGCCGATCAGGATAACTTCGTCGCCGATGGCGATCAGACCGCAGCCGCCGCGCTTGCCGCGCCCGCCAATCTCCAGTCCTGGTACTTCCTCGACGGCATCGATGTGCCCGCCACTGCAGCCTCGCGCGCCATCGTCACGCTCGGCGACTCCATCACCGATGGCGCTCACTCCACCCTCAATGCCAACCTCCGCTGGCCCGATGTGCTGGCCGCGCGCCTCAAGCAAGATCACACGCTCGACCAGGTCTCCGTGCTCAATGTGGGTATCGGCGGCAACCGCGTCCTCAACGATCAGGCCGGCCCCAGCGCTCTGGCACGCCTCGACCGCGACGTGCTGGCGCAGAACGGTGTCCGCTACGTGATTGTCCTTGAAAGCATCAACGACATCGGCCGCCTTGCCCATCTCACCGCGCCCGAGGACGACGTAACCGCGCAGCAGCTCGAGCAGGGCCTCAAGCAGATCGCCGACGCCGCGCACCAGCACGGCATCAAGGCATTCGGCGCCACGCTCACCCCCTACGGCGGGGCCGGTTACCGCTCCGATAAAGGCGAGCAGGTCCGCGAAGACGTCAACAACTGGATTCGTACCAGCGGCGTCTTCGATGCCGTCATCGACTTCGATCAGATCACGCGCGACCCGCAAGGTCCCGATCGCTTCAATCCGCTCTACGACTCAGGCGACCACCTGCATCCCAGCGATGCCGGATACAAAGCCATGGCCGACGGCATCGACCTGAAGCTCTTCAACTAGTTCACTGACCGCTTGTTTTTTGTACCAGGTCCGTGCCCCCCATCCTTTTCACATTTTTAGTGAAAAGGATGGGAATCCACGTGGAATACCACATCTCGCACCCCACCCGATTCTCTGGCGTTATCATATTTTCTGAAATGGCGTTTCCCATCAAAACCTGTGTCGTCTGTTCTGAAGAGTTTGAGCTGAGGCCCGACAAGCCCGGCTTCGCCAACCGCTGCCCCTCATGCAGCGAGCCTGAGGAAGTGGAGCCACCCGCGGAGATCCCCCTCGACCCCATCGACCGCAAGGTCGCCAGCGAAATGGACGCGGCCCGCCGGCGCGCCATCCGCGACATGCTCTACCGCAAAGACAGTTGACGGCTCGTCGGTCTCGCCCGCTTTTTAGATGAGCTGCGGCAATCACTTGCCGTGTACAAAATGCGGCTCCCAAGAAACACAAAGGGCGCCAGCCGTTCATCCGGCCGCGCCCTTTGTCCTACACGAATCAAGGAAAACGCTTAAACGTAACTGCCGTGCCGCAGTCCTTTCATCTCTTCGAATAGCTGTTCCAACTCAAGTGCGCCGCGGTGCTTTGAGTCCACCTGCAACGTCAGCGTCTGCTGCTTCTTGTCGCGCAGAATCGTCACCTGCACCGGCTTGCCCGCGTTGGCCCGCAACGCGCGGTCCCATCCGGCAAGATTCGTCACCTGCTCAGAACCCACCTTGAGAATCACGTCGAATGCCTTCAGGCCCGCTGCGGCGGCCTCGCTCTTGCGTGCCACCTGCTTCACCATCAGTCCGCACGGGACGCCCAGGTACTCTGCCATCTGCGAGGTCAACGGCTCCACCAGCGCACCCACGTTCAGGCTGCTGCCGAAAAACGGCAAATGAAACCCTCCGCCGCTGGCCACTGGCGCATCGCCACCGCCGGCAAGCATGCCCATGCTCGGCACTGGCTGAAACACATCGCCGCCGCTGTCGATCTTGTTCCACACATCGTGTCCCAGCACCTTGCGGTCCGCCAGTTCCACGGCCATCGTCTGGATGTTGCCGTCGCGGCTGATCTCGATGCTCACCTTGCGGCCCGCAGGAATCTCCTTCAGCATCCTGCGCAATTGTTCGGCGCCCTCAACATTCTGTCCGTTCAGTTGCAACACCACGTCGTTGACCTTCAGTCCGATCTGTCCTGCCGGGGCATCGTGGTCGATTAGCGTAATCACCGCGCCGCGCACCTCTTTCAGCTTCAGCGCCTGCGCCTTCTCCGTGTCCACGTCCGCCAGTTCCACGCCCAGGTAACCTCGCGAACTGGCAAGCAGTAGCGGGCTTGTGCCCTCCGCCAACTTCCCAAGATCGTTTGCCTGCGCACAGGCAGCGTGCGGCGCCATCGCCAACCCCGCGGCAACAATCGCAGCGGGAATCACCGCGGCGCCAAGACTTCGATACGGCCTCAATAAGTGCTTCATCTCTTCTTCTCCAGCGGTTGCTTCTTTCTTCCCGGCTCCACGCTCTACTCATCGGATGGCGCGGTCGCGGCAAGGTAAGACACTGTTCTTTACTGAATCTCCGGAACCCGGCTCAAGACCTGCCGGGAAACATTGCGTATGTGCGGATTATCATCCGATGTTGAAACTGAATACAGCACCTGCCGCACGCTCGTGTCGGCCTCCACCGGCTCCAGCAGGTTGATCGATTCGGTGCGAATCCGCGGGTCGCTATCGTTCAGAAGCGCCTCCAGCACCGCGTTGCGCACGCGCATATCCTCCGCCACGTAGGGCTCCAGGCCTTCCAGCGCCTTCTCCCGCACGCGGGCGTTCTTGTCATACCGCAGGGCCACCATCAGCGCGTCGCGAATGCCTGCCCCCTGGCAACCGTGACCGGCGCGGCACTCGGCCGCCAGCAGGCCCACCGAGTCGTCCCGCACGCCCGCCGGGGACGAGTTCTCCGTCGCCACCATCAGTAACTGCCGGATCGCCGGATCGCCCAGCTTGCCCTGGATGTGTTCCGGCGTCAGTTGGTTGTAGCTCACTTCCACCATGTCGCTGCCCGGCTGCCGCACAATGCTCGACACATTGGCAACATTGGTAATTCCCGGCTGAGCAATAGCCGGTTGCGGTTCTGTCTTGACTGCCGCAATGGCAGGCGCTGGGGCCGTGGCTGCGTGTGCCGTGCGATTCGCGGCAAACTCATAACCGCCCAGGCTGCCCGCTCCGATTCCCGCCACCAGCAGAAGTGCCGCCGCCACCGGCGCGGCCTGCAAGCTGGCCACATTGTTCGCCAGCCGCTGCGCCAGCCGTTCATACCAGCGCATCGGCGGCAGCGCGTCCAGCGCCTCATCCAGCCGAAGACGGCTGCGCGCTATAAGATTCGGCCCCGGCTCCACCACTGGAAGCGCATCGGCCAGCACCTTCAGCGCCAGCAGTTGCTCCCGCTCCTTGCGGCAGTCCGCGCAGTCCCCCAAGTGACGCTCAAGTTCGTGCACCTGGTCGTCGGGCAGTTCACCGTAAGCCGCCGTCACAATCCGTTCATGTGCAAGTTCGCAATTCATATCTACGTCCTTCCAGC
>CAYQOQ010000033.1:0-34900 GCA_964419175.1 uncultured Occallatibacter sp. | reverse complement strand
GCCGTCACAATCCGTTCATGTGCAAGTTCGCAATTCATATCTACGTCCTTCCAGCCTCAAGAAAGTCCTGCAATAATTTCAGTAATACTCATCCAAAAACTCCGCCGTCCGCAGGCGTTTAACGCAACTCCGCCAATTGTGCTCTCAGTTTCTTCGTCGCCCGGAACAGCGTATTCTTCGCGGTCTCCTCTGTCGTATGCAGCATCTCGCCAATCGTCCGCAACCGCAGTCCCTGGTAGTGCTTCAGTTCAAAAACCATCCGTTCCCGCGGCGTCAGCTTGGTCAGCGCCGCCTGAATCTGCTGTCCCAGCACCTTGCGGTCAAGCTCCTTGGCCGGATTCGAAAACGACCGGTTGTCCGAGACCGAAGCCAGCAGGTCGATCTCGTCGCCGGAGTGGTCCAAAACCACCGCGTGATCTTCGCGCCGCGTCTTCTTGCGCCGCAACTGGTCCAGGCAAAGATTAGTGACGATCCGGTAAATCCACGTGTAAAAAGAGCACTCGAACCGGAAGTTTCCGATATACCGGAAGGCCTTCAGAAAAGCCTCCTGATAAATGTCCTCCGCATCGTGCTCGCTGCCGGTCAGGTGCAGAGCCAGCCGCAATACCTGGTGCTCATACTGCCGCACCAGCGCGTCAAAGGCCGCCCGCGAACCCGCCTGCGCCTCGCGGATCAGTTCCATCTCCTGCGCGCGGATCTGCAGGCGCTCTTCCTCGCGGCTTGCGCCGTCCCGTCCCGCCCCGCCCATCGCCCTCGTCGCAGTCATACCTGCTGAGGATTGTACCTTCCGCGTGGACGGCCAAGCCAAACCTGGCGAAATTCCAATCGGAGAAACCGGGTAGGTCACACCATCCGTTGCCATCAAACCTCCGCATCTCCATTCCCGGAACGGGCACTTTTTCTCTTCACAAGTCCAGAACTGAGCCACAGCCGAATCTTCCATGAAAATCCACGCTGTCGTGCCTGTCCTTGCTGGGGCTCCAACCTACGGCAATCCGGAAAGCACCGTAGAAAGTGCCTATACCGCTGTAGACGCAAAAACGCCGGTTTTGTAATCCATTCTGGGTGTTGCCCAGCACCTTGGTAACCCTCGGGCCTGTCCAGCTAAACTGGAAATCAATGACCACAGGAAATCTCTTCGAAAACTCCGCCCCCTCCGCGCCGGCCTCCGTATCGGCATCTGACTGGTTCACCGCCCACTGCGACGGCGGCTCGCGCGGCAATCCCGGCCCTTCCGGCTACGGCGCCGTCGTCGAGAACCCGCAGGGCCAGGTAGTCGCCCGCCTCAACCATTTTCTCGGCATCCAGACCAACAACTACGCTGAGTACTCCGGCCTTCTCGCGGTGCTGCAATGGGCCATCGAGAACGGCACAAAGCAACTGCGCGTCATCTCGGACTCCGAGCTGATGGTCAAGCAGATGAAGGGCCAATACAGGGTGAAGAGCCCCGTCCTTGTGCCTCTTTACCAGGAAGCCAAGCGCATGGCCGCCCGCCTGGACCGCTTCGAGATGCGCCACACCCTCCGCGGCGGCAACAAGGAAGCCGACCGCCTCGCGAACGAAGCGATGGACAAGGGGATGGGGAGAAGCAGGGAATAGTGAGCAGGTAACAGAGCGGCTGTTTGATTGTGATTTGTGCTGTCCCATCCTCGCGCCAGCAAGAGAGCACAAGGATGGGAGACCAAAGCTAAAAGCTGATAGCTGAAAGCTGAAAGCTGCTTTTTACGTCCTCCGTCCCAGGTCGTTTCTCCACTTGTGCCCCCACCGTTCCAGCAGGTGATCGGAGCACTCGGGGCCCCACGATCCGGCAAAGTAGTTCGGAAACACTTCCGGCTTCTTGTTTGCCCAGGCGTCCAGAATCGGCGTGTAGAGAGCCCAGTTGATCTCGACGCCGTCGCGGTGCGAGAACAGCGTCTGGTCGCCCAGCATCGCGTCCAGCAGCAGCCGTTCGTAGCCGTTCGCGCTCGATTTGCCGAACGCGGCCTCGTAGCTGAAGTCCATGTTTACCGGGCAGACATCCATGTTTGGCGTGGTCGGCACCTTGGCTCCAAAGCGCAGCGAGATTCCCTCGTCCGGCTGGATGCGAATGGTCAGCAGGTTTGGCTGAATCTCCTGGCAATGTGCGGCGCCCGCCATGCGGTTGAAGATCAAGAGTGGCGGTTGTTTGAACTGGATGCTGATCTCTGTCGCTCGCTTCTTGAGCCGCTTGCCGGCGCGCAGATAAAATGGGACCCCCGCCCAGCGCCAGTTTTCAATCTCAAGGCGAAGCGCCGCATAGGTCTCCGTGCCCGACTGCGGATTGACCCGCTCCTCGTCGCGATAGCCCGGTACGCGCTGTCCCTCCACAATGCCCGGCCCGTACTGCCCGCGCACCGCATTCAAGACCGGCACCGGCGGAATCGCCTTCCACACCTTCACTTTTTCCCGCCGCACCGCCTCCGCGTCAAAGCTCGACGGCGGCTCCATGGTTACAAAGCTCAGCAGTTCCATCACGTGGTTCTGCACCACATCGCGCAGCGCTCCGGCCTTCTCGTAGAACGGCCCGCGCCCTTCCACGCCCAGCGTCTCGGCCGCGGTAATCTCGACGTGGTCAATGTAGTTCCGATTCCATATCGGCTCAAAGATTCCGTTGGCAAAACGGAAGACCAAAATGTTCTGCACCGTCTCCTTGCCCAGGTAGTGGTCGATGCGGAAGACCTGCTCCTCTTCGAAGACCGCGTTTACCTGGTGGTTCAGTTCGCGCGCCGAGTCCAGATCGTGGCCGAAGGGTTTTTCAATCACAACCCCCACCACGCCCTGTTCCGGCTGCGCCATCTTCTGCGCACCCAGGTTCTCGATAATGCCCGCGAAAAACTCCGGCGCGGTGGCCAGATAGAACAGCCGCTTGCCGCCGATGTTCTTCTCTTTATCGATCCGGTCCAGCTCTACCTTCAGCCCCGCATAATCCGCCGGGTCGTCGAATTTCAGCGGGAAGTAGCTGATGTTTTTCACAAAGTCGTCCAGCTTGGGGTCGCTCGCCTCCACGCCGCCAAACTCCAGAATCCCCGCGCGCATATCCGCCGCGAATTCGTCTCCCAGCGGCCGCCGCGCCACGCCCACAATGGAGAACTGCTTCGGCAGCAGGTCCGCCTCCCGCAAGTGAAACAGCGCCGGCAGCAGCTTCCGTTTGGTCAGATCGCCCGATGCCCCAAAGATCACCAGAATCCCCGCATCGGGAATCCGCTCCGGCCCCTTCGGAACCTGTGAAAGATCCTCCGGCCGCACACTCGCCTGTATCGTCGCCATTCTTCCTCCTGCCCACTTAGCTTCCAGCCACTAGCTAGAAGCGTCTGACTCGCTGACTTGCTGACTCGCTATAAAACTCCCAGCCCTGCTAACTCTCGCCGTAACCCCTGCTCGCCCTCAAACCGGATGCCTCTCATTCCTGCCTTCACCGCCGCCGCTACATTCTCAATCCGGTCGTCGATAAACAGAATTCTCTCCGCCGGTCTGCATAGAATATCCAGCGCAGTTTGAAAGATCGCCGCGTCCGGCTTCCGCAATCCCAGATAGCACGAACTCAACGCCACCTTGAAGTAATTCCTCAGGCCGAAGGTCTTGAAACGATATTCGTTGGTCTCGCGCGCCTCATTATTCAGCGCGCCCAACATACACTTGTTGGATGCCGCAAGTTCCTTCAAAGTTCCCAGCGCTCCGTCCGGCAGCACTTTGGACTGCGTCAGCATAAAAGCAAAAAACTCATCTTGCGAGAAACCGCGCGGCTCGTTGAACACAGTCGCGTCAAGATAAGTCTTGATAGGAATCGCGCCCCGCTCCCACGCCGGATACGCTTCGCGATGCCGGGCCTCAAAGCCTGCCGCATCCAGGTGAAAATGTTCGATGGCAAGCGCGCGCTCGGTCGTGTCCCAGCCGTTGGTCAGCAGGACTCCGCCCACGTCAAAAAGGATCACGTCGAAGGGGAACATCGGCGCCTTTCGGTGTGCGTTGCTTTTGTGAATCTAATTGCAGTGAGTTGTATTGCGATGATCTTTGCTGAAGTTTCGAGCGGTGGACCTATTCGCAAGCCTGCCGCGAATCGCCGCCGCGGTCGATCTCTCGCCTCAAGCTGGGTTCGCCGAGCCGTCTCCGCACATGTACTTCGCCTCGATGGCCTGCACCTTCTTGAACCGCCGCGTATAGCGCGGTTCTGAAGTATTGAACTTCGCTCTCAAGTAGGAGTCCGCAATCTCAAAGGCAATCGCCGGACCGATAATCCGCGCCCCCAGCACCAGCACATTCATATCGTCGTGTTCCACGCCCTGGTGTGCGGAGTAGGTATCGTGGCAGATCCCCGCGCGAATCCCTGGAATCTTGTTCGCCGCCACGCACACGCCCACGCCCGACCCGCAGATAAGAATCCCGCGCGGCGCCTCGCCCCGCTTCAACGCCTCGCCCACCTTCACCGCAAAGTCCGGATAGTCCGAAGGCTCCGTGTTATAAGCCCCCAGGTCCACAACCTCGTGCCCTTCCTTGCCCAGGTAAGCACGAAGCTCCTCCTTCAAAGGAAATCCAGCATGATCGGAACTGATTACGAGTTTCACAAGTATCCCTTTCGTGGATGAGCGGAGTTAGCAAGAGACCCGTTCGGCTAACTCCGCTAACCCCGCCAGCACCGCTAACTCCGCTCTCGCCTACTTCACAACCTTCTTCGCCCGCGACGCGATGTTCTCCGGACTGAAGCCAAGTTCCTTCATCACCACCGCGACAGGAGCCGAAGCCCCGAACCTATCCAGTCCGATCACATCGCCGTCCAGGCCTACATACTTCCACCAGCCCAGTGTCGAGCCGGCCTCAATCGCCACTCTCGGCACGCCTGCCGGCAGCACGCTCGCCTTGTAAGCCGCCGTCTGCTCTTCGAAGATCTTCCAGCTCGGCAAGCTCACCACCCGCGTCCGGATTCCCTCGGCCCCGAGCAGCTTCGCCGCATCCAGAGCAGGCCACAGCTCAGAGCCAGTGGCAATCAGCACCACCTGCGGGTTGGCTGCATCCTCCACCACATAGCCGCCCTTGCTCACATTGGCGTAGGCGTCGTACTTGGCCGGGTCCAGCACTGGCAGGTCCTGCCGGCTGAATGCGAAGAAACACGGCCCCTTGCGTTCCAAAGCCAGTCGCCACGCAGCCGCCGTCTCGTTCGCGTCCGCCGGACGGAAGTCCGTAAAGTGCGGCACCGCGCGCAGCGCCATCAGGTGTTCGATGGGCTCATGCGTCGGTCCGTCCTCGCCCACGCCGATCGAGTCGTGCGTAAACACAAACAGCGAGTGGACCTCCATCAGCGCCGCAATGCGCAGCGCCGGCTTCGCGTAATCCGAGAACACAAAGAAGGTCGATCCAAACGGAATCAGCCCGCCATGCGCCGCCATTCCATTAACCGCCGCGCACATCGCCAGCTCGCGCACGCCAAAGAACACGTTCCGCCCCGCCGGGTCGTCGTGGAAACTTACCCCTGGCTTGAAAATCGTCTTGGTCGAAGCAGTCAGGTCCGCCGCGCCGCCAAACAGCTCCGGCACAACCTCGGCAATCGCATTCATCACCGAATAGCCAGCGTTCCGTGTGGCCACCTTCTTCTCCACGCCAAAGCTCGGAATCGACTTTTCCCAGCCCGCCTTCAACTCGCCCTTCTGGGTCCGCTCAAACTCAGCCGCCAGCTCGGGGAACGCCGCCGCATAAGCCGCGAACAGCTTCTTCCACTCGGCTTCATAGGCCGCTCCGGTTTCCCCGGCCTTCCGCCAGTTCCTGAGCGCGTCCTCGGGCAGATAAAAGCTCTGGTCCTCCGGAAATCCGAAGAATTTTTTCGACGCCGCGGCATCAGCCGCACCCAGCGGCTCACCATGCGCTTTGTTGCTTCCCGCCTTGGGCGATCCGTAGCCAATCACCGTTCGCACCGCGATCAGCGAGGGCCTGCCCGTCTCGGCCTTGGCCGCTTCAATCGCCGCTTCGATGCCGGCCAGGTCATTGCCGTCCATCACCCGCTGCACGTGCCAGTTATAGGCCTCGAACCGCTTGTAGACGTTCTCCGTAAAGCTCAACTCCGTCGGCCCGTCCAGCGAAATCAGGTTGTCGTCGTAAAGCAGAATCAGCTTGCCCAGCCCAAGTGTTCCGGCCAGAGAAGCCGCCTCGTGCGAGAGGCCTTCCATCATGTCGCCGTCGCCCGCCAGCGCATAGGTGTGGTGGTCAACCACCTCAAAGCCCGGCCGGTTGTAGATTGCTCCCAGGTGCCTCTCCGCCATGGCCATACCCACCGCCATCCCAAGGCCCTGACCCAGCGGACCGGTGGTCACTTCCACGCCGTCGGCAACGCCCCGTTCGGGATGTCCCGGCGTCCGCGATCCCCACTGCCTGAAGCTCTTCAAATCGTCCAGCGTCACGTCGTAGCCGGTCAAAAACAGCGTCGAATAAAGCAGCGGCGACGCGTGTCCGGCCGACAGCACAAAGCGATCCCGGTTGGCCCACTTCGAGTCCGCCGGATTGTGCCTCATCAGCTTGTGAAACAGCAGGTACGCAATCGGAGAGCAGCCCATCGCGGCGCCCGGATGGCCGCTCTTGGCCTTCTCTACCGTGTCCACGGCAAGCAGGCGTAATGTGTCGATGGACAATGTATCGAGTGAGGTACTAGCAGGGCTGGAAGTCATGATGGTCTGAAATGTGTCCTTTCGCGGGAGTGCGGTCTGCACTTGGGTTAACTCTTCAATCTACATCAATCTTGACTTCCATATTGTATCCAAGCCAGCCGTCCTGGTCTGACCAATAAATCTCCCATTCCACCGAGCCGCTCCCGGTGCCAGGCATTATGTCTTCGCCGCCCCCTCGAATTACTTCTTTTTTAGATTTTTTGGCACCCTTGCGACCTATCCTGCATCCATACAAGAAGATGGCCACGCTCCCGCACCCGAAGAGTGTGCGGCGGCAAAGGCCCCCTTGCTTCTTTCCCGCTGCCAAACGGCAGCCTCACCCCATAACCGAATACAATGCGAACGGAGAAATTTCCCCTATGGCATATGAACTCGCACCGCTTCCCTACGACTACGCCGCCCTCGAGCCCTTCATCGACACAGAGACGATGAAGGTCCACCACGACAAGCACCACCAGGCCTACGTCAACAACCTCAACACGGCTCTGGCCAACTACCCCGCTCTCGCAGCCAAGTCCGTCGACGACCTGATCGCCGATCTCAGTGCCGTTCCCGAAGAGATCCGCACCGCGGTCCGCAACAACGGCGGAGGCCACGCCAACCACACCGCCTTCTGGAAGCTGATGGGTCCGGTCAGCGCCCCCGGCATCGGTGGACACCCCTCCGGCGCCATCGCCAGCCAGATCTCCGCAGACTTCGGCGACTTCGACACCTTCAAGAAGACCTTTAACGAAACCACCGCCAAGCAGTTCGGCTCTGGCTGGGGCTGGCTCGTCTACACCGGCGGCAAGCTCAAGATCATCTCCACGCCCAACCAGGAGTCGCCCCTCTCCCAGGGCCTTTACCCCATCCTCCTCAACGACGTCTGGGAGCACGCCTACTACCTCAAATACCAGAACCGCCGCCCCGACTATCTCGCCGCCTGGTGGAACGTCATCAACTGGGCGGAAGTCAACAAGCGCTTCGCCATCGCCAAGGGATAAGAGCAGCTTCTAGCCGTTAGCTTCTAGCTCCTAGCTTTGTAGAGGGTGAACTGACCGTTTATCCCGCGCGTTTGAGATGCGAAGATCGCACTCCGGCGACACAAGCTAGAAGCTAGAGGCTTGAAGCTGTCTCTACAACTCTTTCCCCACCCACTCGTCTAACCGGGCAGGAGTGTCGTCGAAACCCGTGCGCACAACTATCTTACTTGCCCTTGCACTTCTTCTTGCCTTGATTCCTGCCGCCTCAGCCCAGGCTGGCAGCTTCCAGGTAGCGCGACTCGGCCACCCCATCGGCACGGCCAGCTTTAACTTCACGGCAACTCCAGACGGCTTCGACTCCACCTCGCTGGTCCGCGTCTCCATGCAGGGGCTCGACTACTCCCTCTCCAAAACCGAGCAGCTCTCCGTCGCGAACGAACTCCGTCACGTTCAACTCAGCGCCATCGTCAACGGTTCTGCCGTCAACGTCACCGCCGCGCCCGACTCGGTCCAGCTTCTCCTCAACGTCTCCGCAAACGGCCGCAGTTCCACCGCCCGCCTTGGTGCGCATCCCGCCGCCGTCTTTCTCCCCGACTTCGACCCCGGCGCTCTTGAAACCCTGCTGGCCCTTGCCGTCACGCGAAACAACCGCGATCTCTGGGCCATTCTGCCCAAGCAATCCGGCGCCGAACCCGCTTCCGTCGCCGCCGTCCAGCTAGCCACCTACGCCGACGAGCAGGGAACTCTCGACGGCAAGCCCATCGCCGTTCACCATCTCGTCGCCACCATCGCCGGCCTCAGCACCGACATCTTCTCCGGCCCCGAAAACCAGCTCCTCCAGGCCGAACTCCCGCAGCGCGGCTTCGCCCTCGTCCGCAAGGGATTCGTCCTCAAGCCACCCGCGAAGCCCCAGGCGCCTCCCGCCTCCTGATGGATGATTTTTTCTAACTTCCACCCCCTGTTAGCATTTCCCTATGTTTTTACCCGCCTTCCGCAAGTCTCTCGCCGCGCCCTTCGCCGCCGCCCTGCTCCTCTGCTCCGCCCTCGCCGTCTCCGCTCAGGACGCGCCGCCGTCCACCCACGACCGCATCGAACAAGTCCTGCGCGGCATCGACCACGGCCACTTCCTCGGCCAGGTCGCCGTCTCCCCAGACGGCAAACGCCTCGCCTGGATTCAGGGGCAGGAGATCCGCGTCGCCCCTCTCGATAACTTGAGCAAGGTCCAGCGCATCACCGCCGCCGCAACGCCGGGCCAGCTCTGCCGCGAAGGCCAGATTGCCTGGTCTCCCGACTCCACGGCCCTCACCTTCTTCTCCGACTGCGAAGATCGGGAGAACGAGTCCGGCAAACAAGCCAACCTCTATCTCGCCCGCCCTGGCACGGACAGCCCCGCCCGCCGCCTCACCCAGTTGAAGGGCTACGTCGGCGACCCTGCCTTCTCCCCCGACGGCAAATCCATTGCTTTCCTCTACGTCGCCGGAGCCACCCGCCCCGCCGGAGCCCTCGCCGCCATGAAGCCTCCGTCCGGCGTCATTGGCGAAGACGGCGTCGAAATCCAGCGCATCGCCGTCGCCCAGGCAGACGCGCCCCGTCCCGCCCCGCCCGCATTCGCCACCCCCGCCAACCTCCACGTCTACGAGTTCGACTGGTCGCCCGACTCCAAATCTTTCGCCTACGTCGCCGCCGACCCCCCTGGAGAGAACAACTGGTGGGTCGCACAGCTCTACACCCAGTCAATCGGTGCCGCACCCAAATCGATCCTCGCCCCCGCCGAAGTCCCCGGCCCTCTCCACGGTCTCCAGATCGCAGTCCCCCGCTGGTCGCCCGACGGCAAAACCATCGCCTTCATCGGCGGCCTCATGAGCGACCAGGGAGCCACCGGCGGCGACGTCTGGATCGTCCCTTCCTCCGGCGGCCAGCCCCAAAATCTCACCCCCAACCGCCCCGCCTCCCCCGCCTGGATCGCCTGGGACACCAACCAGAGCCTCTATGTCAGCGAACTCGCAGGCGGCAACATCCAACTCATCCGCCTCACCCTCAACACCGCTGGCGACTCCTCCGCAACGGCCTCCAAACCAGTCTTCAGCTTCCCCGGCAACATCGGCGACGGCCGCATGGAACTGAGCCTCTCCGCCACAGCCAACCGCTCTCTCTTCGTCTTTCACGCCGGCAACTTTGAACACCCCAACGAAATCTACGCCGCCAAACCCGGCGTCGCGCCCGCCTCCACCAATGAATTCGCCGGCATCAAGCAGCTCACCCACTTGAACGACGGCATCCAGCCCTCCTGGGGCAAAACCATCTCCCTCTCGTGGACCAGCGACGCCTTCCACGTCCAGGGCTGGCTTATGTTCCCCAAGGACTACGACCCGTCCAAGAAATATCCCCTCCTCGTCCAGGTCCACGGCGGCCCGGCCTCGGCGGTCGTCGCGCGCTGGGCAGGCGGAGCCGGCGGCTTCGGCGCGGCCGAGTTCTCCGCGCTCGGCTACTTCGTCCTCATGCCCAATCCCCGTGGCAGCTTCGGCCAGGGCGAAGCCTTCACCCAAGCCAACCGCAAGGACTTCGGCCACGGCGACCTCCGCGACATCCTCGCCGGCGTTGACACCGTCCTCGCCAAATACCCCGTCGACCCCAATCGCGTCGGCATCACCGGCTGGAGCTACGGCGGCTTCATGACCATGTTTGCCGTCACCCAGACCAACCGCTTCCGCGCAGCCGTCGCCGGAGCCGGCATCTCCGACTGGCTCAGCTACTACGGCCAAAACTCCATCGACCAGTGGATGATCCCCTACTTCGGCGCCTCCGTCTACGACGACCCCGCGGTCTACGCCAAAAGCTCCGCCATCACCTTCATCAAGCAAGCCCACACTCCAACGCTGGCCGTCGTCGGCGACCGCGACGGTGAGTGTCCCGCCCCCCAGTCCTTCGAGTTCTGGCACGCCCTCCGCGACCAACACGTCCCCGCCCAACTCGTGGTCTATCCCAACGAGGGCCACGGCTTTTCCGATCCCGCTCACCGCAGCGACGTCATGGAGCGCGCCCTCGACTGGTTCGACCGCTACATGCCCCCAGTTCGATGACCCGCCCCTGCTTTCCATCCGCTTCGCGCTCAGTCTATTGAGTAGACAAACAGGACGAAAACCGCCAAGGTCGCTTCAAGCCAGACAGGGGCTCGTCCTGATACACTTTTTCCTTGGAGTCTGTGAGAGAGCGTTCGCCGGCTGGCTGCATGCAACTGCATTCCGCCGGGAGCTGGAAATTTGGGCCGATTTTCCCGTCGAGAGCCTGTTCATGGCTCATCGCCGGGTCGCTATAACTCAATTTTTCTCAAGTATTCGGACAGACCGTTCCGCCGTTCGATAAAGCGGGGCGGGGAGGATTCATGCGGCGGTTTTTGACGCTTGTTATCATGTTGTGCCTGGCCATTCCGGCAGGGATTTCCATCTCCGGCTGCACCCGCAACCCCGCGGGCAACTATTGCTATGGTCTAACCTACGGCATCAAGAACACTGACGTAGTCTCGATCACGCTTCAGCCTCAGACCACCGGCATCTCTCTCGCCTTTGGACAGACCCAGCAGGCCCAGCAGCCCTCTGCCGCTACCTGCACTGGCTCGAGCGCTTCGGTCAGCTCCTATACCTACGGAACCACAAACAACAAGCTGGTCGATATCTCGCCCACCGGCAACATCTGCGCCGGCACCTGGAATCGCAACACTGGCGGCGGCATCGCCGACTACACCTATTGCAATATCCCCAGCACGCTGCCTACCACTTGCACTGGGACCACGACGCAGGATTGCTTGCCCTACAGCGTCGCCTATATCACCGCCTCGGCTAGTTCGGTCCCCTCGAACCCAGTGAAGGTCTTCGTCCACGCCCAGGTGAGTTCTGTCTCGCTGGTCGGGCCCCAGAAGTGTCTCTCCCAAACCCAGGTCGCCACGCTCGACGCCCAGGCCTGCTACAGCAGCGGCGGCACGCAGTACCTGCTGTGCGCGCCGTCTTCTGTCACCACGGCTAAGACCGTCAGTCCCGCCTGCGGTGTGGTTCCGGGCCAGATTTTGGACAATATCCCAAGCTGCGCGGGCACCATCGGCTATCTGAACTATTCCGTGGGAACCTCCGCCGTTGGCACCATCAACACCAACACCAACCAGTTCACCGCCAATGAGCCTGGCACCACTGCCATCAACGCATCGGTCGCCGGTTCTGGCTCCTCGGCTGGTTACTTCTCCACCTGCCCGCCCCAATCCATCAGCGTCACCCTCTCCGACGGAACCACCAAAGGAACCGTCACCAAAGGCGTAACGCAGAATCTCATTACAAAAATCTTCGATACCAACAATCAGTCCATCAGTGGACTCATCCTCGACTACCAGTCCACCAACCCCATCGACATCGGCGTCAGCAGTGCCGGAAGCATCACCGCCAGCTACCCTGGCGTAGCTTCCGTCTATGCCATCTGCCAGCCCTTTGTCTGCAATCCATCGCCCATCAATGAACTCGGCTTGTTTGGCACCGGCCTGCCCGTCTCCTCCAACGCGGTCAACATCACCACGCCGGGCACCATCAGCGACTACGTTTGGTTCGCGGCCCCCGGACAGTCCCAGTACTTCGTCCCCATCTCCTTGCTCACCGGCACCGTCGGCTCCTCTGTCCGCATGCCCTACGTCCCCAATTCCATGGTGATGGATCAGGGCGGCAACAGCCTCTATTTCGGTTCTACCCACGAGCTGATGGTCTATAGCACCAACTCCAACACCCTCTCCAAGCAGGACACAAGCGTCCCCGGAGTCGTGCTGGCCGTTTCCCCCAACAACTCTCAGATCCTCATCAACGACCAGGTGCGCCAGCTCTTCTATCTCTACAACGCATCGGCTGGCGGCTACACCTCCTTTGGCGGCCTGGGCAACGCCGCAGTCTGGACGCCGGACTCCAAGACCCTTTACATCACAGACAACGCCGCGCTCAATAACGGGACCACGATCACCGGACATACAGACACTCTTTACGTCTACAACCAGAACACCGGCTGGAGCACTTACCCGCTGCCGCCCAGCCCGCTGCCCGCCGGGGCCATTCCGCCCAGCTCGCTGGTAGCCAATGTGGCCGTCTCCGGCACCATGCAAACGCCGGCGCTGGCCATTCCGAGCGTTGGCGCTTATCTTCGTGGAACTCCCACCGTCGCCCACACCTGGTGCCCAACCGGCACAGTCACCACCACCGGCAGCACCATTACCGCCCTCTACCCTGGCCCCTATCCGGGCTCCGTGGCAGCTCAGGGCGGCGATACGCAGCCCGTTCAGTCCGACGTCCTCACCGCCACAACCGACGGCAGCCATATCCTCAGCGCCGCGCTGCTGGGCGGGGGAATCACTCTCAACGACATCGCCGTCATCATTCCGAGCGGCGCCTGCCCCTCTTCGACCTCCGGCGCCACGCAGACCCTGTTGCCGCTCGCCATTCAGCACGCCGCCACGCCCTACACGCAGGCTGCTCTCACGGTGAATGCGACCGCCATCAACCAGTTGATCGCGTCCCCCGTCTCCAACCTCGCCTTCATCACCTACAACGGCACCAGCGCCAACGCCCAGTTGCCCTTCTACCTGCCGGCTTCCAGTGGCGCTGCGGGCACGGTCGGCTATGTCACGCTCACCGGCAGCTCCGCCATCACCGCGCCTCTGGCCGGCGCATTCACGCCCGACAACGCCACCTTCTTCGTCTCCACGGCCGGCGACAACAAGATCCACTACATCACCATCCCCGCCACTCCATCCCTTGCCACGCCGCCCACGGACACGCAGCAGATCAGCCCCAATCTCCCCGCCTGCACGTCCGTCTCCGCTGGTGGCAACGATGCGGGCTGCGCCTTCTCCGGCACTGGAACCATCGTTCCGGCCACGGCCATCGTCGTCGTGCCACGCTCCACAACATAGCCTCAAGCTCCACGCAATCGCAGACAAGAAAGGCCGGCTCAATGCCGGCCTTTTCTATTTGCGATTGCTTTTTTGCGTTGGGATTTCGAATCACTGAAGACAAGCCGAAAGCATTTTCAGCATTGGTGTGCAGTAACTTTGAAGGGTAGGAGCTTTGCAGGCTGCGGAAAAACTCAACTTCTATACGTCCGCGGTTTTCCGCCCGCGCCAGCTACATATTAGCCTGCCCCGACCGCATCGACTCATTGAACTGCGGCTTCGTAAAATTCAACGCCGCCTCCAGCGCCGCCTGGTACTCCGCCGCCCGCGCCATCAGCGCCGGCGTGGCCGCCGCAAACTCGCCATCCAGCGCCATCAGCCCCGCACCGGCCTCATCGCCGGCCATGCGCAGCAGCTCCTGCTCGGTCGTATTCAAGTATTGCGCGTCCCGCGGATCGGCAATCCACACCGGCTTGCTCTCGCCCAGTACGCCCGACAACCAATACACCTTGCTCAGCAGGTAGCGCAGCCGCGCCGCGTCGTCCGTATCCGTAAACACAAACTTCTTCCCCCAGCGGCTATAGAAGCGCGTCGTCACCGGCACCGGTTGCCGGTTGCCCGACTTCAAAAACTCCAACTGCCCCAGGTCCACCGTCTTGCGCACCGCGTTGTACACAAAGGTCTCCGCATAGGGCTGCTCCATCGCCGGCACAATCTCGGCAAAGGTCTGCGTCACCGCCGCCGCCAGCTTGGCATAAAGGCTGTTCGTCCCGCCATCCGCCAGGTACATCTCGCCGTGCACAATGTAGGTGTCCGCCCCTGAAGTCGATTGGTGAAACGGCCACTGGAACTTCCCTAACGCCACCGGGATTCCGCCCAGCGTCACGTAGCACTCCGGCCGCGGATTCTTGAGCCTTTTCGCCTCGCCGGCCAGGTGCGTCGTCATCGTCGGCAGCAGCTCCGGCTTGTCAAAGTCGAACGCCCCGCTCAACTCCAGCCGCAGCGAACGCCCGCCGCCTGCCAATCCAAGCTCGAATACCGCCGTTGGCCGGCCGTGAAAGTCCGCGCCCTCCGTGGTGGATACGAGCACAAGGCCAGCCTTTTGGGCGGCCGCTTCAAGAGATGTCACAAGGGAAGTCTTCAATGCGGTCATTTTGGGGAATCCTGAATTCAAGATCGGTACATCTCCATTTTACGAGACCAGCCGCGCCTCCCCCGCACGATAGAATCAAACCATGATCAAGGGTATTTCTTTCCTCCGTCCCGCCGGCAGTGCCGCAGCCTACGACCGGCTGGCGAGCTTCTTTTCTGCCCTGGGCTTCGCGCCCGGCAAGGGCTGGCAAGAGGAAGCGAGCCGTGGCGCCGCCTTCCTCGCCCCCCTCGGCAATCTCGAATTCGTCGACGGCCAGTTTCCCCCCACAGCCGACATCCTCGTTGAAGTCACCGCACTCGACGCCGTCCACCAGGCCGCCGAAACCTGGCTCAAGGCGCAGTCCGCGGAAGCCGCCTCCCGTCTCTCCCCCATCACCGAAACCCACTGGAAGTCCAAGATCTTCACCGTCGAGCCCGAGCCCGGCTTCTCCTTCAGCTTCTGGGCCTGGACCGATCCGATCAAAGGCAAGCCCGTCGCCGTCGAAGGCGATCTCTCCGCCGCCGGCATGAAGTTTGCCATCGTTGTCGCTCGCTGGAACGCCGTCATTACTGAGCGCCTCCTTGAAGCCGCTCTCGACGCGCTCCTCCGCAGCGGCGCCGCCCGCTCCGACATTCAGGTCGTCCGCGTCCCCGGCGCATGGGAGATTCCCGCTGCGGCGCGCACCCTCGCAACCTCCCGCTCCGTCGACGCCATCGTCACTCTCGGCTGCCTCCTCCGCGGAGAAACCGCCCACTACGAAGCCATCTACAACGAAGTTGCCCGCGGCATCGGCCAGTCGCAGCAGGAGACCGGCATCCCCCACAGCTTCGGCGTCCTTACCTGCGAGTCTCTTGAACAGGCCCTCAACCGCGCCGGCATCAAGGCCGGCAACAAGGGCTTCGAAGCCGCCACCGCCGCCATTGAAATGGTCAGCCTCCGCCGCAAGCTCGAGTCCGGAGAAGTCAAGCACGGCCGTGGCCCCGACGGACAGGTAGTCGTCCCTGGGGCGCAAGGCCATGCCCCCGACGGACAAGGAATAGTTCCTGGTGCAGAAGGCCCGGGCCCCAGCGGACAGACCCTCGTCCCTGGTGTGGTGAAAGAAGGCGGCCCCGCTTGATCACCGGACAACATCACAGCGCAGGCCGCCGCAAATCCCGCGAGCTCGCCATGCAGATGCTCTTCCAGGCCGACATCGGCAAGCAGACCCCCGACCAGGTGCGCGCCACCTTCTGGAAGGCCGGCGACGAAGTCGAGCCCGACGTCCGCGGCTTTGCCGAAGACCTTTTCCGCGTCGCCATCGCCCATCAGGAGCAGATCGACGCGTTGCTCGTCGCCAACTCCAAGCACTGGCGTCTTGAGCGCATGCCCGCCGTCGATCGCAACCTTCTCCGCATGGCCATCGGCGAAATGCTCGGCTTCAAAGCCACGCCCTTCCCCATCGTCATCAACGAAGCCTTAGAAATCGGCCGCCGCTATTCCGCCCCCGAATCCATCAACTTCTTAAACGGAATGCTAGACACCATCGCCCGCAGCCTCCTCCCCAAATAACAAATCCCGGCTCATATGCCTTATGTATCTCCTCGATAAAATACGTGCTCGATAAAAATTATGAGCGGTCATGAAGCGCATGGGCTTCAGGTAAAGTCAGGTGAAGGGTACGGGCTTCAGCCCGTACATTAAATTAGCTAATAAAAACGCGGGCTTTAGCCCCCGAGGGAATGATCATTCCTCGTAACCATTCCTGAAACTGCTCAATGCTGTCATGACCCGCAGTTCACAGCTCCCGTAGGGAGCCATCGACAATAGCCCAGCATGGAGCGCAGCGGAATGCTGGGAATCCCCGCCAAAAAATGAATTGCGCCCCGGAGGGGCGCAGTGAGAGGGCCGGTGCCCCATATCTCAATCTTCTATCGAGACATGGGGTGACAATCTGTTGAGTAGGTCAGATGTGAGCAAGCCGTCAGCAATAAGTCGTGCTAGAATTTCCCGGAATTCCGAAGGTAGCCTAGATGCGTAGGCAAAATGGCTCTGCTTAAAGCAGTGTCGGTAAAAGGGGGTAATATGAAAGGCCGATTCTTTCACAAACGCTGTTTAGTTCGAAGAGCTATAGCAGCGATGGCACTATTACTCCTGGGCGCAATCTGCACACTCACCGGCCAGCAATTCTTGGGCCTCACAATGTCCAGCGTAATGACAAAGGACGAGCTAAACGAGACAGGTGTTGCTTCTCTTTCTCTAGCGCAGCGTACCGCGCTAGATGCTTGGCTGAACAGATACACAATGCGCGTAATGCATATCGTTACAAAGGCAACCGCAGAAAAACCAGCAAGAAGTGGAAGTGGGTGCACGCCGTCGATCGAAACTTCGATTTCTGGGGAGTTCAATGGATGGGAGGGCGAGACAATCTTCAAGCTGTCAAATGGCCAAATATGGCAACAGGCGGAGTACGACTACATGTATTCATATTCATACATGCCAGATGTTACGATCTACGCCACTCAAAGTGGATGCAGAATGAAAGTGGAGGACGAGAACGAAACAGTCCTCGTGAAGAGGATCAAGTAGGCCTCAAATCTGCGGCGCCGTCTACTGCGGTTTTCCCGCCTGAATGTTCTTCCCAGCAGCCGAATTCTCCCGCGCCGGCGTCCCAACCTCGATCGCCTCGCCCAGCGCCAACGGAAGTTCCTGCTGCTGCGACTTCACCGACTCGTACGCCCGCACAATCCTCTGCACCAGCGCATGCCGCACCACGTCCCCATCTTCGAAGTTGCAGAACTGAATTCCCTCAACGCCATCCAGAATGTTGATCGCATCCAGCAGTCCCGACCTGCGCGGATTCGGCAAATCGATCTGCGTAATGTCGCCCGTAATCACGGCCTTCGAGTTGTTCCCCATGCGTGTCAGGAACATCTTCATCTGCTCGATCGTCGTGTTCTGCGCCTCGTCCATGATGATGAATGCATCGTTCAGCGTGCGCCCGCGCATAAACGCCAGCGGCGCCACCTCGATCACATTCTTCTCCAGCATCTTGTCGACCTTCTCGGCGTCGAGCAGGTCGTAGAGCGCGTCATAAAGCGGCCGCAGATAGGGATCGACCTTCTCCTGCAGCGACCCAGGCAGAAAGCCCAGCCGCTCGCCCGCTTCCACCGCCGGCCGCACCAGGATAATCCGGCTCACTTTCTTCGCGTTATACGCAGCCACAGCCATCGCTACGGCCAGATAAGTCTTGCCCGTGCCTGCCGGGCCAACGCCAAAGACCATATCGTTCTGCTCAATGGCTTCAACATATTTCCGCTGATTGATTGAGCGCGGCTGCACAATGCGCTTCACGCCTGCCGACCTTTGCTTCCCTGAGTCGGCCAGCGAGCGCAGCGTCGTCTCCGGATCGGACACAACCAACCGCAGCATTCCGTTCAACTCGCCATTGTGCGGATTCACGCCCTGTCGGCGCAGCGCCTCGAAGTCCTGAAAAATGTGCTGGACTCGAGTCACTCCCTCGTCCGGTCCTTGCACATGCACTGCGTCCGAGCGCAGATCGATGCGGACGCCAAGCGAGTCTTCCATAAGCCTGAGGTTTTCATCGCGGGTCCCGAACAGGGGCTCAAGGTTGGGCGTGATCTCCAGAGCGATCTTCAAAGGGGTCAATAGCCTCCAATGGGTCGTTGACAGTGTGAATAAAACCGGGCAGAGCCGCAAGCGGTCCCGCCCGGAGCCTCTGTTCCAAGTTTATCGGCAAAAGATGCGCAAGGCGCAGAATGGCTGAAGGAGAGAGACGAGGCGGCTGGTTGTAGAGGGATTCCGGATTCGCGGCGCAGGGGCGAGCATAAACTCCGGACTGCCTCTGCTGACCGCGGGTTGGCGTAGGCGACCAAATCCTTTATCTGCGCTTGAGAGTAGCGCGACCGGCCCGCGCCGTCAATCGCAGCAATCTTTAATTTCCTTGAGGCCCATGTCTTTCAAGGTACCTCCCGCGTAAAGTCCCGGCGCCAGAAGGACCAGATGTTTCAAGTCCTTGCCTCTCCGCGCGAGGCCCGCATTGACCGCAGCCCGGGATTCCCGTAAACTAAAAGACTGCGAGGGATGCGGCTCGACGTGCATTCTTAACCGCATCATTTTCCCTGAAACAGGGCAGCTACTTTCGCCCCTGACACAGGGCTCAGAATTAAGGAAGAGCAATGGCAAACCATGTATCGTCGCTGAAGCGCGCCCGCCAGACCGTGACCCGCACCGAAGTGAACCGCGCCAACCGCAGCCGCGTGCGCACCAGCCTCCGGACCCTCCGCGAAGCGCTCGTCAAGGGCGACGTTCCTGCCGCCAAGGCACAGTACCGCGAGACCGTCTCCGTCCTCGACAAGAGTGTGCAGAAGGGCATCCTCCACGACAACACCGCTTCCCGCTACAAGAGCCGCCTCAACGCGCGCCTCAAGGCCCTGGCCACCGCCAAGGCGTAGCGACAAAGCAGCCTGCCAAGGCTGCGAAATGACCTCAGACCCACCAACAGCCGGGATTGCTCCCGGCTGTTTCTGTTTTTGTGGGCAGGTTCTGTGTGGTTGGTTCAAGATTACGGGATTGAAGGTTGTCGTATTGCGATCCCATCCTTTTCGAAAAAAAGCGCGAAAAAGATGGGGACCCCGGCCAACTCGCAGCAACTCCGGCCAGATTTAGGAGCAATTTAGCGGCTTAGTTCGAGATTTCGTTCTCCAGCAACTGAACGACGGTCAAGACGCGGAACGCAAACACAGAAAGCATGTCAAGCACTTCCATGCCATGAGTCGGGATTCCTTCTCCGAAGGTTAATGAAAAGGTGACTTGTCCCTTCTCCTTGAAATGCCAGCCTACAGGAATCGGAACGTAGTATGGAGGGTTTTGGGTGGTAGCCCAAGTAAAAGCGTTCTCACTATCCCTCTGCTCGTTTTCTACCTTTATGCCTTTAATAGAAGCAAACTCAACGACGGGCAAAAGAAGAATATGTTTGTCGTCAATATCTAACCTGTGAATGTCCCATATCGAATCATTCCCTCCTTCGTAAGGGCATATTCCATTAAGCACCGTGTTGAAGAGGGACGGAGCGGTGACGTCTACTTTAACGCTGCGAAGGGCACCTTCAACTTTGTCACGAGACACGAAGACAGGGAATTTAGTATGTCGATTGATGCTCTGAGGAGAGAGGCGAGTAAGTGCAGCTATCCATGCGTGATCGAGAGCGCAATGGAGATTATGGATTGCATCTCCCAACATCAAGGCAATATCGGAAATGATCTTGTCTCGGTTGCGAAGATCATGCTTAACCACTTCATTGCCACCATCCGGGTTTATCTCGACGGTAGCAATATAAGCATCTGCCAACGTGAGGACAATTGCCCTAATTGCGGCGATGTGTTGGTTGGCCCTCTCAATCTTAAGGTGGGAACTCTCAATGGGATGGGGCATGACCGAAATTGTAGCGTCTCTTGGCCGCCATTCGGCAGGCCTCATCGGAGAATCCCGCAGGGGAACCAGAGCGTTGTCCATGCTAATGACAAAGGGGACTTCAGTCGCGCAAGTTTTCACAGATAGAGGCCAAAACTTGCATCATTTCGCTCTCCGTGAAATCTCCTGCTTAGTGGGATTGACGGACTTTGGCTGTCTGCCCAGTTGAACAGCTCAACTGAACTCCGCCGAATTTTGCAAACTGATCAGGCATTAAATTGCCCTTTGAATCGTAGCAATCTACAGCCACGGCATGAAGCTCTTGAGGATTTGGTTTCTTGGCCGTATTTCGGCCTAATGCGAAGCCGATGGCCATTCCTATAATTAACAGCAACAATGAGCGTAACAATGTTTTCATAACGCGAAAATTATATGCTCTTGTATTGGCTCGGCGCATTTGTGGCCTGATTTGTGTCAATTGATTGGTTGCTTAAGCACTCCAGCATGGAATCAGTAATCCACGGCTAGGATGATTAAACTCAAAGTAGCCCACTACCGCCCTCGAGCTAGAACCGCTCAAAAATCCCCGCCGCCCCCATGCCTCCGCCCACGCACATCGTCACCATCCCGTAGCGAACCTGCCGCCTCTTCATCTCGCCCAGCAGCGTCGCCGTCAGTTTGGCCCCCGTGCACCCCAGCGGATGCCCCAGCGCAATCGCCCCGCCATTCACATTCACGCGTCCTGGATCGAGTCCAAGCGCCCGCATCACCGCCAACACCTGCGCCGCAAAGGCCTCGTTCAATTCGATCAGCCCAATCTCGTCCAGCCTCAGCCCCGCCCGCCTCAGCGCCTTGGGAATCGCTGTGACCGGCCCCATCCCCATCTCCTCCGGCAGGCACCCCGTCACCGCATAAGCCACCAGCCTCGCGAGCGGCTGAATGCCAAGTTCCCGCGCCCTCCCCGCCTCCATCAGCACCGTCGCCGCCGCCCCGTCCGACATCTGCGACGCGTTCCCGGCCGTCACCGTCCCCTGCGCACGGAACGCCGGCTTGAGTTTAGCCAGCGCCTCCAAAGACGAGTCCGCCCGCAGCCCTTCGTCGGCCGCGAAGATCTTTTCTGTGATGACCGGCCTCCCCGCCTTCGCCCCCGGCACAGCTGTTGTCACCGTCACCGGAACCAGCTCCTCGACAAACCGCCCCGCCACCTGCGCCGCCAGCGCCTTCGTGTGGCTCTCATGCGCAAACGCATCCTGGTCCTCGCGCGAAATCCCGTAGTGCCGCGCAACCCGCTCCGCCGTAAGCCCCATCGTCAGCAGGGCAGCCGGATAGTGTTCCGCCATCCACGGATTAGGGCTCGGTTTCAGTCCACCCATAGGCAGCATGCTCATCGACTCCACGCCACCCGCAATCACAACCCTGTCCGCCCCCGCCCGTATCCGCTGATCGGCAATCGCAATCGCCTCCAGCCCCGACGAGCAAAGCCGGTTCACCGTCGCCCCTGGAATCTCCACCGGCAGTCCCGCGCGCAAAATCGCCCAGCGCGCAATGTTCCACGCCTGCTCGCCCTCCGGCTGCGCGCAACCCAGAATCACATCGTCGATCTCCGCCCTGCTCAACCCCGGAACCCGCTCCAAAGCCCCGTTCAATGCAGTTGCGGCCAGGTCTTCCGGGCGAGTGGTCGAGAGCGCCCCTTTCGGTGCGCGCCCAACCGGCGTACGAACAGCGCTGACAAGAACAGATTCCGGCATTCGAGTAACTCCTTACTGCGTTTGTTGCTCAACGGTATGTCCGGCGAAGTCGGTGTTTTGAAAAAGCACGGCTTCACACGCTGCGGAAAAACTCGTATTTGGCGCAAAACCTCAAGGCTTTGTAACAGGGCACGACTTTAGTCGGGCCGCAAATGCCGCAAAATCTACGAGGGCTTTAGCCCCTGCAAAATTTCTCTTCGCCCAAAAATCAAAAACAGCCCTTTTTTCGCTGCCTCTTTAGCCCCCGAGGGAATGCTCGATATGAATCGACCTTAATCGGAACCTCCTCACGGTGCCCCAAGGTCCCCTAGTTCCGCAACGGCTTCCCCGTCTTCAGTGTGAACGCGATCCGCTCCTGCGTCTTGCGCTCGCCGCACAGCGAAAGAAACGCCTCCCGTTCCAGATCCAGCAGATACTGCTCGCTCACCGCCACGCCCGCCGTCACGCGCCCCCCCGCAAGAACGTACGCAATCCACCGCGCCACCTTCTGGTCGTGTTCCGACGCATATCCGGCCTCGCCCATCAGGTAAACGCCCGTCTCCAGCGCCGCCAGCGCCGATGCCCCCGGAGCCGGAATCGCCGTCCTTGGCTGCGGAGCAACATACCCAACCCCCGCCAGCACCGCCGCCTGCGCCTTCGCATCCAGCAGCAGCCGTTCGCGGTTCAGCGTAATCCGGTCGGCCGCCGTCATCAGCCCCAGTCCGCGCGCCTCCGCAGCCGACGTAGAAACCTTCGCCAGCGCAATATTTTCAAACACTCGTCGCAGCGCCGTCCCCAACTCCGCCGATTGCGCAAACCGCGAAGCCGGGTCCTTTGGATCGGGTGGCGCCAGCGCAACAGCCGCGTCTACCGCGCGCAGCAGCATCTCCTTCGTCCCGCCCCCCGCCGGAATCAGCCCAACCCCGGCTTCCACCAGCCCGATGTACGTCTCCGCATGAGGTTGCCGCCGCGCCGCGTGCAGGCAAATCTCCGCGCCCCCGCCCAGCGTCAGCCCAAACGGAGCAACCACCACCGGACGCGGGCAAAACTTGATCGCCGCCGTCATCTGCTGGAAGCTGTGGATGACCCCGGCCACCTCGTCCCACTCGCCCTCCTGCGCCAGCATCAGCAACTGCATTAGGTTCGCGCCCACTGAAAAATTGTCGCGATCGCCAGAGATCACAAACCCCGCAAAATCCCGCACCGTCTCCGACCCTGGATTCAGAACCGCCGAAACCATCTGCAGCACATCCCCGCCAATCGCATTCTTCAGGGAGTGCAGCTCGATGCACCCAATCCCATCGCCCAGGTCGACCAGCGACGCCCCGGCATTCGTGCGCACCACTCTATGCGTCCGTTTGAAGTCCGCCACCCGCGCATGTCCCGGCACCGTGGCAACCGCTTCCAGCCTCCCCGTCTCCGGCTTGAAACAAGCACGCCCATCCACCGCATACCACGCCGTCTGCCCGCTCGCCAGCATCGCCTCAACGCGCGCGCTTACCGTAATCCCCAGCGCCTTCATCCGCGCAACGGTTGCGGACACCCCGGCCGCATCCCACATCTCAAACGGACCCAACTCCCAGTTGAACCCCGCTCGCATCGCCTGGTCGATCGACGCCGCATCCCCCGCAACCTCCCCAATCCGCTCCGCCGCATAGTTCCAAAGCGCGCCCAAAAACAGCCATAAGAAAGCCGCCGCCTTATCCTTCGCCGGATCGTTCGCCAGCACCAGTCGCAGCCGCTCCCCGAGCGTCGCCGCGTTCTTTGCCATATCGAGAGAGGGCAGTGCAGCCTTCGCGCTTGGCCGGTATTCAAACGTGGCAGGATCAAGCACCAGCCGCAACTCGTTGCCGTCCGCCCCCCGCGTCTTTTTGTAGAATCCCTGCCCCGTCTTATCGCCCAGCCACTTCCGCTTCATCAGTTCCTCAAGCACAGCAGAAAAGCCGCCCTCAGAAACCCCCTGCGGAAAGTTCGCCGCCACGTTCGCCAGAATGTCGATCCCCACCAGGTCCGCCAGCCGGAAGGTCCCCGTCCGTGGCCATCCCACCGCCGGCCCGGTCAGCGCATCAACCTCCTCCACCGTCAGCCCCTGTTCCAGCATCAGGTTGGCCGCCCTGAACATCGTGGCAATCCCAATCCGGTTGGCGATAAAGTTCGGCGTGTCGTTGGCAAACACCACCTGCTTGCCCAGGTTGCGGTCGGCAAACGCCGCAAACGCCGCCACCAGGCCCCGATCGGTCTCGGGCGTCGCAATCACCTCCAGCAGCCTCATATACCGCGGAGGATTGAAAAAATGCGCTCCAAAAAATCTCTCCCGATGTCCCGCCAGCCCCGCCGCAATCCGCCCCACCTGCAGCCCTGAAGTATTCGTAGTCAACACCGCCTTCGCCGCCAGATGCGGCAGCACCCGCGTCAGCAGCGCAGTCTTGATCTCGAAATTCTCCGCCACCGCCTCAATCACCCAGTCGCATTGCGACAGCTTCGCCAAGTCATCGTCAAAGTTCCCCGGCGTAATCAGCGCCGCGCTGGACCCATCATAAAAAGCCGCCGGCTTTGCCTTCGCCAGCGCCTCCAGCGCCGTATGCGCCAACGGCCGCTCGCCGGCATTTTTCGGTGGCAAATCCAGCAACAGCGTTGGAATCCCAGCGTTCGCCAGATGCGCGGCAATGCGCGATCCCATCGTTCCAGCACCCAGCACAGCGGCGCGGCGTACCAGCAAAGGTCCAGCAACCAAAGTCGAATCCGGAGGAAAAGCCGTGGAAATGGTGCTCATGCGGTGTCTCCCTTTGCGGATTGGACTGGGGGAACCATCCACCGCGGGTAAACGCTGGAAGCATACGGAAGCTCAGCCCACACGGTCAAGGAATAACGGCTTGCAATCGGAGGTCAATCATTCCATTTGCAAGGTACTGGCTTCGCGGTCCGCGAAAATACTCAATCTTGGCGTAAAATCTGGCCGCTTTGTAACAGCCTCTCACCGGCTTCACCAACCCGCGAGGCGATGAAACTTCACGGTCAAGCATCATCCGCTAACTTGCTGACTTGCTTGTCTCCGCGTAGCGGAGGCTGACTCGCTGTCTTTGTCCCGTCCTTTTCACTCGGATTGTCCAAGTCACTGCCCAACCGGAACTCTGTTTCTTTTCAGCCGCATTTTTCCGCAGCCCCTTCATCCCCCGAGCCACGCTCCCTCAAACTGGTCCACGCCCCATCCGCAAGGCCCGAGGCAAAAACCCCCAATCCCCCGTACAATTCAATCAGGAGACAACGCCGCCGTGAATCGAGTCTACATGGACGCCAACGCCACCACGCCCCTGCTCCGCGAGGTCATGGAAGCCATGCGTCCCTATTGGATGGAGAACTTCGGCAACGCCTCCTCGATTCACATCCACGGCCAGGCCGCGCACCGCGCCGTCGATCACGCCCGCGAAACCCTGTCGCGCTTCTTCAACTGCCACGAGGCCGAAGTCGTCTTCAACTCCGGCGGCACCGAGGGCGACAACACCGCCATCTTCGGCTTGCTCCATCCCGGCGACCACTTCATCACCACCTCCATCGAGCACTCGGCCGTCCTCCGCGCTGCCGATCGTGTCGCCGAGCGCGGCGTCGAAGTCACCTTCGTCGATCCGCAGCCCAGCGGCCTCATCGACCCCGCGGACATCGAGCGCGCCATCAAGCCCAATACCAGGCTGATCAGCGTCATGCTCGCCAACAACGAAACCGGCGTCCTCATGCCCGTCGCGGAAATCGGCAAGCTCGCCGCCAACCACGGCGTCTTCTTCCACATCGACGCGGTGCAGGGCGCGGGCAAGGTTGAGTTTGATGTGCAGCGTTTCGGCTGTCACTTGCTTTCCATCAGCGCCCACAAGATGCACGGCCCCAAGGGTGTCGGCGCCATGTACATCCGCCGCGGCACGCCCGTCGAGCCTCTCATGGTCGGCGGCACCCACGAGCGCCGCCAGCGCGCCGGCACTGAAAACGTCCCCGGCATCGTCGGTCTAGGCAAGGCCGCCGAGCTAGCCATGGAGTCCCTCGCCGACGGAACCATCGACCGCCTGGCCGCCCTCCGCGACCGTCTCGAAGCAGGCGTCCTCCGTCTCCCCGGCACAAGAGTCAACGGCGGCAGCAACGGAACGGTACGCGTCCCCCGCACCGCCAACACCACCAACATCACCTTCGAGCAGGTCGAAGGCGAAGCCATGGTGATCGCCCTCGACCTGAAAGGCGTTGCCGTCAGCGGCGGCTCCGCCTGCCACTCCGGATCGACCGAACCAAGCCACGTATTGATGGCGATGGGCCTCGACAAAAACGCCGCCCGCGCCAGCCTCCGCTTCAGCCTGATGAAGACAGCAACCGACGCTGACGTCGATTATGTTTTGCGCGTAGTCCCCGAAGCGTTAGAGCATTTAAGAGCGCTTTCCCCTGTAGCCGCAGGAACGCTGGGATGAGCGAAGCGGAGCTAGCGTCGTTAGCGAGGCTAGCGGAGTTAGCCGGCTCGCTCATCCGCGGTTTTTGCTAACTCCGCGAACTCCGCTAACAACGCTAACCCCGCTCCCCTTGAGGTCCAATGTCTGAACACACCACAATCGCAGTAGCCATGTCCGGCGGCGTCGACTCCTCAACCGCTGCGGCCATGCTCGTCCACGCCGGCGAAACCGTCGTCGGCCTCACCCTCCAGCTTTGGGACCAGACCCGCCTCGCCGGCAAGCACGGAATCCCCGACGCCCCCAAGGCCGGCCGCTGTTGCTCCCTCGACGATGTCTACGACGCCCGCCGCGTCGCCGAGCACCTCGGCATCCCCTACTACGTCGTCAACCAGGAAGAGCGTTTCGAGCGCGACGTCGTCCGTCCATTTGTAGAGGAATATCTTGCTGGCCGCACGCCCATTCCGTGCTCTCTCTGCAACAACCATCTCAAGTTCGACCAGCTCTTGCAGACCGCGCGCAGCATCGGCGCCACCTCGATCGCTACCGGCCACTACGCCGTCAACGAGTACGACCCGCAGCGCGCCCGCTGGATTCTCAAGCGCCCCGCCGACCTCGCCAAGGACCAGACCTATTTCCTCTTCGGCCTCACGCAGGAGCAGTTGGCCCACACGCTCTTTCCTCTCGGCCGCCTCACCAAGCCCGAGGTGCGCGAAGTCGCCCGCCAGCACGGATTGAAGCTCGCCGAAAAGCCCGACTCGCAGGAGATCTGCTTCATTCCCGGCGGCGACTACAAGCAGTTCCTCACCGACTATCTCGAAGAGCAGGGCGAGCCCATGCCCGAGACCGCAGGCGAACTCGTAGCCTCAAGCGGCGAAGTCCTCGGCCACCACGATGGAATCTCCGGCTTCACCGTCGGCCAGCGCAAGGGCCTCGGCGTCAGTTCGCCCTCGCCGCTCTATGTCCTCCAGATCGATCCGGCTAGCCATCGCGTCACGGTCGGTGCCGATGAAGAACTGGCCACGCGCACCCTGCGCGCCCGCCGCCTCAACTGGATCAGCATTCCCGAGCTCACCGCTCCCATGCGTGTGCGTGTCAAGATCCGTCACCGCCATGAGCCGGCCTGGGCCACGCTCGAGCCCGCAGGCCCCGGCGAAGTCGTCGCCACCTTCGACGAGCCGCAGCGCGCCGTCACCCCCGGCCAGTCAGCCGTGTTCTATGACGGGGATGAAGTCGTAGGCGGAGGATGGATCGTCTAACGAATCTCTGAATAAGTCGGCGTTTTGAAAGGACGCAGTTTTAGTCAGAGCATTTTCAAATTCGTGTAGAGCGGCTTTGAAGGGTACGGGCTTTAGCCCGTACGTTTAATTCAGCAATACGAACGAGGGCTTTAGCCCCTGAGGGAAAGCTCAATAACGGCTGAACATTCAGTTTCGAAAGGACTTCTAAGAACAGTTCACGCAACGAAGGATCTGCCGGCTAGCCTTACACAAAAGTGTCTTTGTCGGCATGGGGCTGACCTTCCGTCGCTTGTGCCCCTGGGGCGTCGGTACGCAGCGATTCAACCACCGCCTTCGCCGAAGCAAGAATGCCCGCGATCTGGCGCATGGGCTTCGTCACTGTGTCCGTCATAAACCCGGTCGCACGATCCAACGCGTCGAAGATGCTGGTCAGCATCTCGTCTATGCGCGCAGACTGATGCCGAATCCGCTCCATAACCTCAGTCGCAACAGATTGCACGTCGGCGGTCTGTCTCCGCAGGTTGTGCGATACAGCCGCCAGATCCACAGCCGCCGACTCCACCTTCGGAGCGACGCTAACCAGCAACTCGTGGACATTGTCGACCACGGACACAATCGACGAGCGCAGATTCTCAACGTCCTCGCGTATCGACTGCACCGTTTTCCGCAAAGTGCTGAAGATCGCCAGCAGCACGATCGTCTGGATCAGCATCGTCAGCGCAACTGCGGCAACAATGATGAGCTGAACGGTTTGAGCGTTGATATTTTGCATCGGTACGACCTCACGCCCTCGCGCCAGGCGTCGGGGGTTCAAGCCCCTTGAACGAATCTGCTCCCCTGCGCAACGGGAAGCGTTCCTCGCCGGAGCCGCTCGAAAGCCGCGCACTACCCCTTGCGCCTCCGGCACCCACAGCTACAGTCAGGGGGCATGAAGCCGGGCCCGCCCGTCAAACGGAGAAAAACCCGGCTGAGCAATGCCCCCGGGACTCTCGCTTCAATACTCCCGGGCTTCGGGTGCGCTTGTGGTATTGTGGTACGCTTGGCGTCCGGCATCGACAGCCGTGCTGACCCTGCCGGTCTGTTCTGATACCAGGTTCTTGCCCCGCTCCACAAACTCTTCCCACTGCGCACGGCCGCGGTCCACAGCCTCACGGCCGCGTTCCACGTACTCCGTTACCTGCTCCTTGCTCTTATCCACCAGGGCGCTCACTTCTTCAGCGGCCTGTCTGGTGCGCGCCTTCAGGTATTCGGTGCCCTCTTTGGCTCCGATCGCAATGTCTTCCCTTGTTTCGCGGCCGCTCTTCGGTGCGTAGAGAATGCCAACCAAGGCGCCCACGCCCAATCCCGCCAGGAACCATGCCAATCCGTAGTTTTTGCTTTCTTCTGCCATGATGAAAACTCTCCTCTCGCTCAACCTGAAGAATGCCTGAGCGTATCAAAACTCTTTAGATGCCGCAAATTCAATTTCGACCGCGTCAACAAGCCTCAACCACCGGCCCGTTCCGCGTGGAAACGAATCACACCGCGCCATCCTCACCGCATTGGACGCCGGCTATCCTGTTTCGCGTCGCAATATTTACTCCGCGAAGCGATAACCTGCACCTGTTCAAGACAATACAGCAAACCGCCCACAACGGACTGTCCGTTTTTACACAGAAAGCCGCTAAACTATTGCTCTTTCATGTTCCCCACACAGCCGCTAGACAGGCTTATCACCGCCTCCGCACCCGCACGAGTGAGCCAGCGCCTCGGCAAAGTGCATCGCCTCGCGCTCTGAGAGCTGATCGATCTGCTCCCGGCAACTGAAGCCGTCCGCCACAATCACCGTCATTGGCCCCGCCGCCCTCACCGCCGGCAGCAGCCCGTCGTTCGCAATCGCCTTCGACACCGCAAACTTATCGGCCTCGAACCCGAACGGCCCCGCCATCCCGCAGCATCCAGCCTCGACCGCCTCCACCGTCGCCCCGGCCTTCTTCAGCAGCGCAATCTCGTTCCCCGGTCCGCCAAACACCGCCTTGTGATGGCAGTGCCCATGCAGCAGAATATGCGCGCCCTTCAGCCGGTCCACCGCCCACTCCGGAGCCTTGGCCGCCAGCCAATCCGCCAGCAGCCACACCTGCCCGCTCAACCGCTTCGCGCGCGTATCCGTCGGAAACATCTCCAGCAGCTCGTCCTTGAAGACGCTCGCGCAACTCGGCTCCAGAAAAATGAACGGCAACCCCGCGTCAATCTGTGGCTCCATCCTCTCCAGCACCTTCCAGAGATACGCGCGCGCCGCCGTCAGCAGCCCGAAGTCATACAGCGGCCGTCCGCAGCAGATATGCCCCTTCGGCACCACCACCTTGAACCCCGCGCTCACCAGCACCGTCTCCGCCGCCTTCAGTGTCTGCGGATGGTAGTAGTTATTCCACGTATCCGGCCACAGCAGCACTGGCCGTGCGGCGGGATTTTGGTTTGCTGCATGAGCACCCCGCGGAACATTGCTCGTCTCCGCGCTTCTTCCACCCACATAGCTCTTCGCCGCCAGCCGTGGCAGCTTCCGTTCCTGCGCCACGCCCACAATGTATTTGATCAGTGGACTCGTCACCGGCCCCGTCAGCACCGCATTCGTCAGCGCCGGCGTCAGCGCACCCAACCGCGCCAGCTTGTCCGCAAAGCCAAAAATGTAGTGATGCAGCGGATTCAGCCTTCCTTTGTAGTGCTGCGCCAAAAACTCTGACTTCCACGCCGCCACATCCACCTGCACCGGGCATTCCGACTTGCACGCCTTGCAACTCAGGCAAAGCTCCAGCGCCTCATGCACCGCCTCGCTCTTGAAGCCCTCTTTGCGCAGCGCCCCCGACATCATCTCCCACAGCAGCCGCGCCCGTCCGCGTGTCGAGTACTTCTCCTCCCCCGTCGCCCTATAGCTCGGGCACATCACCCCGCCCGTCGTATTCCGGCACGCGCCCACGCCCACGCAGCGTTCCGTGGCCCGCGCAAACGACCCCTGGTCCGCCGCAAACGCAAAGTGAGTTTCCAGCGCCCGCGTCTCCGCATCCGGCGCGTCCACTCCAACCCCGTAGCGCAAATTCTCCACCGGGTCGTAGACTCGCACCGCATCCATCAGCTTCCCCGGATTCATCCTGTTGTCCGGGTCAAACAGAATCTTGAACTCGCGGAAGGCCTCCATCAGTTCCGGCCCATACATCTTCGGCAGCAGCGCCGCCCTCGACTGCCCATCCCCATGCTCGCCCGACAGCGACCCGCCAAAACTGATCACCACATCCGCCGCCCGCGTAATAAACTCCCTGAACTTCCGCACCCCCTCCTCCGACCTGAAGTCGAAGTTGATCCGCGTATGCACGCATCCTTGCCCGTAGTGCCCGTAGAGCGGACTCCGATAGCCATACTCGCCCATCAGCGCCGTAATCGCCCGCAGATACTTGCCCAGTTGCGCCGGAGGCACCGCCGCATCCTCCCAGCCCTCGTAGCGGTCCGGCTCTCCCGGCACAAACACCATCGCGCCCAGTGCCGAGTCCCGCACCTTCCAAATGCTCGCCGCCTCTTCCGGCGAGCAAATCTGCGTCACCGGCGGCACCGGCCACGACTGGCTCGCCCGCGCCAGTTCCTCGGCCTTTGCCCTCACCTCTTCCGCCGTCCACGCGCCCAGCTCCACCAGCAAAAAGCTCACGCCCTCCGGCAACTGCGCCAGATCCTTCAGCGCCAGCCCCTTCCGCCGCATAAAGTCCACCAGCAGATGGTCAAACCCCTCAAGGCCAATCGGCTTATGTTCCAGCGCCAGCGGCACCGCGTCCGCCGCCAGAAACGGATCGGCAAACCCCAGCACCGTCAAAATCCGGAACGGCGGGCTCGCCGTCAGGTTCAGCGTTGCGGAAACAATATTGGCGCAAGTCCCCTCCGACCCCACCAGCGCCCGCGCCACATTAAAGCCGTTCTCCTCCAGCAGCTCATCCAGGTTGTAGCCCGACACGCGCCTCGGAATCCGCGGAAACTTCTCCCTCACCAGCGCCGCATACTTATCGCGAATGCGCTTGAGCCCCGCGTAAATCTCCCCCTCGCGTCCGCCCGCCTTGATCTTCGCTTCCAACTCTTCCGGCGAAGTCCTGCCCACCGTCATCCGCGTGCCGTCATAGAGAACAATGTCCAGCGACTCCACATTGTCCACTACCTTGCCGCCCAGCAGGCCATGCACCCCGCAACTGTTGTTGCCGATCATCCCGCCCAGCGTGCATCGCGAGTGCGTCGCCGGATCCGGCGCATACGTCAGGTGGTGCTGTTCCGCCGCATCCCGCAGCCTATCCAGCACAATCCCCGGCTCCACCACCGCAATCTTCGCCGCCGGGTCGATATACGTCAGCCCATTCATGGATCGCGAATAGTCAAACACCACCGCCACATTGGCGCACTGTCCCGCCAGGCTCGTCCCCGCCCCGCGCGGCAGCACAGCGGCACCCGTAGCCCAACACGCCGCCAGCGCCTGCTCCACATCCGCCGCATCCCGCGGGCAAACCAGCCCAATCGGCAACTGCCTGTAATTCGACGAGTCCGCCGCATACAGCGCCCTTGACCCCAGGTCGAACCGCACATCGCCCCGCAGATTCTTCCTGAGCATCGTCTCCAGCTCGTGGTGCGCAGAAAACCCCTCATGGTCCAACGGCCGCCGATTCGAGAGAATAGAAATACCTGAAGTGCTCACCGGGAAATACTAGCGCGTTCCCAGTCCGCACGTTCCCCTCGCCGGAATGCAATGATTCCTGTTCAGTCTCCCACCGTCTCCGCCGACCTACGGGGAAACTGTGCCCCATCCATCGGATGTCTTTGTTTTTGTCCGATGGGTGGGACTCCGTAGAACTCCAGGCCGACGTCGTATTTTGTTCAACTTGCATTCTTGTTACTTATCAGTCCCCCACCGGTGTTTCCGACCCGCTGCGCATGAAACTCCGGGTGCCCCATCCTCGGCGCGTCTTTGTTTTTGCGCCTAGGATGGGTTCGCATCGACCTGCATGCGCTTACTTGTTTTTCAACAACTTACGCACTTGTTTCTTATTAGGCAGGAATGATAGGGCTTCAGCCCCTGAGGGATGCTTTTCGGGCTCTTCTTTCAAATCATGCCTTTTTCCGCAGCCTGTTTAGCCCCTGAGGGAATGATCATTCCTCTACACCATTTCTGAAACCGCCTTAAAACCCTGTGGTATGCCGGGGATTTATCCCCGGCATAAAGCCAACCAATCAACGTGGGCTTACAGGTTGCGGAAATACTCCTCCCGGTGAAGGGTACGGGCTTTAGGTGAAGGGTACGGGCTTTAGCCCGTACATAAACCCTGCAAAATGAGTTGGGCTTTAGCCCCCGAGGGACAGGTCTTCGTCCTTCGGGCGGTAGGCCGGGGATTTATCCCCGGTATAAAGCCAATCAATCAACGTGGGCTTCAGCCCCTGAGGTATGCTTTTCGGGTCTTTCCCCTCAAAATCAGCCCCTTTCCCGCCGCCCGTAAACCCGCGCCCCAACCGCCCCTTTGTGTTACCCTCAACCCAATCCCGTGACCACCCAGAAAAACAGGCTCTATTACGGCGACAACCTCGAAGTCCTCAAGCTCTACATCAAGGACGAGTCCGTCGATCTTGTCTATCTCGATCCGCCCTTCAACTCCCGCCAGGACTACAACGTCCTCTTCGCCGAAAAAGACGGCTCCCAGTCCAGTTCCCAAATTCACGCCTTTGAAGATACCTGGGAGTGGAACATCGACGCCCAGCGCGCCTACGAGCAAATCGTCGAGCAGGGAGGCCGCGTCGCCGACGCCCTCCGCGCCTTCAAAACCTTCCTCTTCAACTCCGACATGATGGCCTACCTCGCCATGATGGCCCCCCGCCTCGTCGAACTCCGCCGCGTCCTCAAGGAAACCGGCTCCATCTATCTCCACTGCGATCCCACCGCAAGCCACTACCTCAAAATTTTGATGGACGCCGTGTTTGGACCACAGTTCTTTGTGAACGAGATCATCTGGAAGCGTTACGGCGCACATAACGACGTTGGCCAAGGGTCTAGGCATTTTGGGCGAATACACGACGCCATATTGTTCTACTCCAAGAGTCTGGATAGAGGATGGGATCAGTTGTTCGTCCCTCTAAGTGAGGAATATGTCGAGAGTACTTATCGAGGAAAAGACGAACGGGGTGTTTTCACTACAACGCCCTTAACAGGCCCCGGCGGCGTACAAAAAGGGAATCCAGTCTTCGAGTGGAACGGGCATACACGTGCGTGGAGATATAGCAAAGACACAATGCAGAAGCTTCACGATGAGGGACGGTTGCATTACTCAAAAACAGGCTACGCGCGACAGAAACTCTATCTGGAGGAGTCTCGTGGCGTACCAGTTCAGGACATTTGGGTAGACGTGAAGCCGCTCACCGGTGCCCACGCCGAACGTCTAGGCTACCCCACCCAAAAGCCAGAAGCCCTCCTCGAACGCATCCTCAAAGCCAGTTCCAACGAGGGCGACGTAGTTCTCGACCCCTTCTGCGGATGCGGTACCACCGTTCAGGTGGCCCAGCGCCTCAACCGCCAATGGATAGGTATCGACATCACCCACCTCGCCATTGGCCTCATCAAAAAGCGCCTCTCCGACGCCTTCGGCCCGGAGATCAAGCAGACCTACGACGTCATCGGCGAGCCCACAGACTACGCCGGAGCCGCGCAGTTAGCCGAAGAAAACAAGTACCAGTTCCAGTGGTGGGCGTTAGGCCAGGTTGGCGCGCGTCCCGCCGAGCAGAAAAAGGGAGCCGACCGCGGCATCGATGGCCGTCTCTACTTCCACGACGACGAGTCCGGAAAATCCAAACAGATCATCTTCAGCGTCAAAGCCGGCGGCGTCACCGTCTCGCAGGTCCGCGATCTGGTCGGCGTTCTCGACCGCGAAAAAGCCGAGATCGGCGTCTTCCTCTGCTTTGAACCTCCAACCAAACCCATGCTCAAAGAAGCCGCCGAAGCCGGTTTCTACAAATCCACCGACGCCACCACCTACCCCAAGCTCCAAATCCTCACCATCCAGCAAATCCTCGACGGCCGCCAGCCCGAGTACCCCCTCCACCGCCGCGACGCCACCTTCAAGAAAGCCCCCCGCAGCCGCCCCGCAGCCGCCGAAAACCTCACCCTCCCACTCCTCCCGCCCGATTAGCCTGCGGAAAAACTCCTCCGGGCGGTAGGCCGGGGATTTATCCCCGGTATAAAACCAATAAAATCAATGCGGGCTTCAGCCCCTGAGGTATGCCGGGTGCCCAAGGTCTCGTCTTTGAGACCTGGGATCGCAGGGCAGCCCGTTCCCAATCCCCACGGAGGGAGCAGGGGCCTTCACTGGCTGCGGAAAAACTCCTCCCGGTGAAGGGTACGGGCTTTAGCCCGTACATAAACCCTGCAAAATGAGTTGGG
>CAYQOQ010000032.1:0-35027 GCA_964419175.1 uncultured Occallatibacter sp. | reverse complement strand
AGCTCATCAAGGGCTTCATGTTCCTCTCGCAGAAGCCCATCCTCTACGCGCTCAACATCGGCGAAAGCACCACGCTCGGCACAGACCTTGAAGCCGCGGTAAGCCGTTTCAAGCTCGACGAAGTTGCGCATCGGCCCAACGCCGGCGCAACCGCCATCTGCGGCAAGGTCGAGGCCGAACTGGCAGAGATGGACGACGAAGAAGCGGTCGAGTTCCTGGGCAGCTACGGCCTGAATGAGAGCGGACTTGTTCGCCTCATCCGCAAGAGTTACGAGCTTCTCGGCCTCATCAGTTTCTTCACCGCCGGCGAAGACGAATGCCGCGCCTGGACGGTGCCCGTGGGCTCAAAGGCCCCGCAGGCCGCCGGAGCCATTCACTCCGACCTCGAACACCATTTCATCCGCGCCGAAACCATCCGCTGGGACAGCCTCCTCGAAGCCGGCTCCGAAGCCGCCGCACGCTCCAAAGGCACTCTGCGCCTGGAGGGCAAGGAATACATCGTCCAGGATGGCGACGTCATGCACATCCGGCACAGCGGCTAAAGCCCAATGCTAAGAATCTCTCTCATCCTCGGCGCAATTGCCGCGCTGGCCGATGTGGCCGGCGGCCTGGTCTTAGTGCGCGCCAAAGGCATTGAGCGCTACCTGCGTTACTTTGTGGCTATCGGCGCCGGCTTCCTCATGGCCGTCGCCCTGCTCGAAATGGCGCCGGAAAGTTTTCGCATGAGTCCGCGCCTCGGCCCCATCCTCGTCATGGCCGGCTACTGCATCGTTCACCTGCTCGAACACACCATCAGCTCTCACTTCCACTACGGCGAAGAGACGCACAACGGCGAGCTCGTCACCCGGCGCACAAGCACTGCGGTCCTCGTTGGCCTCAGCGTTCACGCACTTTTCGACGGCGTGGCCATCGGCTCCGGCTTTGTGGTTTCCAACTGGCTTGGCTGGCTCATCTTTCTGGCCATCTTCCTGCACAAAGCCCCCGAAGGCTTCACCATGGCCTCTGTCATGCTGGCCAGCGGCCGCAGCCGCTCCATGGCTCTCTACTCCGCTGTAGGCTTGGCCGCGGCCACTCTTCTCGGTGTAGCTGTCATTGAAGTCGTACCCACCTGGCTCACCTACGGCTTGCCCATTTCAGCCGGCGTTGCCATCTATGTAGGCGCCACCGACCTGGTTCCCGAAGTCAACCGCGAGCCGGGTATCCGCATGGCTCTGCTGTTCTTCGCAGGCGTAGGTGCGTTTCTTCTGATGCGGATGTTGCTGCCGGCCCTGTAGTATTCACATTTTGTGTGAGCAGCTTTGAAGGGTACGAGCTTTACAGACTGCGGAAAAACTCCTGCATGGCGCAAAACCTCATGGCTTTGTAACAGGGCACGACTTCAGTCGGGCCGAAAATGCCGCAAAAATGAGCGCGGGCTTTAGCCCCTGCAAAATTCCTCCTAGCCCTAAAGCCGAATCCAGACCTTTTTCCGCAGCCTCTTTAGCCCCAGAGGCAATGAGCATTCCTCTATACTGATTCCGAAAATGCTAGTCTCGCCTCAGTCCCGGAGCAGACCCAATCGGCCTGCGTAGAGCCGCAGCAGCAGCCGCGCGTAATCCACGCCGACCTTGACGCTGGCCTTGCTCGCGCCGCGATATCTTATCCCGAAGGATAAGGGAATCTCCTCGATCGACCGGATGCGGCCGCGCACCAGCACCTCCAGCAGCAGCTTGAAACCCGAGCGCTGAAACGGAACCCGCTCGACACATTCGCGCCGAACCAGAAAGAACCCCGACATGGGATCTTTGGCATACATTCCCGACTTTTGAATGGGCCAGGTTACCCACACTGCCGCGGCAGAGAGGAATTTCCTGATCGGATTCCAATCTCCCAGCCGGCCCCCGGCAATGTAGCGGCTCCCTATCGCCATGTCGTGCCCCGCTTCGATGGAAGCAATCAGCGCGGGCAGCAGTTCCGGTGGATGCTGAAGATCCGCATCCATCACACCCAGAATCGACGCCTTGCTGTTTTCCCAGCCGTAAAGAATCGCGCCCGACAGACCCCTCTGCCCGCGGCGCACCAGCAGGCGCACACGTGGATCTTTCTTGGAAATGGCGGTGACAATCTCCTCTGTTCCATCCTGGCTGTCATCGTCAACAACCAGTATTTCGTAGCGGATGCCCATCGGATCGAGTACAGAGCGCACATGATCCAGCAGGCCCTGGAGGTTCTCGGCTTCGCGCAGTGTGGGAATCGTCAGTGCCAGCGTATCCCGTGTTGACCCAGGCTGCGCGGCCAATAGCACGGAATGCGTCGCCGGGTCGCCTGCCGGCACGTACGATGTATCTATAATTGTGGACGACATGCTGTCGATGAGTATACGGGATTGAACGTGCCAACACGCAAATTGCCGATCAACATTCTGTTGATCCTGGGCTTTACCGTACTCGGTTTCGCCACGATGGGATACCATCCCGGCATCGAGGATGACGGCCTCTATCTCTCCGCCGTTAAGAGCGATCTGAATCCCGCCCTCTATCCACACGATGCCGCCTTCTTCCGCCTTCAGCTTCAGGCATCCTGCTTCGACAATGCTGTTTCCGGCTTCGTGCGGCTGACCCACATCCCAGTTGCACTCACCGAATTGCTTTGGCAACTCGGCTCCATTGCCCTGATCCTTTTTGCCTGCTGGAGCATTGCCCGCAAACTGTTTGCGGAGAAGCGCGCGCACTTGGCTGGCGTCGCCCTCGTCGCTGCCATGTTTACCCTGCCCGTCGCAGGAACCGCACTCTACCTGGCCGACCAGCATCTGCACGCCCGCAATGTAGCCGCCGCTCTGGTTCTGCTGGCGGTGTCCAGAGTACTTGCCGGCCGCCGATGGCAGGCCGTGCTCTGGTTGCTGCTCGCCTTCTTGATGCATCCCATCATGGCCGCAATGGGAATATCCTTCTGTCTCTTCCTCACCCTGGCCTTGTCGGAGCCTGTTCATGTCTGGCTCCGCTCCCTTCATTTCGCCAGTCACGCCTCCGCGCTGGGCGCGCTTGTCCCCCTGGGCTGGATCTTTGAACCGCCCAATCCTCTTTGGAAGAAAGCTCTCGATACGCGGACCTACTATTACCTCTACAAGTGGGCCTGGTACGAGTGGCTGGGCGCCCTGGCCCCGCTCTTCCTGTTCTGGCTGCTGTGGCGCGTGGCACGCAAGCGAAACGAAACCGTCCTGGCCCGCTTTGCGCTGGCCGTCTTCGCCTTCGGCGTCTTCCAGCAAGCCTTCGCCATGCTCATGCTCGCTTCTCCTTCGCTCATCCGGCTCACGCCATTGCAGCCCATGCGTTACCTGTACCTTGTCTATTTCTTCCTTGTCTTGATCGCCGGCGCTTTAATCGGAAAGTACCTGCTCAAGGCATCCGTATGGCGCTGGGCACTGTTCCTGCTCGTCTTCAACGGCTCCATGTTCGCCGCACAGCGCGCCGAGTTCAGCAGCAGTCAGCATATCGAGTGGCCTGGCCGCGCGCCGTCGAATCCGTGGCTGCAGGCCTTCGCCTGGATTCGCGCCAACACGCCAACCGATGCGTATTTTGCGCTCGATCCCCGCTACCTCGAAGCTCCGGGCGAGGACTATCACAGCTTCCGCGCCCTGGCCGAGCGCAGCCAGTTAGCCGACGCCATCAAGGACACTTCGGTTGTCACGCAGGTCCCCGAACTGGGTATGGAATGGAACCGCCAGGTTGAAGCCCAGCAAGGCATGAAAGATTTCAGCCTTGCGGACTTCCAGCGGCTGAAAACCGAGTTTGGCGTGGACTGGGTCCTGGTCTCCGATCCTCCGCCCGAGGGCCTCGCCTGCCGCTACCATAACGGAACCCTCGCCGTCTGTCAGATCCCGTAAAAACAGTGAGCAGTAAACAGTGGACAGTTGTCCTGCATCAGTCCATACCTGGTGGTGACCGCCATGCATCTGGTCGTTTACGTTTTGAAAGGGCACGACTTTAGTCGTGCCGCAAATAGCTACAAATGAGCAGGGCTTTAGCCCCTGAGGGAAGCTTTCAGGCAATTCGATACCAGCTTGCAGCCGTTTGAAAATGACGATAATTGCGGCGACCTACACTAGCGTGCTGTCTCAGAAATTCCCCGCAAAACACAGGTTGTCATCCTGAACTCCCCCGAGAGGCGGTCATCCTGAGCGAACGGGGCCCCAAGCGCTTTCCGGGGTCCCCAAAGAGCGCTTTTGCTCTTTGGGGTGGAGCGTGGGGGTGGTGAGTCGAAGGATCTGCTGTTGTTTTTCAATCAACTTCGGACACAGAACACTAGCTCCAGTTGCTGTTCTCTGTCCACTGTTCACTGCCCCCTTTGCGCATTTGAGCCGTTTCCGCGAAAATGATAAAGACACCTTCCACCGGCACGGAGACCGGGCAATGCTCAACCTTTCCCAGCGATTAGTTCTCGGCTGTGTCCTACTGGCCTGCCTGACGGCCAGCCTTGTAGCCGTGACTCACCGTGCCCTGGCCGCGGCGGGGCAGTCCACTCTGGCTTATGCCTTTGTCGCGGCCGCGCTGCTCATTGAGGTCGGAACCGTCTACTTCGTCCTGAGCCCCATCCGCATGCTGGCCCGCGACGCCCACCGCATCGCCCAGGGCAATCTGGAACACCGTATTGAGTGGAGCAGCCGCGATGACTTTGGCATACTCGCCACTGAACTGAGCCGCATTGCCATAAGGCTGCGCGAACTGCGCGATACCGAAGCCGGCCGCCGGCAAATGGAGTTCCAACTTTCCGACGCCGTGCTCCAATCCATCTTTGAGCCCATCATCGTCACCGACGGCAAGGGCCACGTGCTCAAGGTGAACCAGGCCGCCGCAGAGCTGCTCGGCGAAGCCGCAAGCGACCGCATGGCGCTCACCAACACCCCCGGCGGCGACAAGATCCTCAACGCCATCCGCAACGCCGTCTCCATGCAAAAAGCAGTCGCCACTGAAGACGAGGCCTCCATGCTGCCCATGCGCATTGGCAAGCAGGAGCGCAGCTATCGCCTCCGCACAACCCCCATGCGCGACTCAGAAGGCCGCCTCCTGGGCACCGTGACCACCCTGGAAGACGTCACCACCCTCCAGGATACCGACCGCTTTAAAACCCAATTCATCGCCGTCGCCAGCCAAAAGCTGCGCGGGCCGCTCCTCCAGTTGCGCCGCGGCCTCTATGCCCTCGGCCAGGGCTTCGGCGGAGAGTTGCACCCTCTCCAGGCCGAACTGGTCGCCTCGGCCAGCAGCGAAACCGAAAAGCTCGACGACCTCATGCGCGATCTGATCGAAGTCTCCGAGCTCGACACTGGCAAGCGCGAACTCAAGATCGAGCAGGTGCGGCCCTTGCTCGCGCTCCACAATGTCCGCGACCGCTATTGCGAAGAGGCCGCCCAGAAGCACATTCGCGTCGATATCAATGCTTACGCCGACCTCTCCGTCGTCAAGGCGGACAGGCGCGCTTTGCGCTCAATCCTCGACAACCTGCTTTCCAACGCCATCCGCTACACGCCGCAAGACGGCGAGATTCAGCTGGCCGCCGAAGAGATCAAGGACTTTGTCCAGTTCACGGTCCGCGACAACGGCCGTGGCATCGAGGCCGAACGCCTCAGCACTATCTTCGACCGCTTCAACACCTTCTCTGAAAAAGGTTCTGGACTCGGTCTGGCCCTGGTCCGTCGCCTGGTTGAGTCGCTGGGCGGCCAGATCGCCGTCGAGAGCCGCCTCGGCAACGGCACCACATTCCGATTCACTCTTCCGGTGGCTGTTGCGAGTGAAGTTCGGCATCCTGTCGAGGTGGGCTAAACAATGGCGGAGATCGTACTGGAAAAGAAGCCGGAACAAGCCAAATTGCGCATCTATCTCGGTGCCGCGCCGGGCGTAGGCAAGACCTACGACATGCTGAACGACGCCCACCGCATGAAGCACCAGTTGGGCGTCGATGTGGTCATCGGCCTGGTCGAGCCACATAGCCGCACGGAGACGCAGGCGCGCATCCGCGACCTTGAGATCGTGCCCGAGCGCGTGATTCCCTACCGCGGCGTCAACCTGAAAGAGATGGACGTCGACGCCATCATTGCCCGCCATCCCCACACGGTAGTCGTCGACGAACTGGCCCACACCAACGTTCCCGGCAGCAAGAACCGCAAGCGCTACGAAGACGTTCTGGAACTGCTTGAAGCCGGCATCAACGTCATGACGGCCGTCAACATCCAGCATCTCGAAACGCTCAACGACGCCGTCAACCGCTCGGCAAACACCGTCATCCGCGAAACCGTTCCCGACAACTTCTTCAAGCGCGCCGACGAAGTGGTCAACGTGGACGTGACCGTCGACGAACTCCGCTCGCGCCTGCGCCAGGGGAAGATCTACGCCGCCGAAAAGGTTGAGCAATCGCTGGCCAACTTCTTCCGCAAAGGCAACCTGAACCTGCTCCGCGAACTAGCTCTGCGCACCACCGCCGAGCAGGTCAGTAGCCGCGCCAGCGAATACCGCCGCACCCAGGGTCTGGAACAGGCGCCCATCCCGGAAAAAGTCATGGTCTGCCTCAGCACGCGTCCCGGAACCGAACGCCTGCTCCGCATGGGCGCTCGGGTGGCCGGCCGCCTGGCCAGCAACTGGTACGCCGTTTACGTCCGCCGCCCCGACGACGACAAGGGCCACGGCGACCCGGATGCCTTTCACCGCCTCGAAGAATTCGAGCGCATGGCCCGCGACCTCGGCGCCAACGTGGTCAACCTTACCGACAGCAACATCTCCGACGCTCTCATCCGTTTTGCCCAGCAGGAGAGTATCTCCCACGTGGTCTTCGGCCAGTCGGCCCGCTCGCGCTGGGACATCCTCTGGCGCGGTTCCGTGCTCAATCGCTTCCTCTCCGAGGTCCGCGACGTCACCGTGCAAGTTGTCCCCATGAACAAGCCCCTCCGCCGCGGCTGAGATGCGATTCAGCAGCGAAGAATCAGAACCGGCTCGCGTCTTCCTCGTCGCTCGCATCGGGCGCGCGTGCAATTCGCGTCAGTTCTCCGCGGTCAAGCCAGATCAGCAGGCACGTGTCGCACGAGTCCACAATCACATTGCCCGGCCCTGAATAGAAATGTGTATCCATGCGCCCGTGGCACTTCGGGCATTGAATCGTCCGCTTCAAGTCTCCCCGGTCGGGCGGCGTCTGCACCGCCGGGCTACTCGCACCCTTCCGCAGCTCTTCGATCACGGGCTGCAGCACCGGCATGGGCAGCAGCAGCCCATGACACTCCTTGCAAAAGAGCACCGGAATCTTCGCAATCGCCGCATGAACCAGCGGCACATTGCACAGCGGACATGCCAAGTCCGCGTCGTCCCCATCGCCTGAAACCCGCACGCCATCGTCCTCGTCCGGATAGAAGACAGCATGGCAATACTCGCACTGAAAACCCTCCGTATCCGGCTTGAGTACGATCGGACCGCCGCAGGAGGGACAGTTCATTGGGGCTTCCCGCAATCCGCGCAAAACTTCGAGCGTGCCGGAATCGGCTTTCCACACTCGATGCAGAACTTCGTATCTGCTGAAGCAGCATCAGGCGCCGTCGCAATCGGCGCAACTGCCGACGATTTCAACGACGCCGCAAGCACCTGCGCCACGGCAGCCCCGGCGCCGAGCCCCATACCCACGCCCGCGCCCCCACCGGTATTGGCCGCCGCCAGATCCAGCGACTCGGCCGCGGCGTACTGCGTATAGCGGCCCACATCGCCCACCATGCCCATGCCGATGCGCTGGTCCAGTACCTTCGCAAGTTCCTCCGGCAGCGAGACGTTCTCCACCACAAACTGATTCAGTTCCAGCCCAAGCTCGGCAAACACCGGCTTCACCTGCCCCCCGATCTTCTCTGCAAGCGCGGCCTGGTTGGCCGCCAGGTCAAGAAACGGCAGATTGCTGCCTGCAAAAGCCCCCGTCATGTGCGCCAGAATCGTGTCGCGCAGTTGCCCTTCAAGATCGGCTGTAAAGTAACACTCGCGCGTGCCGCTTACCTGGTTGAAAAAGATGCGAGGATCGGCGATGCGGTAGGAGTAGATGCCGAAGCAGCGTAGCCGAACCGCCCCAAACTCCCGGTCGCGGATCGTGATCGGCGTCGCCGTGCCCCACTTCTGGTCGATCTGCAGGCGCGTCGAAAAGAAGTAGACCTCCGATTTGAACGGTGACTCGAAGTCCTTGTCCCAGTTCATCAAATCGGTCAGGATGGGCAAATTACGCGTGTTGAGCGTGTGCAGACCAGGACCGAAGACATCGGCGATTCTGCCCTCGTTGACGAACGCCGCCACCTGCGATTCGCTCACCGTCAGTTGGCCACCGTTCTGGATCTCCAGATCGCGCATCGGGTAGCGATAAGCCAGAATGCCGTCCTGCGGCTCGTTCCACTCAATGACGTCGATGAACTGCTTCGCGAGAAAATTGATCAGAGTCATGGAAATCTCCTCAGTGTGACCCTAACATGCGTTGCATTTCCGGCGAATAACACGAAGGCGGCAGCAGCCAGTCCATGGTCCAGGCAAGTTTTCGTCTGCCAAAAAAGAGGGGGCGCTTAGCCCCCTCTCTCGTAAACAATTCAAATCCGGATTTATGGCACCGTAAACGGCCGCAGTCCGTCGGTCGGAAAGAGTCCCGTAGGCCCAGCCACCGTCGAAGGCTGCGAACGGAACATGTAGTGAATCGAGAAACCAGCAGACGCGGACGAGTAGTTGCGTGTATTGTTGGCGCCAAAGAACCCGCCCGCAAACCAGTGCGGGCTGATCTGGTAGGCCACCTGGCCGCGCAAATCGTAGTTCGGGCCTACGTTGGTCACGTCGGGCAGCATCAGGTTGTTCTGGCCGGTCTCGACCGATTTGTCGCTCGCGAGCGGCCACAGCGCCGTCCGGTTCTCCTGGAATGCCTGCACGCCCAACCCGCCCACAATGTTGTAGTGCCAGTTGGTCAGGTAGTGCCCCGTAAACGTGAAGGGCACATTGCCCAGGAAGTAGCCCTGCGGACTGAAGTACCCGCCCATGCCGTGCGTAAAGGCGTTCTGGTTGTTGGCGTAGCGCATCGCGAAGAAGTTCACGCCGATGCTCAAGTTGCCGTACTCCGGCGAGGTGAACAGTCGCCAGTAGGCACCGCCGTTGCCGTCCACGCGATTGTTGTTCTGAACGTTGTAACCAGTCAGGTACTGGCCTCCCGCGGCCAGGTAGAAGCCTGAGGTCGCGTCCCCGTGTACATACTGCACATTGCCATGGTTCGCGACCACGCCACCCCATATCTGTCCCAGGTGGGCGAGTGTGCTGCCTGCCGGGTCGCGGAGTCCCGCGTAGGAAAGCTGGCTGTCTTTCACCGGGTCGCGCGAAACGCTGATCGTGATCGGGCCGTTGCCGGGCCTGAAGACGCCCCGCGCCGTGAAGGTGGAGACCAGAAAACCGTAAGGCGTGTATCCGCCTGCGATGGCCGCGTGGGGAAACGCCAGCTGCACCTCGCCCCCTATCCCCACAGCGTTCTGCTGCGCGGGCGGCGTCACATCGGTTGCGGTGAGAGTTCCGATCGGCTCCGGAATCGTGACTAGTTTGTTCCCGGCTGTTGTCGACTGCAGAACAGAGATTGTCGCGCTACCGTCAGCTTGGCCGGAGTCAAGGAAAACGGGCCTGGCGACGATCGTGAACCGGCCGTGGTACCCGAGGGGCATCGACACCTCGAACGGAGCTTCCAGAGCCGCAAGATGATCATAGCCGAGCGTGCCACTCCGGTAGTTGATATAGCCCGAACCGCCGAGCCAGCCGCTATAGCCGCTCTCAATCGAGCGCAACTGCATTTCGGCTTCGTCGCGCGGGCTCACGGGGTTGGCCCCGCGCTGGATACGGACCCACGGCCCACGCAGCGGAGGCAGATTGCGCTGTTCGAGTTCCTGATCGCTCAAACCCGCGCCCGTCGGAGCCGGCACAGGCTGCTGTGCCTGCGCATCGTAGGGCGTCTCGCTCGGCGGGGGAATTTCAACCGGAACCGCAGCGGGCGCCTGGGGAGCATTGTTCAGCGCTGGAGTGTTGCCCAGAGTGGCGTTCGTCGGCTGGCTGGCCCTATGCGTTGCCGGCTTGGTCTGCTTTCTGCGTTTTGCGGACGCTTTGGCCGCGTGCCTTGAAACGGGCGGCGTCGCGGCGGAGGGCTTCTCTGCCGGAGCCGTCTGCTGCCGCGGAACCGAGTATGCGCCCGTCACCGCTTCCTGCGCGGAAGGTGTGTACTGCGCAACCGAGTATTGGCCCGCGTTGGCGGTTGCCTGCCCAGCAGCAGCGCTCGACGAAGCCGGAGAATTGACTGGCGTACTGAACTGCGCGCTGACCGGCGGCGCGACCGCAGCGTTCGCCAGCGTGTGCACCCGAGATGCCGAGCCCTGCGTCAGTTGGCTATCGGTCTCCTCGGCAAAACGAGCCTGTACCTGCGCGGCCATCGTGCCCATGGGCTGAGACGAAATCCGCAGTCCCTGCGCCGGAGCCGGCAAGGTCTCCGGCTCGACTGAATCGACAGTCTGTTCTGAGGTCGGCAGTTTCACCGTGCCCGAGTAACTTTGCGCTTTGGTAGCAGCTTTGCGACGGGGCGCCGGATGAACCGGCTTTTCGTTTTGCGCTGTCTGTGCAGACGGCAAATCCTGTGTCTGGCTCTGCTCAATGAAAACCGGCTGCGCGGGCGCACTTGCCTGCCGCGCGTTTTGCGGAATGTAAATCGGTGCATTGCTGGCCGCGGTTCCCTGCCTCGGGCCTGGCTCTGGCGCAGCGTAAGCTCCAGCGCCCGCCGGCATCGGCAGTGGATTGTCCGACGGCGTTTCGCGCCATTGACGCTGTGGCGCAGTTGCCGCTGGCGGCCCGGACAGCCCAACCGGAGCCTGGCTCTGCGGCGTATACGAAGACAAAGGTGGTAGCTTGCTTGGCAGCGGATCGCGGCGCGGATCGAGCATGCGCTTGGTGTCACCCGGCGCGGGCGCATGATAAGCCCCCGGCGGATAGACCAGCCCGTTGTCCAGGCTCTTCATGGACGCGCCCGGAGGCATGGCGACAAGCGCTGCACGCCAGAAGTCGGCTGCGCGCTGGTTGTTGCCGCGAGCCTGTTCGAAACGCGCGGCCAGTCCCAGAATCTGCGGATCGGCAGGATAGCGCGCAAGCGCTTGGCGCAACCACGCTTCGGCCTGGGCCATGTCCGTGGCCGCAAGCGCCGCCGAGATCGCACCCTGGTAGTCGCCCGAGCTCGCGCTATCCATGGGAATGGTCTTGAAAAGAGTCACTGCGTCGCTTGCCCGACCTACCCGTGCATACGCGCCCGCAACTGCCCTGCGGACATCCATGTTGTCCGGGTAGTCCAGCGATGCGGCCTGCAAAATCTCGACGCCGCGCAGCAGATTGCCGCCGTCCATTGCCGTAATTGCGCGACGCACAGCCCAGTCCGCCCATAGCGTCTCCACCTGCTGCCGTTGCTCGGCGGTCACATCGGCACGCGCGTCCAGACGCAACAGCACCGGATAAAGCCCCACGTCGTCCTTCAGGTTATAGAACAGCCACGCGTGCTGAATCTCGAGTCCAGTCGGAGCCGATGCACGATGCAGCAGATAGTAGTTCTCCACCCGGTTGAGATAGTCGCCGGCGCGTGCCGAGTCGCCGACAGCGACATAGAGGCTCGCAACACCCTGCACAAATTCGATGTCCGCTTCAAGCTGCCGGCGCACATCGGGCGGAATCTTGTCGAGCGTCTGCAGGGCTTCGGCGTTGCGGTTGCCCGCCATCAACGAGAAGAGCAGTCCCTTCCATGCATCGGAGGCCATCGAGTGCGGTGCATTCGGTGTAATCGGCACAGCGGGCGCCCCTGAATACTGCGCCATCAGCATCTTCGCCGCGGCGATTCCATTCACACCGTTCCCCGCATCGCCGTAGGCCAGCCGCAGATAAGTAATCTGTCCCTGCGACTGCCCGCCCTGTAGGCCACCAAGACCATTGGGATGATAAACGCCGTCGTGCATCACCAATCCGCCGTTCGCCGACTGGCTCGAAGGCGCGTTGCCAATGACGAGATGAATTGCGCTCTGCTGGTGGAACAGTTGCGGGTTGGGCGCCTGCGTGGAAGGAATAATCCGGACAGCGGGATTCGAATCCGGCAGGTTGGCCGGCTGCGTGTCGCTTGTCGAAGAAGCGTTGTTCCCTGTCGCTGACGGCGTTTGTTGCGGCGCCGTCTGCGAGGGCACCACCGGAGCCGAGCCCTGGTACGGATCGAATCCATACGCGGGCAGCGGCGGCACTTTGGTTGTCTTGGCGAAGGGCTCGTCGTTGGGATCGAGGAGCCGATGCAGATCGGCTGCCGTCACAGCGCGATGAGCCCGCACGTCCTGTTCGGGATAGACAAGTTCGTGGGCCAGCCGGTCCACGGGAGTAGTGGCAGGCATAGCCGCCAGCGAAGCGCGCCAGTATTCGGCCGCGCGCTGATTGTCGCCGCGAGCCATCTCGTAACGAGCCGCCAGCGCAAGAATCGCCGGATCGCGCGTGTAGCGGTCCAGCGCCTGGCGCAGCCACAACTCGGCCTGCGTCCTGTCGTTGGCCTGAAGCGCCGCTCCAATCGCGCCCTGAAAATCACCCGAGGTCGCGTCCTGCATCGGGATGGCCTTGTAAAGCGCCAGTGACTCCTTGGCGCGGCCCACCCGCGCATAGCCGCCAGCCACTGCCTTGCGCACCGTCAGGTTGTCAGGAAATGCCTGCAAAGCGGCGTCAAGAATATCCACCGCGCGCCGCGGATTGCCGTTCTCCATCGCAGCCGTTGCGCGCCGCACACTCCAGTTGGCCCAGATGTTCTGCACCGTCTCGCGCTGCGACGCGGTCAGGTCACCGCGGCCGCCAAGGCGCATCAGTGCCGGATAGAGCGCGCGGTCGTCTCCTGTGTTGTAGAGCAGCCAGGCGTTCTGTACGTCGATGTTCGGCGGCGGCAAAGTCTTGAGCTTGGCATAATGAGCCTGCACGCGGCTCATGTATTGCACGGCGTGGGCAATGTCTCCATTGGCCTCGTAAATGCTCGCTTCGCTCTGCTCAAACTCAACGTCGTTTTCAAGCTGCTTGCGCACGGCGGCAGGAATCAGCGCCATTTCCTGCAGCGCCTCCGAGTTGCGGTTGGTCGCCAGCAGTGTCGAGATCAGGCCCTTCCAGGCGTCGGCTCGGCCGGGATCGCTCTGCAGCACGCGCCGATAGATCGCGTACGCCTGCTCCGTGTTGTTGCGCATCAGGTAGACGCCCGCCAGTTGCAATTCGAGCGCGACGCTGGGCTGGCCGCCGGCCGCAATTTGCACCTTCGCCGAGCGCTCCAGCAGCCCCTGCGCGACTTCAAGTTGATTCGCCTGCTGATAGATCGCGCCCAGCATCGCGAGGAACCCCGGATCGCCGAGCGCCGACTCGTAGGTGGCCGGCGGCATCTTCTCCACATCGGAGATCGCCAGCGCATCCTGCCCCATCTCGTGATGCGCGCTCACCAAGCCCATCCACGCCGAAATGCTGGCCGGATTGGCCGCGAGGATCTGCCCATACAGCGCGGCGGCCTGGTCGTAACGCTTGGCCTCCATCAAAATGCCCGCGTATTGCAGCTTGGTATCTGTCTTGAGGCTTATGCCATCGGCGGGAAAAGGCAGCGACAGCGCCTCGGCCAGCACGCGCTGAGCATCCGCGCTGCGGCCCTGTGCCTGATAAATAATCGCCAAACTGCGCAGGTACTCGGGATCTTTGGTCAGTGCTGTCTTAACGTGCGCCGGAAAACGCGCCGAAGTGGCCAGCGCCTTCTGGTTCTGGTTATCGTGCGCATAGGCCAGGAACAGTCCGCGCCAGCCATCCAGATTGCCGGGCTCAACCTTGATCAACTGCTCATAGACGCCCGCGGCTTGCGGATACTGCTGCTCTTTGGCCAGCAGCCCGCCAAGTCCGTTCAGGGCCTCTGTGCTGCGCGGGTTCATGGCCAGGGCGGCCTTGTATTTGGCTGCCGCCACGTCGAGGCGGTTCGCGTCGAAGGCCTGCGTTGCTTCGGACATCACGTACCAAAAGCGCGAAGTATCCAGCGCCTTCTCGACCGTCGCTGCCTTGTAGCCGTTCTGCTCCGCCTGCGTCAGATAGCGGATGGCATCGCCAAAGTCTTTCTGCTGCATGCGCAAAAAGCCCATGCCCGCCGCAACGCGGCCGTTCCCCGGCTCCTGCTGAAGCAGCGCAGTGAAACGCGCCTGCGCCTCATCCAGGCGGTGCGCGTTCAGAGCCGCAAAGGCCACGCGCTCTGTCGGCGTGCGCGCAATGCCGGAGTTCATCCGCGCTAGTTTTGCTTCATTCGCCTTCAGGTTCTTGGCAACCTCGGTGTCCTGCGGATGGCCTTTGAGGTATTGGCGCAACTCCGCCGCCGATGCCGGATTGGCTGAACCCCAGATCAGCGCCTGGCGCAGAGCTACCTGCGCCTCGGAGTCCTGCGGATGCGCTTGCAGTATGCGGACGCCCTCGGCGCGGGTTCTGGCATCGTAGGTCAGCAGCACGCCCAATGCAACGGCGTAGCTCGCGTTGCCGCGGTTGCGGTCAGCCTGCGAGCGCATTCCAGCCACGGCCGCGGCCTTGCCGGTAGCGGTTGCATAGAGAGTCTGAAAATAGGCAATGGCAACCTCGCCATCGGGAGGACTGTCTCCGTACAACTGCCGGTAGATGCTCATGGCCTCTTCAGCCTTGCCCTGCCTCGCAAGCTCGCCGGCATGGCGAAGCTGATCGCTCTGCGTCTTCGAGCTGCTCAACTGCTCGATCCTGCCAATGTTCGGGTCGCTCGGATGGGCGCGGCGCAAACGGTCCAGCGCTTCGTTCGCCTTGTCGGCTGCGCCCATCAGCTTATAGTCCTTGGCCAGGCCAGCCAGCGCTTCAGAGTTGTTCGGGTCCGAAAGCAGAATCTGCTGCCACAACTGAACGGCCATGTCGGGACGGCCGCGCGACTCAAGAGTGCGGGCTTTGTCTACCAGCGCGTTGCGCGCCGAATCGTTCGCGCCGGCCACGGGCTTCTTTTGAGCCAGACCTGCCTGCATCGCCAAAAGCAGGCAACCCATCAGCAGAACCGAACTTTTTCGCCACGCCCCGCGGACAACCCTCATTGGCGCTTCCATTCTACTTTTAATTCGCCCCCCGGGCCAAATCGGAATCTGCCGTCCAAAAAACCCGTGGCGAACAAGGCAAGATTCTGATCGTAGTACGATAAGTCCTTCCCATACAATCCGGTGGCCTCATCCTTCATCAAACTCATACGAATAATCTGGCGGCTGCTGATCCGTGACTGATCGGGAAACGCACGCAGGTACGGCAGCACCGCGGCCGAAAATCCTACTGGTCCATCTTGCGCCATCGGAACACCCTCGTCACTTACCTTTTCCGGGGGGGCATCATGATTGCCAAGATAGGCGTACATCGCCCAGTTTGCGTTCACAATCTGCGTGCGCATGCCGCTGCCTGGGTCCATCATGCCCGCCCACAGATAGACGCGGATTGCGTCGTATCCTCCGCCGGGGCCGTTATTGCTCTCCATGCTGCCCGGTTTCTCGATTGCTACCGGATAAAAGCCGTCGCCGGGAAAATATCCCACCCAATCCATGGCAAATCCGTGGCGGGCGCTCTGCTGCAACAGGCGAGGGATGTTGCCCGCAATCTGTCCCCACGGACCGTCAGGGTCCACTGCCGCCAGGCGCTGAAACTGAAAAACAGGAAGATAGCTGGGATTCAGCGTCCAATTCTGATCGTGCTGAAAGCCCGTGGGGCCGGGCAGCAGCATAGGGCCAAAGCCCGGCAAGTTGGCCACTTCCGTGGCGGCGATCTGCGCCAGCATCTTCCGGCCAAGATTCGCATATTGGGGATTGTTCCAAAGCCGGCCGGCTTCAATCAGCGTGTACGCCATCCAGGCATCGGCATCCGAGGCCGGGGCCGCGTCCAGTATCTTCCAGACCCCGTCCTTATCCTTGCCCCACAGCCAGGCCGGCAGATGCGTTTCCAAATCGCCGTTGGCCAGGTTTGTCTGGGTCCATGCCAGAATGCGGTTAAAGCGCGCGCCGTCATTATCGGCTAGCGCAAAAAACAAGGCATAGGCCTGGCCTTCAGACGTAGTGTGCTGGTCGCCTTTAGGATCGAAGACGCGGCCCTGGGCATCGATGAATCGCGCCGCGTAAGTGTCCCACAGAGACCATGAACCCTGCTTGCATCCGCCGGTTACGCAGAGCATCGACAAAAACATGGCTGCCAACAAATACTTCCCTGGCCGGGACTTCCAAAAGCCCATCGCACGAGTCCTCAGGAAAGAAGCGCGTGCAGCAGTTCCACAGCTCAACCCGCCACGGGCTCCTTCGAGTACTAAATGTTCTGTCTATGTAGCATACAGGCTGATTTCATGCGGTTAATAAGGATATTTGCGGGCATGCCCAGACTAAGCAACAGCGGCCGCGCAAATTCGCGCGGCCGCTGATTTTCCATTCCCCGTTCCCTGCTTTTCAGTCTTCAATCATCTTCAAACGCGCCCTGGCCCTGACGCGCAGCCATTGCCTCGTCCAGATCGCCACCAGGAATGCCAGAATCACGACGATCACGGCAACCAGCCACGGCACCCGCTTGAGCCACAGTCCCAGCCGCGTCCACCACGGCAAAACGCCCACGTGATAGACATTGGAACCGATCCGGAAAGACTGGAACTGGATTCCGTGCAAAACCGCAACCGACCCAGAAATGTCGCTGGCCTGCTGCACCTTCAGGAACGTGTCCATGAACGGCTCGAAGTCGCTCGCGTCCCGCAAGTGGATCGCGACAATGCTGCGTTTGCCGCCAGGATCGTAGGGGGACTCGACACCTTCAATGAGCGCGTCGGGCGTTCCGGATGCGGTCAGGTCGCCAGACTCCGTGTGCTCTTCTAAGGATCTCAGCTTCCACCAGGCATGATGCAACACCGGAGAAAAGAAGCCCTGCGTGTCGTGGACCTGGATCTGGCCGCTGTGCAGGGCAACCGGGAGACTCCCGGACAGCTTGTCAAAGCCAGGCTGATCGTCGCCGGTGCCGACAATCAGAAAATCGTTCCCCGCGCCGCCGTGTAGAGCGTCTGGACCAGCAACAGTCACCCGCAACGCCGGAAAACCTGTCTGCCTGCCAAAGTGCCCCATCAGCGTTACAAAGGTCTCGATCTCTTGCCCGGTCGGCGTGGGCGGCAGCACTACTGTAGTCTCGCTCAGGTCGGCAAAGCGCGTGAACGGGAAGCCGGCGTTCGAAAACAGTTCAAGATTCGGCATCGGCGCATAGTGAGAATAGCCGCGAAGATCCAGATAGGAATCGCGCAGGATGGCGCCTTGCATGTTGATCGGCGTCGTATCCTGGCAACCGCCCTTCTTCAAAAGTTGAAACGTGAAATCGAACGAAAGCGAGTTCGAAAACGGGCGCAGATTCACCACCGGTACCGGCACGTCCTTCTGCGTAGTGCGCGAAGCTTCCTGCCCTGGGATCAGCGGAACCGAATCGAGAAAGGCATTGTTGATGCGGATCTGCAGGCTCGAAATAGGCCCGATCGGAATCGAGTTGTAGCGGTACGCCAGCTTCAACTTCGCGTTCGGCTTATCGGCGTAAAAGATGTCCGGCGGAATGCGGAAATACACATTCAGCGGCGCCGTCCCATCCCCCTGCAACTGCTCCGACGATGTGTAATCCCACAGCGGAATCGTCTGGTCGACGCGCGCCCACCGCGGTGCCGCATCGGCCTCCTGCTTGGCCGGCAGTTTGATGGCGCCGATCACAGCCTGTCCGCCTGCCAGCATGTCGCTGTGCAGAGCCACGGCCTGCGCGGCAATCACGGCCTGGTCCCCGTCGGCTCCGGCAATAATCAGTATCTTGCTGTAGGGATCGTTGGGATTGGTGCGCATGGCCACCGTTGGCTCGTTCACGCTCGGCAGTCCCAGGCTCGCGGGCAAACTCGCCGCGCTGTCGGCGATCAGTATTGCGTTACCCTGTGGAATCGCCCCGATATGAACCGGGAAACGCACCGGCCTGCTCTCGGAGAGCATTCCAAAATAGCTGGTGACGATACCCGCGGCCTGAATCGCCTTGTACGAAGGCGTGCCCGCAAACACCACCGGAACGCTCGGCGGCTGAATCACCGCAGGGTCCAGAAACGGCATCGGCAACTGCTTCACGTCGTCGGCCAGCGGCAGCAGATCGCCGCGAATATCCAAAACGGTCGTGCGATGGACGCGCGCCCAAAGCGTCGTGTTCGCCGGGTCCTCGCAAACCATGGTGTAGTGCCCGATGAACTCGATCGTCAGCGTGTTGTTGTGCACCAGCAGGTCGGTCGGAATCGTGAACTCCGCCTCCGCATCCCGGCCGTCCGAGCCGCCCACCTGCCCCGGCGTCGGCTGGATGGTCGCAAACAGAGTCCCGTTCAGGATCAGCTTTATGTGGCTGAGCTGCGGCAACAGGCTCGGAGAGAACGCATAGTAGATATGGATCTTTGCGGTACGCACAACGTGTGTCTCTGGCAGCGTGAAGTAGACGCTGTGCATCGAGTCAATGCCGTGCAGTTCAACCTGCGGCGAGCCGGCATCGTTCAGCGTAAATGTGTCCTGATAATGTCCTGCGCCGACGGGAGCATTCTGGTCGCCGCTTGCGCTCGCAGCCGTGGCCTTCGCACTCGTCTTCGCTGCGGTCTTCGCGGTCGCGGCAGGGTGCTCGCTTTGTCCGCGCAGATTCTGAGCGCCGCCCAGCAGCAGCGCGGTCAGCGCAACAATCGCCGAGGTGCGCGCGATTGAAAGCGACTTGGGCTTGCCCGCCACCTCGTCTTCGTTGGTAAACAGGCTCCGGAAGGTCGAAACCAGTCCATGCATCGAAATCTGGAAGATGCGGCCGAGGCTGTGCAGCACATTGTCGCTCTCGCGAGATTCGCCCCAACCTAGCCAGGAGTCCGCCCGTGAATAAAGCACCATCGTCAACACTTCCTCTTCGGCTATCGTCAAGTTCTCAAAACGCACCCGCACGATCGATCCTTCCGAGGAGACCACCGTCGCGGGCATATCTGTTCCGGAAGCCGGCGAAGGAAAGGCCAGCCGTACCACCGTCTCCGGCGCAATGTCCAACGCTTCTTTGAGCCGGATGCTGGTGCCCCCGCTGGACATGTTGATTGTCTCTCCCGCAATCGCGCTTCCGTCCGGCATTTTGGCCGTTACCGGGGTTACTACGCTGATGCGGACTGTCGTCCGCAGTTGCTTCAGCTCGCGCGCCACCGCCGTGCACACACCCAGGATAATCACGTTAAAGCAGCACCAGAGCACGTTCATCAGCACTGTGCCCTGCCGGTCCCGATCCCAGATGAAAAAGCGCGGAATCGCGATCAGCAGCCCGGCCAGGTTGAACACGAGCATCACTAGGAACGGCTGCGCGATCCTGGCGTCAAAGAACGTGCGCCTCACGACGCCACCTTTGGCCGTCACGTTGAACTTGCCGAACTTGGGATTGATCAGCGCCATCATGGTGGGCAGCAGAATATACGGAGACAGAACCGTCTCGTAGATCTCGTTCCAGAACGAGTGCCGGTGCTCACCCTGAATCCTCGAGTTGGTCACGTTGGAAAGTGTCAGGTGCGGCAGCGCATAGGCAAGGATGGCCGCCCAGTATCCGGGAATATTCGTGTGGTTCAGCAGAAGATAAATCAACGGCGCGGTCAGAAAGATCAGCCGCGGCACCGCATAGAGAAAATGCGCCATCGCATTGAAGTAGCAGAGCCGCTGCGCAAAGGTGAGTCCCGGCGCAAACAGCGGGTTGTCGGTGCGCAGAATCTGAATCATCCCCCGCGCCCAGCGAATGCGCTGGCCCACGTGCGCCGAAAGCCGCTCCGTGGCCAGACCCGCCGCCTGCGGAATGTTCACATAGGCCGTGCCCCAGCCGTTCATCTGCATGCGCAGCGAAGTATGCGCGTCCTCGGTCACCGTCTCCACCGCGATGCCGCCCACGTCGTCCAGCGCCTCGCGCCGCAGCACCGCGCACGAGCCGCAGAAAAACGACGCGTTCCAGAAGTCGTTGCCGTCCTGCACCACGCCATAGAACAGTTCGCCCTCGTTGGGAATAATGTGGAACTGGCCCAGGTTGCGCTCGAACGGGTCGGGCGAATAGAAGTGATGCGGCGTCTGCAGCATCGCCAGCTTGCGGTCGCGCAGAAACCAGCCCACCGTCATCTGCAGAAAACTGCGCGTCGGCACATGGTCGCAATCGAAGATGGCCACTAGCGGCGAGCTCATGGTCTTGAGCGCCGAGTTGATGTTGCCCGCCTTGGCGTACTTGTTGTCCGGCCGTGTCTTGTACCCGATTCCGGCCTCGAAGGCAAAACGCTCGAACTCTTTGCGGCGGCCGTCGTCCAGAAGGTATATATGCAGCTTGTCCGCCGGCCAATCCATGTTCAACGCGCCCAGAACCGAATAGCGCACCACGTCCAGCGGCTCATTATACGTAGGAATCAGAACATCGACGTGAGGCCAGTCGTCCGTGTTCTCCGGAAGCGCCACCGGCGCCCGCCGCAACGGCCAGATCGTCTGAAAGTATCCCAGGAACAGAATGACGAAGGCATAGGCCTCCGCAAGAAGAAGGCTCAGGATAAAGAATGCATCCAGGGCTCCCCAATGACTCGCCGGATCCCCAAAGAACTGCACCACCTGCAAAATGCGCCAGTATCCATAGCGAAAGGTGCAGAACATCGACATCATCATCAGGGCGAGCGTCACCAGGTAGGAGTCCGAGCTGCGCGCCATGGCCAGGGCCATCAGCAGACTCAGCAGTCCCAGAACCGCCTGTTGCGGCCAGGTCAGCGGAAGAACGGCAAGGAAGCAGAACACTGCCGCCGCGGCAAGCAGAAAGAGCAGCCTGAAAATTTTGGTGAAAAGATTTTCCCCTGCCCCGATGTCCTGCCAAAGGCCTGATGCTGTCATCGCTCACTCCAGCGCACACCGCGATACGTCGTGCTCGCGGGCGCGGATTGACTCTTGACCCATCCGGCAAGGCTGCCGAAGTCCTCGGCCACAATCGAATTGGGCGCGTAATCCATCACCGTCATTCCCTCGGCCAGGGCTTCGCTCACGGCCGGCGCACGGCGCAGCACGAAAGGCAAAAGCCGTTCGCCCAACTGCTCGCGCAACACCTCGCGAATATCCAGATGCAGCGGCAGCGACGGATCAAACTGGTTCAGAACGTAAAACGGCATTGCCGGCTTCGAAGGCGGCGTGCCGTTGTGCTGGAAGAAACTGTCGATCGAACTGACGCTCACCACCGAATTCATGTCGGGAATCATCGGCACCACCACCAAGGGCGACATGCGGATCACGCGCCGCGTGGTTGCCCCCGATGCGGTCGCCAGATCGACGATGACGCGGCTCACCCCCCGCGAATGCGTGCCGATCTCGGCTGTCAAAGCCTCCTGGCCGGATGTCTCCGGTCCCAATCCCTCCGGATCGATCGTGATCATTTGTATCGGCGCGTCGCCGCTCGCTCCGGGAGGCGTGAACGTCCTCAACAACCCGGGACGCTGATCGCGGGCGCCGAAGAAGAACGGCAGCAAGCCATAGGCCGCGGTATCGACCAGCAGCACGCGCTCGCCCCGCGCGGAAAGAGCCCGGCCCAGCGTGGCAACCATACTAGTTTTGCCAACTCCGCCGGCTAGCGAGAAAACTGCCACCACCGGCGCGCGCGCAGGCGGAGGAACGGGAGCAGCCTCGACCGGCGCGCCGGTTGCCTCAAAAACGCTGCGCAGCGCGTACCAGCGCGAGGTCAGCCGATCACGCGAGCCTTGCAGCGTGTCTTCCGGTGCCTGGGGCGCTACCGGCCGGCCGGCCAGTTCCGCGCGGTCTGGCATCAGCCAGGCTGGACGGGCTGCATTCTCTCGTGAATCGGCCGGGGCCGCGGGAATGCGCGGATAACTTTCTTCGCGCATGGCAGTACTCTGCGGCTGACTTGCCGCCTGCCGCTCCGAAGAAGGCCGCACATAGCTTGGGTAATCGAACGAAGGTGGAACCTGCGGAGCAATCGGCGCAGCGGTCTGTGGCGATGGGCTCGGAGCCGTGAACGAGGAAAAACGGTCGCGCCTCGTCTGCTGCCATACGGCCTGCTGCGCAGCCTCGGCCTGTTGAGCCGAGCGTTGTGCCGCCTGTTCGGCGGCTTGCTGTGAGGCTTGACGGGCAACCTCCTGAGCGGCCTGCTCCGCGGCCAGGTGGGCTGCGCGCTGCGCGGCTTGTTGCGTGGCCGCCCGCTGTGCGGCCTCTTGTGCCGCTTGCTGCGCCGCCTGTTGCCTGGCTCGCTCGGCAGCTAGCTCCGCATGACGGGCTTCTTCCTCGGCCCGTGCTGCCTCTGCCATGCGCTGCATCGCGACGCCACGCTCGGTTTCAAAGTGCTGCTCGGGGGGGGGCTGTCCTTTTGCCTGATTTTCTTCCATGGCCTGCTGCACTCGGACACGCGCATTCTCTCGCGTCTGCGCGCGCGCCGCTGAAAAATCCCGATACTTTGCACCATGCAGATTGGCCCACGAATACAGCGTGGCCACATCCTCTGGCGTATCATCCTGGTCGTACAGCGGTCCCCGATCAGTCATACCCCACCCCAGAACCTTCCGCTGTCACTTCCGATTCCCCGCATACCCAAATTCTCTATGAGGCTTTTAAGATACGGAAGGCAAGACCGACTCGCCAAAACGGAGGATCTCCTCTCTCGGAATCCTAGTCGCCCACTGTTGACTGGACAATAACACTTGCTCGGTTGCGTCCCTACCACTTTCCTGTCATGCGAAAGCGACGAACTGCCTCATTTTGTTCGCGATGCGCGAATTCATGACCAGCCAGTAACTGGTTCTCACAGAGAGTTGATTACCATGGTACCACCGACTAAGAGTACCTGCCTTCAAGCGCAATTGAAGCACGCCTCCATAAGAAAAAATAGAAGGTGATTAGGAGATAGCCCCCAGCACGATCTTCCCTGCAAGCACCGAATCCCTCCCTGTGTTAACTTTGATTCAGCGGCCTTGAACGAGCTCGTAGCTCAGTTGGTAGAGCAACGCCCTTTTAAGGCGTGGGTCCTGGGTTCGAGTCCCAGCGAGCTCACCATCCTCCGGCCGCGGTTTCCCTTTCCACCCAAATCTTGTCCAGCCAACGGAAACCTCTCTAGCGCGTGCTATGCAGGCTCTAGGTCGGCATTAGCCGCTCCAACGGCGGAAGTAAGGCCACGAACTCCGTACTGTACTCCTTCAGCAACTGCTTCACCCGCTCCGGATCGCCAGAGCGCACGATCAGCCCGACCTGACCGGGTTTATTTACGCGGGCAACAATCTCCGGCGCGTCGAATCCCGCCATGTCCGGCTGGGCCGTCTGGGCAACGCAAAACACACTTCCCGCGCAGGTCTCAAAGCTGTCCGGCAGAACATACGCTTCGCCGCGCAGGTTCTCGACTTCCAGCCGCGCCCACTCCCGCCACAGGTTCACCCCCGTAGCCGTCTCCACCTGCTCGGCAATGAACGCTCCACCCACCCTGGCCGCGATCTCAAGAAAGTAGGTGCGCCCGTCCTGCACGCGAATGTATTCGCCATGAGTCACGCCGCGCACCATGCCCAGTGATGGAGCCAGGCTGCTATTCAGCGCCATCAGCTCTTTCGCATCGAGGCTGCCGCGGTCGACCGTGTGTGAGGTAAACACGTCGCCCTCGTGCATCCCCTTGCACATCCCCTTCAGCGGCGACCGCCCATACTGATGCACCGCCTCAAACTTTACCTCGCACTCGCTCACGATCGAGTCCACATGAAAAATGTCGCCAGCCACAAACTGCTCCAGCAAGTAGCGGCTCTGCTCGTCGCCCAGATCCTCCAGCGTCCGCCACAACTGCTCGCTGTCCTCGATCCGGCGAATCTCCAGCGCCGAGGCCTCCCGGCGCGGCTTCAGCAGCCACGGTGGCGGAACGCGTTCCATAAACTCCCGCAGTTCGTCGTAGTTCAGCACCCGGCAGAACTCCGGAACCAGAAAGCCCAGCGCGCGCGCGATCACCCGCATCGCCAGCTTGTCGCGATAGCAGCCCGCCGTCGTGCAACCCATGCCGGGTATGCGCATGTGCTCGCGTATCTGCGCCGCCGTTTCCAGATCGAACTCGTCCAGGGCCACAATCCGATCGAACCGCCGGCCCCGCGCCATCCAGGAAACTGTGTTTAGAATCTGCTCGCGGTTCAGCCCCGCGGGCATGGTGACCAGGTCTTCCAGCACCTCACGCGGCCAGTTCGCATCGCGATGCTTATCGAGCGTCAGCAGCGTGGTCCTCACGCCCATCTGCGCACACTGGCGCAGAAAATCATGGCCTTTTTCGTAGCTGGCAATACAGAGAAAGCGTTCGCGTACATCCATCGTTGGCCACCCCGTTCCAATCACCGGCAACGCTCCAGACACCTGGCGTCGCGCTTCAAGCCCAGGCAAGATGCGTATAGCTTGGACTGCCCGGCAAGGATCGTTCTAACATAGAGCCTGCAAATCCAACCGGCCTCCAGGCGCCTAGGATAACTCAGAATGATCGCAGTCATGCTCTCCGCTGCCGCAATTGTCGAACTGCAAGACCAGCGAACCCGCGCATGGCACCAGGAAAACCATGACCCGCGTGAAACCGGTGATGCCCCGGCAGACCGCTGGCTCGGCTCCGTCGCCCGTCAGCATCGCGCCAATTTCGAGCTCTGGCACATTGAAGACGAAGCCCGCAACCCCGGCGTTACCGATGCCGAGCTTGCTGCTGTAAAGCACCGCATCGACCACACCAACCAGCGCCGTAACGACCTGGCCGAAGCGCTCGACGCCGCCCTCCTCCACTCGCTCCAGCCCAGCGGCCTGCCCAACCCCGCCGCCCCGCTCCACTCCGAGTCCCCCGGCCTCATCATCGACCGGCTCTCCATTCTCGCGCTCAAGATCTACCACACCCGCGAAGAGGCCGAGCGTGCGGACGCGCCCCCCGGCCACGCCGACCGTAATCGCGAGCGCCTGGCCATTCTCCTCCAGCAGCGCGCCGACTTGGCCGCCTGCCTCGACGAGCTGTGGCGCGAGACCCTCGCCGGCACCCGGCAATTCAAGCTCTACCGCCAATTGAAGATGTACAATGACCCCTCTCTGAACCCGGCAATCTATCGCAAACAGTCAGGCCAAACCCCTCTCAAGCCGATCACCTGACGTTCTTCACAGCGACCCCCCATTGACGTCTTACGGGGTTATGCGTATAAAAGGGGCCTGAGTAGCGTTATTCCCGTGCGCAGGCTTCAAGCTGGAGCAATCCGGTCAGATCAGGCGTACCGGAAAACGCACTACTGGCAAACACATGACGCAAGAGGCTCGATCCGCGGCGACCGGCCGCACAAAAACTCACTCCCAGGCCGCCAAATCTGACGGCCATTCCTCCACGGGCACGGGACCCGCTTTCCAGCACTATCAGGCTGCGGTGCTACTGCTGCAACAGGGAAAATTCGAGAAGGCGCTGGCCGCCTTTGAGAAGCTGCTCCTCACCGCACCCGCCGAAATCAAGGAACGCTGCCAGATGTACATCGTCACCTGCCAGCGGCAAATGGAAAGACCCAGTCTGACCTTCGCCACGCCCGAGGAACACTACGACTACGCCGTCTCGCAGTTGAACACCGGCTACTACGAGGAGGCCCGCGAGCAGTTCAACAACATCCTCGCCACCTACCCCACCGCCGACTACGCCTTTTACGGCCTCGCCTTGCTCGACGCCATCACAGGCCAGCCGCAGGATTGCCTCAACAATCTCGCCCGAGCCATCGAAATGAACCCCCGCAACCGCCTGCAGGCGCGCGTCGACAACGATTTCCAGAGCATGGTGGACGACCCCCGCTTTACTGAATTGCTGTATCCTGAAATTCCGTAAGGCTTGATATTGGACTCCTCCTCCCCCGTGAACGGCCATCCCGCCCCAGCATCCTCACCCGGTGCCGAAGCCTCTGCTGTGTCCCGCCCCATGCGCGTCGTCGCCATCGGTGGCGGAACCGGCCTGTCCACGCTCTTGCGCGGCTTGCGCCGTCATGTCGTCGCCCCCGGCCAAACCAGCGCTGAACCCGGCCAGATCGCCGACCTCGCCGCGGTCGTCACCGTCACCGACGACGGCGGCTCCTCCGGCCGCCTCCGCCGCGGCTTCAACATGCTCCCTCCCGGAGACCTGCGCAACTGCATGGTGGCCCTCAGTGAAGAACAGGACCTCCTCGCCCGCCTCTTCAACCATCGCTTCCAAGGCGGCGACGCGCTCAAAGGACACAACTTCGGCAATCTCTTCGTCGCCGCGCTCACTGAGATCACCGGCGACTTCGCCCAGGCCATTCAACTCTCCTCAAAGATTCTTGCCACCCGTGGGCACATCTACCCCGCCACCACGGCCAACACCACCCTCGTCGCGGAGATGGACGACGGCTCCTTCGTCCGCGGCGAAACCAAAATCACCGCCAGCCGCCGCCGCATCGTCGAACTCACGCTCGATCCCCCCAACCCCGCCCCCATGCCGGAGACCAGGGATGCCATCGAGCGCGCCGACCTCATCACCGTGGGCCCCGGCTCCCTCTACACTTCGCTCATCACCAATCTCCTCGTCGAAGGCATTCCCGCCGCTCTCGCCCACGCCCGCGGCCTGCGCGTCTATGTCTGCAACCTGATGACCCAGGCCAACGAGAGCCTCGGCCTCACCGCCGCAGACCACATCGAGCGCATCTACGAACACACCCGCGCCCCCATCTTCGACTGCGCCCTGGTCAACACCGCTCCCTTCTCGCCGGAGACCCTGGCCCGCTACGAAGCCGAAGGCGCCTCTCCCATCGTCGCCGACATCGAGCGCATCCAGGCCCTCGGCGTCCGCTGCATCGCCGGCGACTTCGCCAGCGAAGAAGCCGTCGTCCGCCACGAATCCGCTCGCGTCACCGGCGCTCTGCTCGCCCTCGGCCGCACCGCCACCCATACATAAACCCTGCAAAATGAGTTGAGATTTACAGGCTGCGAAAAAACTCCAATTGCGGCGCTGTTTTGAAAGGGCACGACTTCAATCGTGCCGTATCTGTCGGTAAAGGAACCCCCCGGCTGGACACGTCGCAAAATCAACGAGGGCTTTACAGGCTGCGGAAAAACTCCTCCGGGCGGTAGGCCGGGGATTTATCCCCGGTATAAGTGCAATGGAATGAATAGGGCTTTAGCCCCTGAGGTATGCTTTTCAGTCTCCCACCGGCTTCACCGACCCGCGGGGAATGAAACTGTGCCCCATCCATCGGACGTCTTTGTTTTTGTCCGATGGGTGGGAGTCCGTAGAACTTCATGACGACATCGCGTTTTGTTGAACTTGCATTTTTGTTTCTTGTCAGCTTGAGGCCTTTTTCCGCAGCCTGTTTAGCCCCTGTGGGATGTTTTTCGGCCCATTCCAGCAGAGCTTCGATTCGTCGCAGCCAAATCCTACCCCGTCCGATTTCCCTTTCCCCCCGCCCCGCTTTCGCAGTAAAGTGGAGGCGCGCAGGCACAAGCCTGTCATGCCAATCTGGAGGAATCATGCGTAAGACCCAAGTTTGGATCGCGATGGGATGTTGTTTCTTCTTTGTGGCTCAATTGGCCCTGGCACAAGCCAGCCGCAAGCCCGGCCTCTGGGAGATGACCAGCACCATGACCTGGCAGCAGTCGCCCATGCCCGCCGGAATGACCATGCCCCCCGGCGCCAATTCCCCCTTCGGCGGAGGCGCCCACACCACGCAGGTCTGCCTCACCCAGGCCATGATCGACAAATACGGCGCACCGCCCCCGCAGAGCCGCAACAACCAGTGCCAGATGGCCAACGTACAGATGCACTCCAACAGCATGACCGCCGATTGGATCTGCACCGGCATGATGGCTGGCAAAGGCTACATCGAGTCCTCCTGGACCGACTCCAATCACGCCACAACCAAGGTCCACTTCCTCGGCTCCATGCAGATGGGCCCCAACGCAACCCCCGTCGAGTACACCATCCAGGCCTCCTCCATCTACAAAGGCCCCGACTGCGGCTCCGTAAAACCTGCGCCCATGCCAGACAAGTAGCGCTTCCGCTCTGCTTCCGAATTCAAACCATCGAAACCACGGGCCTCCCATTCCTTCTGCTTTTTCATAGAGGGAATGGGAAGCCCATCCCCCCCCAATGGTACCTCTTGTGCTACCATTGGAACGTGATCGAGATTCGCCAGTACGTGGACCTTCTAGGGCGCAATCCATTCGATCGATGGTTTGAGAAGCTGAACGACGACGTCCAGGCGCGCGTCGTTGTCTCTCTCGACAGGCTTGAACGGGGAAATACCTCGGCAGCCAAGGGCATAGGTGCGGGCGTCTTCGAATTACGCCTCGATTTCGGCCCAGGTTACCGGATTTATTTCGGCTGGGATGGCGAACGGCTGGTCATCCTGCTCGGCGGCGGCTTCAAGAAACGTCAACAGACTGACATCGAGCGATCACATGCACTCTGGCAGGAATACAAAGCGCGCAAACGGGAGGAATGATGCCACTCACGAAGAGTTTTAACGAAACCGTCAAGAACAAGCTCCAGCAGAGCGAAGGGTTTCGCCGTGCGCTTCTGAGGGAAGCCGTTGCCTGCATGATCGCTGGAGACGTGGAAACAGGAAAATCCGTGCTCCGCAAATACATCAACGGCACGATTGGTTTTGTAAAACTGGGAGCCGATCTGGACCGTTCGCCCAAGGTGCTGATGCGCATGTTCAGCACCTCGGGAAATCCGCAAGCAAAAAACCTCTTAGAGATTGTCGCCTATCTGCAAAAGATTGAAGGAACCAAACTTGAAGTCATTGATCGGGCAGCCGCTTGAGATAAGGCCGGCCTTCTATTCCCTATTCCCTGCCTTTTCCACCGTCCGCTTCAACTGCCCGCAAGCCGCAAAGATGTCCCGCCCCCGTGGCCGCCGCACATACACCGGAATCCCCTCCGCTCCCATCGCCGCGCGAAATCGCTCCACCGCCTCCGGCTGAGGCATCGTGTATTCAATCCCCGGCCCAGGATTCCACGCAATCAGGTTCACCTTCGCTGGCAACCCCGTCCGCCGCACCAGCCGCGCCGCTTCCACCGCATGTTCGGGCCTGTCCGTCACCCCGCCAAGCAAAACATACTCAAACGTAATCCGCTCCCGAGGCCGCAGTCTTACCTTGCGCACCGCGTCCACAACCGCCTCGATGGGCCACTTGCGATTGATCGGCATAATCTCGGCGCGAACCTCGTCGTTCGGCGCGTTCAGGCTGATGGCGAGCTTCGGCCTCACCGCGGCCGGCTCCTGCGCAAACTGCTCGATCCCCGGCACAATCCCAGACGTCGAAACCGTCATCCGCTGTGGGCTCAGCCCCACCTCTTCCACCAGCAGCCGCACCGCCGCCATAAAGTTCTCGTAGTTCAGGAACGGCTCGCCCATACCCATGAAGACCAGGTTCACCCGCTCGCGACCCACCTCCACCCCATGCCGCTCGAACACCGATACCACCTGCCCCGCAATCTCCCCCGCGCTCAGATTCCGCTGCAGGCCAAGTTTGGCCGTCAGGCAAAACTGGCAGTTGACCGCGCACCCCACCTGGCTCGACACGCAGATCGTGGCCCGCGTCCGAGTCGCACCAGAGCCTTCCCCCTCGCTCTCGTCTCCCGTCTCCCCGCCATCCCCCTCCGGCATCCACACCGTCTCGACCGTCACCCCATCCCCGCACTCGACCAGATACCGCTCCGTTCCGTCCACGGACTGAAAAACCTGCCGAATCTTCGGCCGCCCAATCTCCCACCCCTCGGCCATCAGTTTTTGCCGCAGCGATTTTGCCAAAGTAGTAATTTCACTTATATCAGCAACTCGCTGATGATAGATAGCTTGCGCCAATTGTCTTCCGCGCCACGAAGGCTCCCCCACCGCCACCATAACCGCCGCAAGTTCCGCTGCATCTAACCCAAACAGAGGCTTCCCCTGGCCCTCTGCCGGCGAATCAGACCCCGAAACATTGGGATTCAAACGAACGAGTTGGCTGTTTTTTTCCGTCATGGTTGCGCCCAGCATAAAGTATTTCACCCCTCCACGCATTCCGCCCCACTCTCCGGCGTCAGCCCAAACCCGCAACAGTGCCCTTTACGTCCAATTGACCTACAATCGAATTCGACCTGATGACAAAAAACCCTGAAAGAAACCTCCGCCGAACCGTACTGCCGAACGGCCTGATCGTTCTGACCGAGCGCATGGATCACCTGCGTTCCGTAGCCATGGGCGTTTGGATCAAATCCGGCTCCCGCTGCGAGCCCGCCGAAACCAACGGCATCTCCCATTTTGTCGAGCACATGCTCTTCAAAGGCACCCGCTCCCGCACCGCCCAGCACATCGCCCGCGAAATGGATTCGATCGGCGGCAATCTCGACGCCTTCACCGGCAAAGAGACCATCTGCTTCAACGTAAAGTCCCTCTCCGACCACGTCCCCATCGCCCTCGACGTGCTCACCGACCTGGTGCTCAACCCCACCTTTGCCCCGCCCGACATCGAGCGTGAGCGCGGCGTCATCCTGGAAGAAATCAAGATCGACGAGGACAATCCCGACATCCTGGTCCAGGAACTCTTCACGCAGAGCTTCTGGAAGGGGCATCCCCTCGGCTGGCCCATTCTCGGAACCACTGAAACCGTGGCCAAGCTCAATCAGCAGCAGCTCTTCGACTACCACGGAGACCGTTTTCACGGCGGCAACATCGTCTTCTCCGCCGCCGGCCATCTCGACCACGACAAGTTTGTTGAAGAAGTCGCAGGCAAGTTCTCCTCTCTCGCCGGTGGCGCCACCCTCAGCGAGGTGCCCGCGCCAGAGCCCAGCGCCCGCATCATCCTGCGCAACAAAAAATCCCTCGAGCAGGTGCAGATCTGCCTCGGCGTGCCCGCCCCGCCCATCACCGATGAAAACCGCTACGCCGCGCTCATTCTCAACACCGTACTCGGCGGCGGCATGAGCTCCCGCCTCTTCCAGACCATTCGCGAAGAGCGCGGCATGGTCTACTCCATCTACAGCGACCTCAGCCCCTACCGCGACACCGGAACCCTCTGCGTCTACGCCGGCACCTCCGCAGGCAAGGCCCTCGAAGTTGTGGACCTCATCATGGCCGAGCTGCGCAAGCTCAAGGAGGCCCCGCTCTCGCAGGAGGAACTGACCCGCGCCAAAGACCAGCTCAAAGGCAACACACTGCTGGGCCTGGAGAGTTCCACCGCGCGCATGGCCAACCTCGCCCGCCAGGAGATGTACTTCCACCAGTTCTTCACCGTCGACGAACTGATCGCCCGCGTAGACGAAGTCGATGCCGCCCAGGTGCAATCCATGGCCCAGCGCCTCTTCGACCCCGTGCACATCGCCGTAACCCTCCTAGGCCGCCTCAACGGCATCAAGCTCAACCGCGACAAGCTGGTGTGTTGAAAAACAGCTACTGGCTTCCTGGCTCTAAAACCCATAACAAAACAGAGGCTGTCATCCTGAACGGAGAGCGTCTGGGGCCCCGCGTTCGCTCTTTGAACGTGGGGTAAGCGGAGTGAAGGATCTGCTTTTTGCCCTTACCTCTTCCCTGCCCAAAAACCAAGGGATTATTCCAAGAACTTCAGACTCACCACACTAGAGGCTAGAAGCTGAAAGCTCCCTTTCCGAGCGTTCCATTTCCCTTTCGCGTCCGTACGTTGTAGCATTTTGTCGAAGGGCCGGGAGCCTCCGGCCTGCTCCATGAGGCACTGGAATCCCATGAATTGCACGCTCACGCTCCCAATCGCCCATCGCGGCACGAACACTCCGGCCCTTTCCAACAGTTGCCGCCGCCCCAACGGCTTCACCCTGATGGAGTTGCTGATCGTTATCGCGATCATCCTCATCCTCATGCTCATGGCCATTCCCACCATCGGAAGCCTGACCAAAAAGGGCAACGAGACCTCGGCCATCAACTCCGTGCAGACCGTCACCAAGGCGGAAATCCAGTACCAGTCCAGCTACCCGGCCAACGGTTTCGCGTGCACGCTCCAGGCCTTGGGCGGCGACCCCAACTCTGGCCCACCCACGCCCGCGGCGGCTCAGGTCCTCCAGGGAGACCTGACCTCCGGCTACAAATCCGGCTACATCTTCACCATCACCTGCAACAGCAAGGTCACCATCAACGGCACCGACCGCTCCAACGGCTACATCATCACCGCCGTACCGCAAACCGTTGGCAAGACCGGCGACCGCGGCTTCTGCAGCGACCAGTACGGCTCCATCAAGTACGACCCACTGGGCGGCGCCAACTGCACGCAGAACCTGCAATGACCCAAGGCACTCGCATAAGGCGCGGCGGCCTCTTTCTGGCCGCCGCTCTTCTCTCGACTTCGATCTACGCCCAAAAACCTTCGCCGTCCGCGCAGGACTCCGCGCACGACCTCGCCGCCCGCGTCGACCGCCACTACAACCAGTTGCATTCGCTCAAGGCCGGCTTCTCTGAAACCTACCAGGGCATGGGAGTCAAGCGTACCGAGAGCGGCACGCTGCTGCTGCTCAAGCCCGGCCGCATGAAGTGGGATTACACTTCCCCCTCCGGCAAGCTATTTCTCCTCGATGGCAAATACGCCTGGTTCTACACGCGCGGCGATGCCCAGGTGCAGCGCATACCGGCTAAGCAACTCGATGACCTGCGCTCGCCGCTGCGCTTTCTTCTCGGCCACACCGAGCTCGGAAAAGAAATGAACAGCCTGGCTCTGGCTCCCGCACCCAACGGCTGCTTCACCCTCTCCGGCCAGCCCAAAGGCCAGGAGCAGCGCCTCAAGCGCCTCACCCTCACCGTCACCGCCGATGGCACAATCGTCGCCATCGAGATCGAAGAGACTGGCGGCGCGCTCACCCACTTCACCTTCAGCGACGAACAGCCCAACGCCCCAGTCCCGGCCGGCGCCTTCAACTTCACGCCTCCGCCCGGAGTCCCCGTAGTCAACGCCCTTCCGCCCGCTTAACAGACTCCCAAAAACTCGATAGCCTGATCACCCCCCGGTGGGGCACACGAACCCAATCTGCCCGCTCTCCCTTTTGCCGACAATTACACCCCAACGGCGCACAATGGACTTATGACCTTCAAGCGAAGCCGATCCGTACTCGAAAACGTGCCAGACCCCCACCCCCCTACCTGTCAATTGCACCGATTATGGGGCACGCTGTTTGCAACTTACTAATAACAAACAGGATTAAAAACACTACCCGTAACCAAACAGTAAACTACCCTGCGAAAAAACGAAAAAACGAACGATTTTATCGACTTTTTGAGGCCTCATCAGCCTTTTTGACGGGGAAAAGCCGCTTTTTTCGCAGCCTGTTGAGTCCCTGCCGTGCACCAACCCGTGCATTTTTGTCATCTACCAAATGGAGGAGCAACCATGGCGCGCATTGCAATCGTAGGTGTCGGAGCAATCGGAGGCGCACTGGCCGGCCTGCTCGAAACCGCAGCCCGCCACCAGATCACCCTCTGCACCCGCCGCCCCATGGACGCCCTGACCGTGCACACGCCCACGGGCGACATCCTCGTCAAGGCGCAAAACGTAACCGAGCCTGCAAACGCCAAGCCCGTCGATTGGGTCATTGTCGCCACCAAAGCCTACGACGCCGAAGGCGCTGCCGCCTGGTTCCCCTCCCTGTGCGCAAACGGCGCTCCCGTCGCCATCGTCCAGAACGGCGTCGAGCATCGCGAGCGATTCGCGCCCTATCTCAGCTCCGATCGTCTCCTGCCCGTCGTCATCGACGTTCCCACCGAGCGCCGCGCCGACGGCAGCGTCCATGTGCGCGGAGGAACGTTGATGAAGGTCGAAGACGGGCCACTCGGCCAGGCGTTTGCCGAACTCTTCGCAGGCACCGCGGCCAGGACAATGCTCGTCGACGATTTCGCCACCGCGGCTTGGGGCAAGCTCTGCTTCAACTCCGTCGGCGCGCTCACCGCCTTAACCCTCAAGCCCGCCGGCGTTTTCCGCGAAGAAGCCCTGGGCCGCGTGGCCATCGAGATGGTGGCCGAGTGCGTTGCCGTAGGCCGTGCCGAAGGCGCGCATCTTGACAGCGATCTGCCCGCTCAGGTGCTGGCAGGTTATCGCGCCCAGCCCACCGACTCGGTCAATTCCCTGCTGGCCGACAGGCTCGCCAACAGAAAGATGGAAACCGACGCGCGCAACGGAGCCATTGTGCGCAAGGGCGAAAAGCACGGCATCCCCACGCCGATGAACCGGATGGCGGTGGCGCTGCTCGAAGCTGTATCGTAGAAGCCCATGGATGGAGGGGCTGCGATGAACACTCTGGCCGAATCTGTTGCTCATGCGTTTGTACGGGCCATCAACCGGCAGGACCCAAATGCGCTGGTCGAGTTGATGACGGAAGAACACCGGTTCGTCGACTCGCTCGGCAATGTAACCGAAGGCTGCGACAAAATGCGGGCTGCATGGACCAAATATTTCCAAATGGTTCCCGACTACACGGTCGCCGTCGAAGAAACCTATTGCGATGGTCCGGTAGTGGTAATGTTCGGCATCGCGCAGGGAACGTATTCACCGGATGGAAAATTGAATCCCGAAAATCGCTGGTCAACGCCGACGGCATTTCGCGCGTTTATCGAAGAGCAGAAGGTGGCCGAATGGCGCGTCTACTGCGACAACGAGCCCATCCGCCAGCGCATCGCGAAAAGCGCCTGAGCAGGTCAGTTGCCAACCCACGAAGACGCACACCAGCCTCGTACACTGGAACCAGCCCTTTATATCTCGTCCTGGAGTCTGGATTCATGCATCGAAGAACCGCTCTGTTTTTTGGATGCGCGGCAATTTTCGCGCTTACCCGGTTCTGCGCCGCGCAGAAGCCCATGCGCTCGCCCTGGAACATAAAGAAGATCGAACTCACCAGCATTCCCTATGCCAGCACGCGCGGCATCAGCTCGGCGCGCGAGCTGACGCTGCACACGGTCGACATCGAACAAGCTCACGCCAACGGGGTGGAACTGTTCATGCCT
>CAYQOQ010000031.1:0-35250 GCA_964419175.1 uncultured Occallatibacter sp. | reverse complement strand
CCTTTGTTCCTTGCCTTATTGTCCAGACCTTCGGTCTGGCACCCCACTGCCGGGGGATACTTACACTCAACTTTTACTCAGACGCGCACCGGGGGAACCTGGAACGCGGCCTCAGGAGCGAAAGCACGCTACACCGCATGCGCCTATCACGATCACGCCTTAATCGAAAGCGCAGTGCGTTAATTCTTGTCGTTTTCCTGCAGCAAGACCAGACATCTGCTCAGAAGTTCCTTTGGCCGGGCCTTTCTACCCCGGACGCGAAAGGCTATCCTCTCAGTGGAGCAATTATTTGCAAGCACCTTGCGCCATATCGTTCCTGATGACTTTTCCACCTTTCATTACGAACTTCACGCGCTGCAATTCTGTGATGTCCGCCAGCGGGTCTCCGGAAACCGCGATGAGGTCGGCGTACTTTCCCTTGTCGATGGACCCAATCTGGTCCTGCCATCCCATCGCTTTGGCGTTGATGGTGGTTGCGGCCTGTATAGCCCGCGATGGACTCATACCGGCACGCTTCACTAACGCTTCAAAGTCGAGGGCCTGGGTTCCATGGGCATACATTGCACCATCAGCGCCGCTGCCCATCATAATCTTCAATCCCTTGGTGGCAGCGGCCATGGTTACAACCTTCTCGAAGATAGGAATCATGCGGTATTTGCCGTCTGTGCTTTTGGCGTCATTGTCATCCATGTACGGTAAGGTGTACCGGACGAAGGTCGGGTCGTAATAGAGTCCTTCCTTCACCATCATCTCGGCCTCCTCCTGAGTTAGGCCTAACGCGTGCTCGATCGTATCGCAGCCGGCGACGATGGCGTTCTTAAGCCCTTGCCCTCCCATCGCGTGACAAGCCGCCTTCTTACCGAGAAGATGCGCCTCATCAATCAACGCCTGCAATACGGGCAGGGGGTAGGTGGCCTTATACATGGGCTCGCCGGTGGCGCTGAAAGTGTAATCACCTGACGTATAAAGTTTGATCCAGTCCGCACCGCGGCCAATTTGCTCCCGTACTGCTGCGCGCGCTTCCTCGGCGGAACGAATCACCTGGCCGACCATTGGGTTGTCCGGAGTCTCCGGATTTGCTGGTACCGCTCCCCATTCAACGCCCCGAGTTGATATTTGATATCTGGGGCCGTCAATATGCCCTTGGTTGATGGCGTCGTGGATAGCCACGTCGCCATATCCGTTACCATGGGTACTCATGTCTCGCGCGGTAGTGAAGCCCGCTCGCAAATCCGCTTGCGCGTTCTGCACAGCAATCAGCATAGAGTTTTCCGTTGTTACACTTGGCCGGCGCGTGTCGAACATGTGCGTGTGCGCGTCAATCAAACCGGGCAATACCGTTGCCTGACTTAGGTCGATCACTTGCGCTTCTGCTGGAATCTTGACTTGAGCTTGAGGTCCGATCTCAGTGATTCGTTCACCCGAAATAATCACCAACTGCCTCGACAACATCTGGCCGGTATTGCTATCGAACAAGTGTCCGGCACGAATCGCGATTACTCCCACAGCCGGAGGACACTGCAAAATACCACCGTCCGAACCCACGCACGGGGTCGGTCCCGCCCCCCGCCATCGATCTGGCCGAACCTGCGCCCAAACCACGGTTGCACTTAGTGATACCGTTAAAGCTGTGGTCAAGATAAGTCTGCACCGCATGATTTGTTCTCCTCGATTCCGCAAAATGTAGTGTGAGCCAGTATTCCCTTTTGGTTTTCTGGCTAACAATCCTCATACCTTTAACTGTTTCAAACGACTCAGAGTGAGCCATTCAGAATTGTTACTCCGCGTTGGACACTTCAGCTCATAGGGGGCCAAAAACTTCGAACATAAATCATCCGGGAAGGGTTGTGCCCCTTGCACGTCTTCGCATAAGTCACAAGTTCACTTTCTACAACTCATTAGTCAGAGATCGAGCAACTGTGGGTCAGTTCCGAGAGAGTCGGTTTCGTGCTCGTCTGTTGCCCGATCCTGAATTGCAGGTTGATGATTTAGGCCAAATTCAGAGAGCGGAACATAGCAATGCGCTTTTCTCGCAATGGATCTTTGACCACCTTGCTTTCATTGTTGATAATCATGGTGGCGCGATCTTTCGAATTGAGCACGGGCCAGTGCGGCAGTTTCGTGGTATTGGGATTGCCCGTCCGAGCGAACGCGATCCAGGCGTCGCTGACTTTATCTGCTAGGGACATCGCTTCAGGTCCCCCCCCTGTTAGCGCCGTGCAAATCTCGACGTTGTCAAAAGCGAAGGGCCACTCGATGTTGTGCGGCGATTTCAATTGCCCGTCCTGTACGGGCGTCTCCCATGTGAAGTAATACAGATACACCGGCCCCTTTCCAAGAGCCGCTCGGCGCTCTGCAATTTTCATCGTCTTAGCGCCATAGAGGTAGTCGCTCTCTATGAGAAAAAAGATGTCGGACGGTGTGGCGTCAGGGCTGTATTTGCGATACAGATCGATCATGGATTCGGATTGATCGCCGATCAATTCTTTGATTCGCGATCGCATTCCATCCTCATCCAAGTGCCAGAGGTCTAACTCCGTGGTCAAGCCAGTGAATTCCGTACGGGTATTGCCGATCATCACTGGCACATCGGGTGATACCGGTGACGCCGTTGGGTAGAAAGGATGCTGTGGAAGTATCTTGCCGTCGACCGATGGCGAAAAGCCCAACGTATCCAAATCAACACTACCCAATTCACGATCGACTGCCGCAGCTGCAATCAAGATTTGATCCAGTGGCAACTGCCGGACTTTATGCACATCCGTCTTGGGAATGCCCAATTTGGCGAGTAACATTTCTGCGTTTCGAATGGCATTGTCGCGGTCAACGACCTTGATCGCGATTCCGCTTTCAATCGCGGCGCGATGAAATAGTCCTTTCGCGGAGGGCATGGCGAGTAATGTCTCGACCTTTCGCCCGCCGCCCGACTGCCCGAAGATCATTACCGTATTTGGATCCCCTCCAAATTGAGCGATGTTCGTGCGGACCCATTTGAGTGCCTGGACGATATCCAACATTCCGACTTGGCCGGATGCTGCGAAATCCTGGCTGAATTCGCTGAAGTTGGCAAATCCCATTGCACTGAGGCGATGATTGATGGTAATCACCACCACGTCCCCGCGTAGACAAAGGTTGGTTCCGTCCCAGCCGGGGTTGGATCCGGACCCTCCGCGAAAACCGCCGCCATGCAGCCAAAGCATAATTGGCCGCTTGCGGCCATCGTTGAGCGTCGGGGTCCAAACGTTCAAGACGAGGCAGTCCTCTCCCTGGCCCGTATTTGTTTCCCCAGGGACCCACAAGGCTCGGTAGATCGATTGTCCGGAGACAGGCTTTGAGGTGGCCGGGGCGGCCTTTGCAGTGGCCGAGCCGCCAGTTTTGGTGGAGGGATCTCCCTGTGGGGCGCTATGGGCGTATTCCAAGGCATCGCGAACGCCAATCCAACTGGGCGGGTCGACCGGGGGGGCGAACCGGTTAGCTCCCGTGGTGTTAGCGCCATAGGGAATCCCCTTGAAGATATTAATGCCGCGGTTTTCGATCCCTCGAATTTTTCCGTGGTTCGTCTCCGCGATCACGAACTTCGAGCCCTGTCCCCTTGCGGACTGGAACATAGCACTACTTGAAAGTGCGACCGCTGAAGCGCGCAGCAAGAAATCGCGGCGGCTGACGCTAGGAGTGGATATTGAAGTCTCCAGAATCATTCGAAACGTCCTTTGCTATCTAAGGTTGCTCCACATTTTCCATTTCCCTGTTTCCGCGCCCATCCGAGTTTTACTACATCACACATATGGCGAAGAGAATTTTTCATCCAAGCCAGCGAGCTGCATTCGTTCCCTGGAACTCAAAGCCAGTTCATAGGACAAGGCCGCGCAAGTCGTCGCCTGGCGTAAACCAGTACGTCGATCTAGTCACTTCCGCACCGGGAGAAATCGTTCACAAAACGGAGCCGGGACCGGAATCGGCTGCCCGTTCTGCGTCAGCCGCCCGGTGCTCGGGTCGATGTGAAAGACCACCGCGTTGTCGCTGTCCTGGTTTGTAACCAGCAGCCATCGTCCGGTGGGATCGAAGTCTGCGTTACGTGGTGTCTTACCTTGAGTCGAAATGTGCTGAATCGGGGTCAGGCGACCCGTGTTCGCCTGGACCGAAAACACGGCGATGCTGTTGTGTCCCCGGTTGGTAGCGTAAAGAAACTTCCCGCTTGGATGCATGAGGATCTCCGCCCCAGTGCTCTCCCCTTTGAAGTCCTCAGGAAGCGTGGAAACGGTCTCGAATTGCGTAAGGGCGCCGCGATTTGAATCCCAGCCAAAACGAGTAATACTGTTGGCGGTCTGGTTGATCGCATATACAAAGCGGCCGTCTGGATCAAACGCAGTATGGCGCGGACCAGAGCCGGTCGCGACGGATGCGGAGGGCGGGTCATTCGGCTGAAGCGCGCCTGTCTTCGGGTCAAGTCGATAGACGAACAATTTGTCCAGCCCCAGATCAGCCATCAGCACGAACCGGTTGGAGGGATCGAAACGGATGGAGTGAGCATGGGCGTGCTGTGGGTTATTTGGGTCGAGGCTGGCGCCGATGTTCTGGACAAACGCGGTGCGCTCGCCGATGCTCCCGTCAGGCCGCAACGCGAACACCGCGACGCTACCCCCAAGGAAGTTGGCAACCATCAGATAGCGGCCGCTGGGATCCAGGCTTACGTAGCTGGGATCACCTCCACCACTTGGTTTCTGATTCAGAAACGTCAGTTTTGCCGTGACAGGATCGATGGCGTACGCGCTTACCGCACTACCCGGATATGAGTTGCACGTGTAAAGACGCTTTCCGTCGGGTCGGAGTATGAAGTAAGCAGGCGCGACCGCTTCCTGCAGAAACGCCGGGGTTGTTAGCTTGCCTGTTTCGGTATCGAAATGCGCCAGCGAGAACCCGATGTTCGGGCCTTTTCCGTGCGCGCCGAAGTACACAAACATGTCGGTGGCCATCGCCGGACCGGAGAGAATGGCCAGAAAAGCTGCGAGAAGAATCGAAAAGCCGCGAGTGGCGGTTCGCTGCATATAAGCCTCATTTGTTAGTGCGACGCCTTCGAATTGACACTGAACGGTTTTCGTTGAATCGCTCTTTGTCGCCCGTTCCTTCGGAGGAACTCTGTCGGTTTATAAAGGGGCCCGCAGGATCTTTTCCCGAAGAAACGCGATTTGGAGCCAGTCACGAAACTGACGAACGAAGAAGCATATCGCCAGCCTACTCTCAGCCGGGACCACTAGTCACAGCACCGCCCAACAATGTGGTGCCGAAATGGCGCGGAGTTGCGCTGGTAAGCCCTCTTGGCGGCGCAACCCCAGTGAGCCATTCTTTGCCCGCTTTCAACGGTACCGGTACAACTTAACGTGCTGGATAACGTAATAGTCTCCCCGCAGTCGCAGGCCTTTCCCTGACAGTATTTCATCGCCGTTTAGCCGGCGGCCCGCAACCCACTTGCCGCTTACAAAGACGCCTTCGTCCACCCTGGCGAGGCCTGCAATCGGAGGTCCCGGAGTGTTCGGAGTGAAGGCGACGGTCAAACCTCGCCCGGCCATTAGGTATTCGTCGGGACCCAACTGGATGAAGATGCCCGCAGGAAAATCCGGAGTCGGGAACGTATAATGATGTGCGATTCCCACATCCAGCGTGTAGTCGCCTACCTGCAGCTTCTGCGTCGCATGGTTTTTGTCTAGTACGACGCCGCCAACTGCATGCTTACCCTGATTTTCCAAGATTACGGGAGCTATCTGCGAGAGAATCTCATAACTCTTGCCAAGCTCGTCGGCGAAGTTAGGTACGCTTTCCAGCCCAAACGGCGAGAATCCAATGGCGTCTTCCCTACCAATGGCCTTGAAGACCTCGACTGCTGACCGCATATCCCTACCCATTTCAGGTATCAACAGTGGATTCCAGGAGCGGTGGTACTCAATGCACCGCTCGTCGAAAAAGCCGTAAACGTCGGGCGAGAGAATATCTATTTGCGGCGCTCCGGCCTTCCATACGTCAAGCATGTGGGGCATCGGGCCACCACTCGGATAGTCGCCGGCCCTCATTGGAGCGGCCTCCTGCCACGTGGCCAGCCATGTGTTCACGTACATCGGCAGCGGGTATTCCGCTTTTCCCGCCTCGGCCACACGGCCGACGTAACGCGCATAGTTCCAGGCCATGAAGATCTCATCCGTCGTATCACCGGGGCCGAAAATATCCTCCCAGTTCCCGGAAGTCTTGAATCCGCCAGCCTCCCACAGCTTGCGAAATCCCGGTATCAGCACGTCTTTGTTTTTCTCGAGGCGATCGATTAACTCCTTAGGTACCGGTCGCTGAAAGGCATCGTTGGCCGCCGCAGATTGATCGCGCGACTCAGTGAGAACGCCCACCTCGTTCTCCACCTGGATCATCACAACAGTGTGTGTGTCACTATCGACTACGCGGACATGCCGCATCAGAGCAGCAAAGGCGCGAGCATCGGCGTCCCGATTCGCATCACTGAAGGTCGACAGAATTTCCAGGCTCTTGCCGTCTCTGTTTTGGGCACGAGGAAATCGCTTTAAGTCTGTTTTTACCCAAGTGGGAGGGTAGGTAGAGACGCCATTCTTCCAGCTTCCGAACCACAGGAGAACGAGCCGCATATTGTGGCGTCTGGCGGCCTGGATTACCCCGTCCACCAAGCTGAAGTCGAACTTGCCTTCTTCGGGCTCGACCATATCCCAGCCAACAGCCGCGAGGACCGTATTGAGATGATCTGCGGATAACTTGTCCAATATGGGATCCATGTACTCGGAGTTGGAAGAAGTAGAATTATGTAATTCTCCCCCGAGAACCATGAAAGGTTTGCCGTCGACGATCAGTTGGATAGCTGTCCCATGCTTATCGAGATGAGGAATGGAAGATACGGAGTTCGTTTGAGCACTGGCTGGAATGAGTGCGAGCCAGCATAAGAAAATGAAGCCACACATATTTCGAGATTGCATCTTTAGCCCTTTCAGGGGGATTTACGTCTTAAGTGCCCAAACGGGATGACCAACACATTTGACATAAACTGACAACGTTATTGGTTAACGAAGACGGACAGATGTTCAGCCATGCGCCTCTCAAAACCTACGCAATTAAAGTCCGGCCACAAGTTTTGGAGGCTCCGTGAGGGGGCTGATTTGTTGAAGTGCCTACCTTGCTCGATAACAAGGTAGGCACTTCAGGTGAATTATGGCGTGGCTCAGGTGTTCCAACTATCTAGAACACATACTTCGCCGACAACTGGAAGAAGCGGCTATTCGGCGTGTAGGACTGGACTACGCGAGCCGAGGTAATCTGGCCGCCACTCTGTCCAATACCGGAGTTGGGTGATCCATAAGCCGGCGTGTTTAATATGTTGAATCCGTCGGCACGAACCTCAAGATATTGCTCCCTGAAAGTGACGAAGTGTTTGGACATGGACATGTCCAAACGCTGATAGCCAGGCCCGGTGATCGTATCGTTGTGGTCGCCCAGGAAGAGTTTTGCGGTCGGTGCATCTGTGATGTATGCAGGGTACGCATATCCCGAAGCAGGAATGGTGGGGTTGCCGTTGTCCTTGGCGATGGGCGTAACGAGCGAAGCCGGTAGCGGGTTCCTGAACGCACACGGGTTGAACCAGTGCGCCTTATTCCGAACCGAAGTCGGGCATGTGATGGATGGGTTGGTCGGATCGGGGGTTCCCCCAGGAGCGAATGGGTCGCCAACCCGCAGCGCGTACGCACTGCCACCGACAACATTGGATTGATTGGCAGTTCCGACAGCGAAGGGCTGGCCTGACTCAAGCTGGTAGGTCAAGTTAGAGGTCCAGCCGCCGAGCAAAGCATCAACGACGCGTGAGTCGTGGCTCAGAAAAGACTGACCTCTGCCAAACGGGAACTTGTAAAGGCCGTTGAAAGTAAAACGCTGGCGAACATCCCAACCCGCGTCCGACATGTCGTCACCGATAGGAATGATATTAGGATTGCGATATCCGGCGATGCCGCCGCCGAGCGGGTCGCCAGCGTCATCCATCGCGTGGGACCAGGTGTAGGTAGCCAGGAAGTCAACTCCATGCGACATGCGCTTCTCGAGCTTTGTCTGCAGAGCGTTGTACTTCGAAACACCTTCGTAGAGGATGTTTGCCGAGGAGCCTATAGCTGGAAATGGAAGATAGTTCTGAGTGCTGCCGGAGGCAAGAAGGACCTTTGAAGAGTTGCTATTGATGTTGATGGGAAGGTGTCGTGAAGCTGTTCCAACATAGGCGACCGTGGCTACCAGGTTATTTGTGATGGATCGCTGGAGTGTCAGGTTGTAATCCATCGCATAAGTTGTTTTCATGTCCGGGCTTTGTCCGACCAAAGTTGGAATATTGAAATAGGACGTCAAACCCTGCGAGATTGCGCTGGAAAACCCGGTCTCCAGGTTATAGCCGTTGTTTGCGCAACTGGCAGACCCTGTAGTGCAGGAAGGAGCAGGGAAGTTATCGCTGAATACGAATGGGTAATTGAATCCCATATCGTTAGCCGCGCCCACTGATTGCTGGCCCTGGTAAAAGATGCCAAAACCGCCACGAAGAACGGACTTCGAATCCTGCGCATAGGCGAATCCGATGCGGGGAGCGAAGTTCAGATGCTGCTCAGACGTAAGGCGGGAGTTGGGGTCATATTCAAGAGCGATGTTCTCTTGTGCCAGGAATGTGGTGAAGGCTGGAGTGAGGCTGAGCTTGGTCCGGTCTGCTGCGGGGAACTTATAAACGCCCGTTCCCGTGGCGATCCCGGCGCTCGTTACATAGAAGTTAGCCTGGAGATCGTTCATCTCTTTATAGGGCTGGAAGAACTCATAACGCACCCCGAGGTTGAACGTCAGGCGCTTGGTTGCCTTCCAGTCATCCTGGGTGTAGGCCGAGATGAAGTTTTGTGCGTTGTTGAAGGCTGCGAAAGGCCCGATGGAGCCACCAGACATTTGGTCGAGCAGAAAGTCGGCTACGCCATTTCCAGTATTTGATACGCCAGGCTTGGCTGTCATCGAGCCACCGAACGTGTATGAGGGGCGCGAGTTGGGTGGCTCCAACGTGTAGGAGCGAATGCTCTGATCGGAGAAGCCTAGCCGCACTGAGTGTTTTCCGAGAGTCCAGGAGACATTATCGAGTATCTGGTACTCGTTCTCCGTCTCTTTTTCGGGGCGATAATTGCGTGTGCCTAATGTGTTGATGCTGCCGATCGTCATGTAGGGGACGCCACCGTTACCGGGGGTGTTGGGGCCAAAAGGAACGCCGCCCAAACCCAGGGTCTGAGCTATGTTTGCTGTGGAGTTGGGTTGTGTCAAATTAAAGTGGCCGTAATTAAGAGCGAAACGGGCTTCATTTACCAGTTTGGAGTCGAAGATGTGTGTCTCGCTCAAAACAACGTTGTTCGCGAATTCTCTCGTGGTGCCGCTTACGCAAGTCGATCCCGAGCCGCAACTGCCGTCGAGAACCGGACCCAGCGGCGGCGGGGAATAGGTTCTCAAGTTCACATAGCTGAAACGTGCGAATGCCTGATCTTTGGAACTGATGTCCCAGTCCACGCGCGTGTCCCACTGGAAAGTGTCTGCCGGTTGCTTCAGTTGGTAGGCGTAGTTGTTATACGTGAGGCCACCATTCGCGTTGGGCTTGGGATACAGGTTCAAGAGGTTCTGCGCCACCGTGTTGATCTGGCCAGGGCAGATCACATTTTGAACGCCATTGCAGGCCAGAAGTGACTGATTGTTCTGCGGCACGTACAGATTCACAGGCACCGATCCACCGGTAAGTGCAGGGGTTAGCAGTTCCGTGAAGTTGCCCTGACGCTCCAGCAGTGTGGGCACGGAAATATTAGATTGTGACTGGTTAATCACGATCCGGTTCCCTTGGAAGTCGCCGAAGAAAAATAATTTGTTCCTGAGGATCGGTAGACCGAGTGTTGCGCCGAACTGGTTCTGGCGATACTCGCCGGTTGGAAGCGTTGGGGTCGTCCAGTCGTGGGCGTTCAGGACGTCGTTGCGCCAGTACTCCCAGAGATCCCCGTGAATAGCATTACTTCCAGATTTGATGCTGGAGCTGATTACAGCACCAGCCGAGTGTCCGAACTCAGAACTGTAGTCGGAGGTGGATACTTTGAACTCCGCCAGCGCATCCGGCGGAGGGTTGATCAGATAGCTAGTAGTGCTTAGAAAATCCACGGTTATAGAGTTGTTGTCCACACCGTCCATAACGAAGTTGTTTTGTTCGGGGCGCAGTCCGTTGGCGTCGAAATCTCCGGTGCTGGTGGCTCGGGAACCGTGGCCAGGAGCCGCGCCCGGAGTCAACTGCACGAGATAAACTGCGTTGCGACCATTGAGAGGGGTGTTGACGATCTCCTCTGAATTTAGCGCCTGCCCAACGGAGCTAGCTTCAGTCTGAAGCAGCGGTGGAGCGTCCGTTACGGTGACAGTTTCGGTGACCGCACCAGGCTTGAGCTTGGGCGAGACGTTCAACCGCTGCCCCTGAGAAAGCGTAATGTTCTGCTGCACCGCATTTTCGAATCCAGGGGCTGATGCTGTGATGGTGTAATGGCCGATCTTAATGAGCGAGAAGACGTACATGCCGCTCGCGTCAGCGGTTGTAGTAAGTTTGAAACCGGTGTCGGGGCTTTCCAGTGCCACCGTAGCGCCGGGGATAACCGCACCGGTATTATCCTGCACGGTTCCGGTAATAGCACCTTGATCGAGGAACTGCGCAAATGCCGCGTTTGCTTGGACGAAGGGAAGAGCGCAGAGGAGGAACAACAAGATGAACTGAGCGCGAAGCGTCAGAGCATCTACGATCTTCCTTCTCATAGGCTTACATTGATCCAATTGTCTTTCGTCGAGAGATGCTATCGCGGTCATAACCCGCGATGAGGCTGAAAACTGCGGAACACATAAATCACTTCCGCCCCTGATTCGTGTCAATTTGTTATTCACTGGCTTTCTCCTTTTCCATTGATCTGGTCAATTCAGACATTCGGACTGATTGCGTACTCCGACATTCTGATGTGCGTTTACTTTGGCTTGAATAGCTGTCGTTTGACGGCCGCTGTTGACGTTCCCGTGCTTCTTCATCCGCAAATCGATCTTGGCTTGAATGTGGTTGAGGATGGTGACGGCTACCCGGTCGAACTTCTGCTTCTCGATCATCATCTGGAAGTCTCCTTCTCTCGCGTATGCCTTTCCGGGCACCCACCCGATAATTGCGGCCCCTTGCGAATTTCTCGCTCATTGGAAGCGAAGTGACAATGCTGCCTTTCGCACTGCCCCTGGTAATCTCAGCGCTTGATTAAGCCAGGGTAGAAAACGAAATCGATTGAAACCGCTTTAGAAAATTTTGGTAAGGTAGATTACAGTGCTTAAATTGATTTAATTTTAAGGCGTTTATTATCAATCTATTACGCTCAAGGAACTGTACAGTGCCCTGGCAGAAGAAGGAGGTACAGTACCCGGGCGGCCTGAATAGCCTTCCGAGACCTGTTGGCATCGGCTCTCACTTGGCCGCATGCGGTCCCAGTTAACCTGGCGGAAGGCATGCCGTTCACTTTTCTTCAGGGATTTGTCCTGAGAGTTCCCATCGAGGCCTCAGACAGAACTACTGAAACGATAAGTCATCACTGCTATAATGCCTAAATTGAGGGTGTTTGAAGTGGACGAAGAAGATCCACCGGCGGAGATCGAGAAGGAACTCATCGAGCATGCCCTCTACGAAGTCCTCGACAGCCCTATCTTTCGGTCGAGCAAGCAATGCCATCTCTTTCTCAGCTACATTGTGAAACACAGCCTTGCTCACCAGGATGACCTGTTGCGCGAACGCGTCATTGGCGCAAGTGTCTTTGGTCGTCCTCCAAATTACGACACTGGCAATGACCCAATAGTCCGTAGTCGTGCGGCAGAAGTCCGAAAACGGCTCGCTCAGTATTACCTTGACCATCAGGACGATTCAACGATTCAGATATCGATTCCGACTGGATCGTACCGGGCATTCTTTTCGCGGAATCATCGATCCCACCCCGCAGATGGACTTGAAGGCAGTCACGAAACTACTGACGCCATGGAGCGTCAAACGTCAGCTGGAATCCCTGAGCATGTCGAACTGACCATTGCGAAGGAAGAGGTGGAGATAAAGCCTTTTGGACGGCGACTTTCGAACAGGTCCTGGGTCTTGTTGACAGCTCTTCTAGTCATTGTTGCCATCTCATTCGGAGGTTTGGCACTTCTAAAATGGCAAGATCAAAGACGCAATCACCTTTTTGAACAGTTCTGGACCCCGTTCACCAGGGGTTCGAAGACAACGCTCATTTATATTGGATCGAGTCCTTCTCTCCACTTTTCACCCAGTTATGTGGAACAATATCGAGTTCAACATCCTGACCGGAATCCGGGTCCTGGAACCTTTGTAGATATTCCATCATCCGGGAGTATTCCGACCAAGGATCTGGTTCCCTTTAATGCCTCAATCGGCTTCGGTGATGTGGCAGCGGCGGCACGCGTGGCCTCGACGCTTGTGAGTTTTGGACAAAAGTATGACCTGAGATACGGGAGCGATATTAGCATTTCCGACATGCGGTCGTCTCCAGTCGTTCTGATTGGTGGCTATAGCAATTCATGGACGTTACAGGTTACTCATGATCTCCGATACACTCTCGAATTTGGGGATAGAATTGTCGATCATAAAGATAATTCCAAAGAATGGCAAAGGAAGGCTAACTCAACAAGCCTAGCGCAGAATGACTACGCTATACTGTCGCGCTTGACCAACTCCAAGACAGGCGGCACGGTTCTCGTCATTGCCGGAATTGGCGGTTCCGGCAACCAGGCTGCAGCCGATTTTGTAAGTGATCCGCTCCAACTGGACAGGCTGTTAGAAAACGCTCCCTCCGGGTGGGAAACAATGAACATGCAGGTTGTGCTTCATACTGAAACAATCAATGGTGTACCCAAAGGTGCAGATGTCCAGGCGGTTTACTTCTGGTGACATCATCTCTCCAGATTTTCTTACCCCCAGTCATGCGATATGTGACATCAAGTGCCACTTGGTGTGAATAGCTAAATACCGGTACACGGTGTTACGCGATGAAGTCGCAGAGCGTGCCAGGGTTCTAATCCGGCAGATATGTCAGGTAAAGGAAGTGTTGCATAATACGTGGGGCGGTAGTGCCGGACTACATACACAAGCTGGTGGCAGCGCCACCGCATTTGTCCGCTGCGAAGTCTGTGTAATACATCAAGGGGCGGTCATCGCGACGTTTCCACGATGAGTTTCCGCACCTGAGGAAGCGGTATTGGGGCACGCCCTTTAGGACGCGGGCACTTCTGCGCGACAGTGGTCGCGGTGGACGGAAACTGACCATGGAGCACATCGGAAATCAAAAGTGGGACCAAAATGAATAGGGATTCCCGACTATCGCGCTCACCGAGTCTTGGGCCAGCTTGGAGCCGAGAGCGCTTCAGGCGCCCCACAACACACTGCCTTAGGGCGGTGGATATTTAGCCATAAAGAATTGGAAAAGAAGACACTTATACCAGACTTTCCAGAATAGGCGACCGTACTGATATCCGCCAATCCGCAATTATTTTGGTTCGAGTTTATGTTTCTCGATCACCTTCCGGAAGTCCCCATTTCGCGCGTAAACATTTGCTGTCGCCTAACCGATGGGCACCGTCCCTGGTGAAAACGCCATACATCGCAGGTGAAATAACGACGTTTCCAATAAGTAAAGCAGAAACTCTACGTTTGTTCTGACAGCGTTGTCAACGATTAATTTTTCGTGTACACTTGCTCTCGATCTCAACGTTGACGGTGAGTACGCTCGTCAATCGGTCAACTCGGTTCCTTGTCGTCTGTCTACCTGAAGCCGCCGAGGTAATAAGTGCTCATTGCTTATAGTTGGCAGCAGGCTAGAGAAAAGAGAAACGAATGAATCGGCGGCAATTCACGGTGGGAACCTTGGCAGTTTTGGCGGGCTTCGTCAATGAAACGAGTGCTCCTAGTGCATTCGGCGAGTCCGGTCTGGCCAACGTAAAAGCAGACGAAAAATACGTGCGTCGCCCGGCCCTTCCGAATGGGCGTCCCCAGGAGAACCAGCGGGCTTTTGTCAGTGCCGCAGTGGAAGATGCCATCGTGGATGTCAAACGCAAGATCCGGAATCCACGACTCGCCTTGCTTTTCGAGAATTGCTATCCCAATACGCTGGACACCACTGTGCAGCTTTCGGAGCGCAACGGAAAGCCGGATACGTTCATTATTACCGGCGACATTCCCGCGATGTGGTTAAGAGATTCCACGGCTCAGGTAATGCCGTATGTGAATCTTGCACCAAAAGACGAGAAGCTTCAAATGCTTTTTAAGGGGCTGATTCACAGGCAGGCTGACTGTATCCTCTTGGACTCCTATGCCAACGCATTTTACGCAACCGATAGGACGGGGGGCTTTGCCACGGACCTGACCGAGATGCGCCCAGGCGTACACGAGCGCAAATGGGAGATCGATTCGCTCTGCTATCCCATTCGCCTTGCCTATCAATACTGGCGAACCACTGGAGACTCCGAACCCCTGGACGAGAACTGGCATAAGGCTGCGCGGCGCATTGTAGCCACTTTCCGCGAACAGCAGCGCCTCAAGGATGATGGCCCTTATCATTTCCAGCGGCTGACCACGATGTTCTACGATAATTCGCCCAATCGGGGCCTCGGCAATCCGACGCGAAAAATCGGCCTTCTGCACTCAGCTTTTCGGGCATCGGATGATGCCTGTTTGTTTCCGTTTCTCATTCCCTCGAACATCTTTGCCGCCGCTTCTCTCCGCCAGTTGCAACGGCTTTCGATGACCGTATTCAGGGATCAGGATCTGGCTGGCGATGCCGAACGGCTGGCCGACCAGCTTGATGCTGCGATCGAGAAATATGCCATCGTGAATCATGCCGTGCACGGCAGGATTTACGCGTTTGAGATCGACGGTTTCGGCAATTCTCTGATGATGGATGACGCCAACGCGCCAAGCCTGCTCTCCCTTCCCTATCTGGGCTGCTGCGAAATCGAAGACGCTATGTATCAGCGTACGCGTGGGTTCGCCCTCAGCAATGACAATCCCTACTTTTTCCATGGCGTTGCCGAAGGCATTGGCGGCCCGCACGTCGGTCCAGGCATGATCTGGCCGCTCTCCATTATCATGCGTGCTTTGACAAGTCGGGACTCGAACGAAATCTCGCACTGTTTGCAGATGCTTGTGGACACAAACGCGGGAACGGGCTTCATGCATGAATCTTTCGATGCCAATAATCCAGGCATTTACACGCGCCCTTGGTTTGCCTGGTGCAATTCTCTTTTTGGCGACCTTGTAGTTCGTGTTGCAGCGTCGCATCCGGAGATCTTGGAGAGAGGCTGAAGTTGCAAGCCGGTTATCAAAAGTCGAGCGTTTTTCAAGCGTTTTCAAAGCAAGGCACGTACCATCGCGCCGGCTCTGTTCCGGTGAGCACTAGCGATGATTTTTCTGGGAACGAAAATGTCAATTCATGATTAACAAATCAAGCAATACGAGCCGACGCAACTTTTTCAAGATTGCCGGTACTGGTGTGGCAATGGCCACTTTACCAGCGGTGGTGCTGGAAGCCGGCGCGGAGCCTGCTTTACAGGCTCCCTCAACTAAGATATCTGCGGGAACTGCGCGGAAGGGCGCCGGAAGGCTGGTAGGCCTGGTCAATCCACTTCAAGGCACCAACTCCAGCTCACTGTTTTCCCGTGGCAACACGCTGCCTATAGCAGCCTTGCCGTTTGGGATGGCGCATTGGACTCCGCAGTCGAATGCCGAGCAGGCGCCGTGGTTTTTTCGTCCAGAGGACAACAGGATCGAGGGATTGCGTTGTACGCACCAATTAAGTCCGTGGCTGGATGATTATGGTTTCGCGACGTTCTTGCCTTTCGCGGGGTCGCCATCGGCAGTTCCAGGGGCGCGAGCCTCGTCGTATCGTCCTGCCGACCTGAAGGTCAAACCGCATTTGGTTGAAGTGGTTCTACTGCGCTATGGCTGCAAGGCACAATTGGTACCGACGGAGCGGTGTGGAATTCTACGAATGACGTTCAACAAATCGGGCCCCGCAGGCCTAATGATTGATTTGCCTGGTGAGGACGCTGAATTCCATGCTGAGCCTGCCAGTGGAGTGGTGTCTGGACTGACGCGGGCTAGCGCAGGCGGAGTTCCCAAAGGGTTCGCAACGTATTACGAAGTGGAAATAGAAGCGAAGATAGCGGCATTTGAAGTCAAAGCAGAGCGGGGCAGGCGGGTGGGCGTGATACGCTTCGATGCCGAGTCTGGCCGCCCTGTGGATGTGCGCATTGGCCATTCCTTTGTCTCGCCCGAGCAGGCAAAGCACAACCTGAAGGTAGAGTTGGGAAGCAATCGGTTTGAAGAGATCTGTACTGCAGCCGAGGAGATTTGGGAGAAGCGGCTTGGACGGATTCAAGTAGAGGGCGGCACCGAGTCACAGCAACAGACTTTCTATTCCGCGCTGTACCGGACCTCGCTTTTTCCACGCATGTGGCACGAGCCGGATGCGGCGGGACATCCGGTTCACTATAGCCCTTACAGCGGCAAGGTGATTCCCGGCGTCATGTATGCCGATCACGGCTATTGGGATGTATATCGGGCTTGGTATCCGTTGATGTCGATCCTCGATCCGGAACGTCTGGGCGAGATTTTGCAGGCGTGGGTAAATGCCTCGAAGGAAGGCGGCTGGCTGCCCCAATTCCCTTGTCCGGGCTATCGTGCCTGCATGACTGGCAGCCTGATCGACGCCACATTCGGAGACGCCGCGGCCAAGGGAATCGTTGGCTTCGATCTGCAAGGGGCTTATGCCGCACTAAAAAAGCATGCTACACAGCCCGGAGATCCAGATGCGGGCTATGGTCGTCGTGGCATCGAGCAATACCTGAAGCTGGGTTATGTGCCCTCAGACCAAGTGGGTCAGGCGGCGGTAGAGAGCCTGGATGCGGCATACGGCGATTTTTGCATTGCCCAGGTTGCGCGTGCCGCAGGGAATGTTGGTGATGCTGCCATCTTCGAGGCCCGCTCGCAGAATTGGAGAAGAGTTTTCGATTCGAAGACGCGGTTCATGCGGGGCAAGAAAGCGGATGGAAGTTGGGATGAGCCATTCGATCCATTTGTATGGGGCAGTCCTTATGTTGAGGGTTCTGCGTGGCAGCATCGCTTCTCCGTGCCGCACGATCCGGAGGGTCTGATCGAAGCGATGGGGGGCAAGGAGGGTTTTGTCGGCTATCTGGATGAGATGCTGAAACTATCTCCTCGGTTTGAAGTGGGAGTCTATGGTCGTGAAATCCACGAGATGTCGGAGATGGCCGCGGTTGGCTTTGGTCAGTACGCGCACAGCAATCAACCTGTACATCACGTGCTCTATATGTATGCCGCCGCTGGACGGGCAGATCGCACCCAGTATTGGGTGCGTCGCGTGTTGAACACGCTCTACACGCCCAGCACCTACACCGGAGATGAAGATACCGGTTCGATGGCTGCGTGGTATGTGCTCAGCGCGCTCGGTTTCTATCCGCTCTGCCCCGGAAAAGCGAGTTACGTTCTCGGCGGACCACTCTTTGATCGTTCCACGCTGAATCTTCCCGGTGGAAAGAAGACGATAATCGAAGCGGTCAACAACGGGCCTGAAAACTTCTATTGCGCCAAGCCTACAGTGGATGGCAAGCCGCATACCGATTGGAACATCTCCCACGCGGCAATTACGAAGGGGAGCAAGTTGGTCTTTACCATGTCATCCCACGCGGAGCGATAAGCGAACATCACGTTTTTGTTGCGTTCGCCGGATCATGGCTTTCGTTGACGAGCAACGCAGAAACGGGAAACATTAATTCCGCCTGTAAACATTGTGATTGACTTCTTCACGAATGACATCGCAATCAAGAGACAACAAGTCTTCCGGATATCAACATAGATTTGGAGAGTTAAAATGCGAAGCCTTTGGAACATGTTGAACGCTAGCCTGTTGCTTACTCTGGCGATGCCTGTTGCATTCCATGCGCAAGCCGCCCCAAAGCCCGACCTGAGCAAGCAGCCCACTCTTTATGCGGTAGGCTACGCGCACCTCGACACCGAATGGCGTTGGGAATATCCCCAGGTCATTGATGAGTACCTGCGCAAGACCATGGAGGATAACTTCAGGCTATTCGATAAGTATCCGCACTACGTCTTCAATTTCAGCGGCGCCAATCGTTACCGTCTAATGAAGGAGTACTATCCGGAAGACTATGCGAAGTTGAAGAAATATGTGGCGCAAGGGCGCTGGTTCCCGGCTGGCTCGTCGATGGAAGAAGGCGATGTGAACGCGCCAAATGCAGAGGCCATCATTCGCCAGGTTCTCTATGGAAACAATTGGTTCCGTGCCGAGTTCGGCAAGTCCAGCGCGGAATTCATGCTGCCGGATTGCTTTGGCTTTCCCTCGTCATTGCCGACGATTCTGGCGCACTCCGGCGTCAAGGGGTTCTCGACACAGAAATTGGTATGGGGCTCTTCCGCCGATGGGGGCGGCTTGCAGTCCCTGGAGAAGACGCCGGAAGGAACGCCGTTCAACGTAGGAGTCTGGATTGGTCCCGATGGCGAATCTGTTCTTGCTGGCCTGAATCCAGGCGGGTACGGAGGCCACATTGACACCGACCTGAGCAAGCCGCTGCCAAACTTGCCACCCAATCCGGTCCTTGCCGGGATGGAGAGCAAGATCGGCGCTCTGGAGGCGAAACTGCAACAGGACCGGCAGAGTGGTCAGCAACCCGGCCAAGCTGAGCTTCAGGAACTCAGGAGCCTGCGCACCGAGCAGTCTGAACTTGTCAGGACGCTGCAAGATCGTGACCTTCAGAGATACCAGATCGACTGGGCTGCGCGCGTCCTGCAAAATGGCAAGGTAACAGGCGTATTCACGGATTATCACTACTACGGCACTGGTGACATTGGTGGCGCCCCCAATGAAGACTCTGTCAAACGTCTGGAAGCAATAGTCACCAAGGGTACCGATAGCTTGCCTGACCCGGGACAGATCGTTGGCCGTGGCCAATCGGCGCCCCAGGGTCCAGTGGTGCAGTTGGGAGATGGGCCCGTCCATGTGATCTCATCGACTGCCGACCAGATGTTCCTGGATATAACTCCAGCGCAGGCAGCAGGTCTTCCGCACTTCACCGGCGAAATGGAACTGACCAATCACTCCGCTGGATCGCTAACATCGCAGGCTTATCAGAAACGTTGGATTCGTCACGAAGAGCTGCTGGCGGATGCGGCGGAGAAGTCGTCGGTTGCCGCCGAATGGCTGGGTGCGCGCACCTATCCGCTGGAGCGGATGAATGCCGCCTGGACGCTGGCTATGGGGGCTCATTTCCACGACCTCGCAGCTGGAACGGCCACGCCCCGTTCCTATCAATTTGCATGGAATGACGACGTGATCGCCATGAATCAGTTTGCAGGAGTTCTGAACAATGCTGTCGAGGGTATTGCTGCAAGCCTGAATACCGACACCACGGGCACGCCGGTGGTTGTCTTCAATCAACTCAACATCGCCCGCGAGGATGTGGTGGAGGCGAGTATCGACTTTCCGAATGGAATCCCCAAGGCAGTGCGCGTAACGGCTCCCGATGGCAAAGAGGTTCCGGCCCAGATCGTCGGCGGCAAAGTGATCTTTGTAGCGAGCCTTCCCTCCGTCGGCTATGCAGTCTACGATGTCCGGCCAGCGGATGAGCCGGTTAGCATTGCCTCGCCTCTGAGAGTTTCCGAGAGTGAACTGGAGAACGCCTACTATCGTGTTCGCTTGAATGCGGACGGCGATGTTGCCAGCATCTTCGACAAAGCGAATGGCAGAGAATTGCTTTCTGCTCCCGCCCGGCTCGCCATCTCCTATGACAACCCAATACAGTGGCCTGCCTGGAATATGGATTGGGATCAGGAGCAGGCGCCTCCTCGTGCCTATGTGTCTGGGCCGGCAGCGGTTCGCGTGGTTGAGGACGGGCCGGTGCGTGTCTCTGTTGAGGTTTCTCGCCTGACAGCTGGCTCACGCTTTGTGCAGACGATCAGTCTCTCGGCTGGCGATGGGGGCAAGCGCGTCGAGTTCGGTAACGTAATCGATTGGAATACCCGCGAGTCGAATCTGAAAGCAGTCTTCCCGCTGGTCGCTTCAAACCAGATGGCCACGTATAACTGGGACATCGGAACCATTCAGCGTACCACTGCAGAGCCGAAGAAATTTGAAGTGCCGTCTCATCAGTGGATTGATTTGACAGACATGAGCGGAAAATTTGGCGCCACCTTACTAACAGACTGCAAGAATGGGTCGGACAAGCCTACGGATAACACGCTGCGCCTGACTTTGCTTGTGACACCAGGTGTTGCGGGCGGCTATCCCGATCAGGCAACGCAAGACATCGGTCACCACGAATTTGTCTACGGTATTAGTGGGCACTCCGCTGATTGGCGCAGTGCGCAGACCGATTGGCAGGCGCAGCGCCTGAACGCCCCGCTCTTCTCCTTCACCACAGAGAAGCACCAAGGCGCACTGGGCCGTAGCTTTTCACTACTCCAGGTGAACAATCCGCGCATCCGGGTTATGGCAGTCAAGAAAGCGGAACTCAGCAATGAAGTCGTCGTGCGTCTGGTGGAACTCGATGGCAAGCCGCAGTCCGATGTGCGCGTTTCTTTCGCTGCGCCAATCACCGGCGCTCGCGAGGTGAATGGGCAGGAACAGCCGGTTGGCCCGGCATCGGTAGTTGACGGTGCTTTGGTTATCTCCTTCAGCGCTTATCAGCCGCGCACCTTCGCACTGCATCTGGCTGCTCCGGCCAGTACAGCTCCCAGGGTGCAGTCCACCCCAGTTGCACTGCCTTATAGCGTTGCAACAGCGAGCAACGACGGCGCACCCTTGACTGTCGGATTTGACGGCCGAGGCAACTCGCTGCCTGCTGAGATGTTGCCTTCCGAAATCCAGTTCAACGGGGTACGCTTCGAACTGGCCAAAGTTACTGCTGCCAATGCCGTGGTACCCAAAGGGCAATCAATTAATCTTCCCGCCGGTCATTTCAATCGCATCTATGTGCTTGCCGCTGCGGTAAACGGTGATCAGAAAGTGACGTTCGAGGTTGGCGGCAAGAAGGTCGAACTCAACATTCAGGATTGGGGCGGTTTCATCGGGCAGTGGGATACCCGTCAGTGGAGCTCGACCGACACCAGTCACGACCATTACGGTGAGATGACGGGCCTGAAGCCTGGATTCATCAAGCGCGACGAGCTGGCCTGGTATTGCAGCCATCATCACAATGCAGCAGGGCAGAACGTCGACTACTCTTACTCCTATCTTTACGGGTATGTGATCGATATGCCAGCCTCAGCCAAGTCCATTAAGCTGCCGGTGAGCGACAACATTCGTATTCTGGCGATCTCTGTTGCCGGCGAAAACCCGCAGGTGAAGCCGGCTGACCCGCTCTACGACATGCTGCCTTCGCCGAACGCCCGCGCGAGCAACGTTACCTTCGCTGCACCTCCGGGAGGAGCAGCGAAGGGGCGGTGAATCTGGCAACCCCAGCCCGCATTCAGAGTTCCAGGCGGAGCGAAGAGACGAAGAACAGAATCTGAGGAGTCGATTGATCATGTTTTCGCGGATATTGGGTAGAGTCTTGGCTACGTATCTCCTGCTTGGATCCATCTCGCTCTGCAGCGTGCTGGCCCAGAACACTTCGACCTCAAATAAGAGGCCGGTTGATTATGTAAACGGGCTGGTGGGAACCGCACCGCTCGACGACCAGAAACTAATTGGAAATGCGCCGCCTCCGGGAGAGCAGCTTTATTCAGGCTTCACATCGCCAGGGGCGGAGCTTCCGCAAAGTTCGACTGACCTACATCCCATGAACCGGAACCTGGACCTGTCCTATGTGGCGGGTGTCGGGTGGCCGTACTTCTATCCAAATCGGACGATTATGGGCTTTTCAAGTGGAGTGGCCGGTGGGCCGACGGTGATGCCCGTTGTTGGTGACTGGACAGTTCCCCCAGCGCGCAACGCTTCGGTCTATGACAAAGCTCGTGAGAAGTCTTCGCCCGGGTACTACTCCGTGTATCTGGACGACTTCAGTACCCAGGTAGAATTGACTGCAACCACCTGGACCGGTCTTTATCGGTTCACGTTTCCCGGCACGGACAAAGCAAACATCTTGCTCGATCTGAACAGGATTGGCGGAAACTTCGAAATAGTTGGTGACCACACTGTGCGGGGAGAGGTTCTGCAAGGAGGGCAGCGTGCAGGTGAATCTGGCAGCGTTTACTTTGTCGCGGAGTTTTCAAAGCCCTTCAGCTCCTTCGGCACTTTCAGGCAGATTCCTCCAGCACAGAATCGCGGACGACTGTTAGGTGAAAAGGATGTGCAGCCGGACACACGCGCCACATCCGGGAGCTATGCCGGCGGTTATTTGAGATTTGCTACCACCAAAGGCGAACAGGTGTTAGTGAAGATTGGTTTTGGCGCCACTTATGCCATCGCGGAAGCGAGACTCCGGACGGAAGATCCTGGATGGGATTTTGATCGCGTGCGAAATCTTGCCGAGGCCGCGTGGTCTAAAAAGCTGAACCTGATTGAGATAAAAGGTGGAACAGAAAAAGAGAAAATGCTTTTCTATTCCTGCCTGTATCACTCCTTTGCGAGTCCTCGCTTGGTTGCAAGGAAGGGGGAGCAATTCACAGACGCGCGCGGCACCGTCACGACTGCCGAGTACGATCGGTATGGGCCGGTGCCATTCTGGGATACGGGGCGTAACCAGATTGTATTGCTCACGCTTCTTGAGCCAGACGTGATGGTTGACATCATGCGGTCGCAACTGGACATGGCGCGCGAATCGGGCTACATGGGCACATCGTTTCATGGTGACAATGCCGTGCTGATGTATCTGGGTGCGTGGGAGCGCGGGTTGAACTTCGATTGGAACGCAAACTACGAATATCTGCGTAAAAATGCCCTGGATGCCAATGGTCCAAGGAGTTATCTGGCCGAATACGCGCAAAAAGGATGGATTGCCGACATGATCCCGGACGGCAATCCCAGCCCTCCATATGCCGATGGCAAGGCTGGCGTGGCAACCACACTTGAATATAGTTGGGATGATCACGCCATGGCGCTTTACGCCAGGAAGCTTGGCAAAGAAGATGACTATGAGATGTTCCTGAAGCGATCGCTCAGTTACCGGAACGTCTTTGATCCATCCGTCGGATTCATGCGGGGCAAGACTGCGGATGGCAAATGGATCTCTCCCTTCGATCCGCGGGAGCCCTATTACAACTTTATGATGAAGGAAGCCTCGGGCTGGGGAACCCTTTGGCTGGTGCCGCACGATGTCCAGGGCTTGATCAATCTGCTGGGTGGCCGCGAAAAGTTTGCGGACAAACTGGACGAGTTCTTTAGTACGCCCTATAACCCCAAAGGCATATGCCGCGATTGTACCGGAGTGATCGGTCAATATGTGCAAGGCAATCAGCCCGACCAGCAGGCGGCTTACTTGTACGATTGGGCGGGAAAGCCCTGGAAGACGCAGGCGCTGGCGCGGCAGATTCTTCGACAAATGTATGGCAGCGACAAATCCGGCCTTGCATTTCCTGGGATGGACGACCAGGGGTCAACCTCATCCTGGTATGTATTGAGCGCCATGGGATTTTATCCGGTTGATCCCTCGAGCCCCGACTACATTCTGGGCAGTCCGATTTTTGACCGGGTTACCTTGCACATGGGGAATGGGAAGACGTTTGTTATCGTGGCCCGCAACAATTCTGCGATGAATCAGTTTATCCAGTCGGCCTCCTTGAATGGCAAACCCTGGAACAGGCCGTGGTTCAGTCATTCTGATATCGCAAACGGCGGACTCCTCGTCCTCGACATGGGCCCAGCCCCTAATAAGCAATGGGGTAGTTCGCCGAATGCAACTCCTCCCTCCATGTCAAAGCCGAATTGATGGGACTAATCCATGTCATCTCGGACATTTGAGCTCGCCGTCTTGCATGGCTATTTCTGTGCAGCGCCACATCCGGTAGATCGTTGAGTTTTTCGTTTCAATGAATTGTTAGCGAGGAGAGCAGCCATGACACTAAGCCGTAGAGCGGTGATATCGCTCCCTGTTGCGTTGCCGTTTCTGCATTACGCGGCGCGAGCAGGCGCGTACGAAACCCCATATTTTCCGCCCTCCGACGGTCAAGGTGGCTGGCGAGCATCGGGTCAAGGCTCTATGGCCCGCGTGGTGGCGGGATTGGATGAGGCCCGGCTTGAGGACGCCTTCGAATTTGTAAAATCGAGCAGTCGTCATGGCGGATTGCTTGTTCTGCGTCATGGCCATTTGGTGTACGAGAGATACTTTGGTAGGGCATGCCGAGAGAGCCACCCGAACATGCACTCCATGGGGAAAATGTTCACAAGCGTCTCGTGCGGCATCATGCTGTCAGAGTATAAGGACCGCTTTCCTGACGGACTCGCTCAGAAGGTTTTTACAAAAGAGTTCCTGCCTGAGGCATTCCCCCTAGACGACCCGCGCATGGCTGACATTCGATTAGGCAATCTTCTCACCATGACGTCCGGGATCTCCAGAGCAAACTTTCTCCCAGAAGGTTCTCGAGCTCCTCGCATGGCCGGTCATTCCACAGGTATTGTGCACGGTGAGAATGTGGATGTGCCGTCCTGGTACTCCAGCGATGCGATCTACAACCCCATCGTGAATCAAGACAGCAGTGCGGTTCACGGAAAGATGTGGACAGCGCCGGGCGAAGGATACCTCTACGGACGCGATCCTCATGTCGCGTCGATGGTTCTTCGCCGTGTAGTGGGGATGGAATTACAGCAGTTTATAGACCAACGGCTGGCAAAGCGGCTGGGCTTTGGTAGCTGGGGTTACGCGACCCATTTGGCAGAAGGAGACCTACCTCATACGCCTGGTGAGTCCGGAATTGCCCTGCGTTCAACGGACATTTTACGTTTTGGGTACATGCTCTTGAATCACGGCATGTGGGGTAACCGGCAGCTTGTGCCAGCAAAGTATGTGGAGCTGTTAAGTCAACCATCGCCCTTTAACCAACATTCTCCCTACAGTCTTATGTTCGAGGTCAACACAGACGCCCATGTGCCTCGTGCTCCCCGGGATGCCTACTTCAAGTCAGGAGCGGGAGGGTGCGCCATGTATGTAATTCCCTCCCTGGACATGGTGATCTACAAAATGGAAGACGCGGATGACCCTGAAGGCACCGGCCTTCCTCCCGCCAATAATCCCAATGCGGATGCCTCCCGGGATAGTTGGAAGCCACATCCGTTCAACCAGTTTTGTGATGGGCCCGTGGATGGAGACACTGGAGTTCGCCGGACCCTGCAGTTGGTTGCAGGAGCAGTTATTACATAGTTCGCGATGTTTGAAGACTGAGCTGAAATTCAGTTCAATCTTCAACAGCATTCGATAGGTCACCAGAGTGGCTCTGCCGCCGATGTGCAAGCCAAATTTCTTAAGGTGGAAATATGAACCCTCGAAAACTTACGCTCTGCACCTTGTTCGTCGCCGCATCGCTCTTGGGGTCCTACGTTGCGTTCCCTCAAACTCGTTCGCCCCACGCAACCAAGGCGCCGATCAGCCAGCTTACTTTTCAGACGCGTGCACCCTGGAGCCCGCGCGCGAACGTCAATGCCGACACTGTTATCGTCTATGGAATTGATGACACAACAGCTGACCGGATTCGTTCTTGGCGCGAGCACGGCTATCATGTGACCGTGATGACTGGAGTGGCCTGGGGACGCTACGCTCCATATCTGCGCGGTGACTTCGACGGTAAGGAGCACTGGAACGAGACACAGCAGGAGGCAAGCGGTAAGCTCATACTTCACACCGGTCGCGAGGTTCCCTACATTGCTCCCAGCATTTCTTACGGCCGCTATCTAGCAGAGGGGGTGGTAGCGGCGCTCGATTCGGGAGCCGAGGCCATTTACCTTGAAGAGCCGGAGTTTTGGGCCCGCGCGGGTTGGAGCGATAGCTTCAAGTATGAGTGGCAAGATTTTTATCACGAGCCGTGGCAGGCGCCCGACAGTTCGCCTGATGCGCAATATCGCGCCTCAAAACTGAAGTATTATCTATACCGGCGCGCACTCGCGCAGGTCTTCGATGTTGTCAAGAGTTACGGGTTGAGCCATGATCGCGTGATTCCTTGTTACGTGGCAACACACTCGCTGATCAACTACGCGCATTGGCGGATTGTAAGCCCCGAGTCGTCGTTGCTTGACGTAGGTGCGGATGGATATATCGCGCAAGTCTGGACAGAAACTTCCCGAACGTCCAATTTATACAACGGGGTAAAAATTGAGCGCACGTTTGAGACAGCCTTCCTCGAATATGGAGCACTGCAGAATATAGCCCGCTCTTCTGGGAAGCCAATCTGGTATCTCAACGATCCGATCGAAGACAATCCTGATCACTCATGGATTGATTACCGCAAGAATTGGGAGAGCACGCTCACGGCCTCGCTACTGCAACCAGGAGTGGCTCGTTACGAGCTACTGCCATGGCCGGAACGCATCTTCGGACCAAAATCGTTGCACTCATCAACGGACCCATCCAAAGTAAATCCGAACCCTGAAATGACGCTCATTCCGAAAGATTATGAGACGGAATTGCAGACTGTTTTTCGCGCCTTGAGCGATATGCGACAACCTCCATCGGCTACCCACTGGGAGTCGGCCGGGACGCCGGGGATCGGTTTATTTGTTTCTGACACGTTGATGTTCCAACGCGCTGCGCCGCAGCCGTCGGATGAGAACCTGGGACAGTTCTATGGTTTGGCTCTGCCGTTACTCATGCACGGTATCCCTGTCGAGCCGGTCCAGATTGAGAGCACTTATGGCAAGGCAACAGCGGGATTTCTGAATCCCTACAGAGTCTTGCTACTTACCTATGAAGGTCAGAAGCCGCCCTCGCCTGAGTTCCACGCCGCCCTCGCGGCATGGGTAAGAGCGGGTGGTGCGCTCATCGTTGTCGATGACGACAAGGACCCTTACAACCATGCGAAGGACTGGTGGAATTCAGATGGCAATCAATTTGATACACCCCGCGATCACCTGTTCCAGACGCTCGGACTATCGCCGAACGCTACGGGCCTCCATGCCGTCGGGAAAGGATACGTACTCTTCGAATTCCAGAATCCGGCCGCACTTAGTTACTCGACTCAGGGCGCGCATGAGGTGCTTGCACTGCTACAATCAGCCGCCAAAGCGATCCATCTAACACTCACAGAAACCAACACGTTGATTCTGCGGCGCGGACCCTACGTTGTTGCGGCAGGTCTTGATGAGGAACCTGGAAATATTCCGCATCAATCAACGCATCCGGTATTTGTGTCTGGGGATCTGATCAATCTGTTTGACCCAGATCTAACGGAAAGCCGTCATTTTGCAATCGAACCGGGGACACGAGCGTTTCTGCTTGACGTCAACTATTTCAAGTTTTCCACGCCTCGCATTCTCGCGGCTTCTGCCAAGATCACGAATCAACGTATATCCGCACACAGGCTTGCCTTCGAAGCACAGGGTATTAACCAGACACAGGCTGTAATTCGAATACTTTTAACTAAAGCAGCACAGTCGGTAACGCTCGAAGGTAAGCCGCTCGATTCTGGTCGATATGAACAGTCCGGACGTACTCTTCTGATACATTTTGAAATCGTCGCTACTCCACAGAAAATACAAGTGCTGTTTAGAAGCATCTGACCGTGAGCGTGAAACAAGGAGCAAAAATGTCCAATCTGCACATGGCTTTAAAAAGTAAACTCCTACTGATCGCGGTGTTTTTGTTCGTTGTCGGTTCGCGGACGATTGCACAACAACGGCCAGTGGATTATGTAAATCCGCTAATTGGTACGGCCCCAATGATCGACAAGGAGTACCTCGGCAACAATCCAGCCCCCGGTGAGGAGCTGTATTCCGGAACCGTGAATCCCTGCGCCATGGTCCCAGATCCGAACGGCTATTTTTGCGTCGGGCCGGTAACGGGTTTTGACGGTGTCTATCATGTTCGCGGTTCAGGATACCGCTTCGACGACTCCACCATCATGGGATTCACTCACATGAATGGGGAATACAGTGATGAAAACCGGCTCTTATTCATGCCGACCGTCGGCCCGATAAAGACTGGACCCGGAAGCCGAACTAATCCGTCTTCAGGTTATCGGTCGGCAAAAGATGCTCTAAGTGAGAAGGCGTCGCCAGGATATTACTCGGTCTTCCTGACGACCTATGGTGTGAAGGTCGAAATTACCTCATCGGCAAATTGCGGTTTCCATCGTTACAGTTTTTCCCGTGCTGCTCAGGCAAATGTTCTGATAGATCTCGCGAACTCACGTCCTGCGGTTTCAGAAGCCTCGGTGAAGTTCATTGACAAGCGCACGATTGAGGGGGTTCAGGCGGGCGGTAAGGAAACCGTCTATTTTCGCGCGGAGTTTAATAAGGACATCTCTTCGTCAGGAACATGGAATAGCGGCGTCGTGTCACCGGGATCCTCGTCGGAGAGTGGAACTTCTATCGGTGCTTACGTGACTTTCAACACTTCGCCCGGGGATCAAATCCTTGTCAAGGTCGGTACTTCTAGATCGAGCATGGCAGAAGCTGAAGCTAATCTGGAAAGCGAGATAGCAGGTAGGGACTTTGATACAGTCAGGCAGCAAGGCGAAGAACTTTGGAGCAAGATCTTGAGCCACGTGGTCGTTGAAGGCGGTTCGAAAGGTGATCGAACCAACTTTTACACGGCGGTCTATCGCATGGCTGCGGGGCCCATGTATTCTTGGTTTCCCTCGTACGATGCCAACGGGATGCTTCTTGCTCGGGGTTCGAATTGGGTATCGCAACGGGTATCGAGGTCGCGATGGAACTGGGGAGGGGGATACTGGGGGCCAGGAAATGTTTCCGGGCTGGTCGGAATGTACAAGATGGGATTCCATCCCACTGATTTGAAAGCGACCTATGAGAGGTTACGTGACCAGGCGATGAATGGTGGAGGCACGGCGGGCGCGGCGTATCGGCAATATGGGTATATACCCGTCAATTCTGGAGTGAATGACTACGTCAACCGGTCCATAGGATTATCGAACGACGATTCCGCACTCTCTGAAATGGCTAAAATCGTCGGACAGAACGACGACTCCGAGTTCTTTCTTAACCGTTCGAAGGATTATATGAAACTATTCAATCCGTCAGTCGGATTCTTTGTGCCACGGCGAACTGACGGCTCATGGATACTACCTCTAGATCCTATTGAACCTCACGCCGAAGACATCTATCGCGAAGGCAATCCTTGGAACTACCTTTGGTTTAACACAGGAGATATAAAGGGCCTTATCGGTCTGCTCGGCGGACCTGATAAGTTCGGAGCCAGATTAGACGCCTTCTTTAACTCCAGTTATGACCCAAAGGTGCCTCTACGCGACCTCACCGGAGTTGTTGGCCTGTATTTTCATGGAAATGAGCAATATCGTCACATTCCATATTTATACAACTATGCCGGTCAACCGTGGAAGACGCAAGCACTCGTTCGTAGAATTCAGAAGGTTCTTTACCTTCCAATTCCAGCGGGTCTATGCGGCATGGACGACTTTGGCGATCTGGAGGGGTGGTATGTTACTAGCGCGCTTGGATACATCCAGGTAGACCGCGCAAGCGAGTATTACGAGATAGGAAGTCCTCTTTTTCCGAAGGTGACGATTAAGCTCGAAGGGGTAAATCCAGGCATATTCATAATTAGGGCGAATAATGTATCAGATACAAACAAGTATATTCAGTCGGCAACATTAAATGGAAAGCCGCTAAATGTGCCGAGTTTCAGGCAAAGCGATATGACTTCGGGTGGCAGTCTTGTTTTTGAGATGGGGCCTAAGCCCAACTTTAAATGGGGCACAGAGATGCCCCATTGACCTCAGTTAGAGAAACTGCGCCATAGGCATACGCTAAGCCGTAAGGGGAACTATCAATAACCCACAAGTGCGGCCTTGTGGCGCCTCGGTAGAGATGAATTGCATTCTGCCGCAAATCTGGCACTTAGGTTGAACTTAAGATGGATGACCGAGTGTCTGGCGTGAGGAAGTTCTGTCTGGTTAGGGGTAGGGAATCGTGGGATCGTCGCCGGATGTTCTGGCGGGTGAGCGGATAGGAAATGAAATGTGAGATGGAATCTCGGGAGTGTTCACCGCGGCAGGCGACTGGGACAGTTGTTGGAACATCTGTCAGGCTGTGCAGGAGCCACGACGTCATGTGCACTACCTTCTTCATCACCACGCTAGATCGAAACTCGAAGTAACTGGAAAGCTGATCATGGCATTAATACGCAATAAACATGAGTGGATTGCGACTGTACTCGCGTTTGCTGTCTTGTTTGGGCTGGGACGCATGGGGCTGGGACAAACAGACCAAGGCACCATTACGGGCGTGACTCAAGATCCGTCGGGCGCCGTCATAGCAAACGTGAGCATAACCCTGACGAGCGTGGACACAGGCCAGGAACTGAAAACCAAGTCAAATCGTGCTGGCGTCTACAGTTTCCCTCCGGTTAGGATCGGCAACTACAGCATAATCGCCAGTGTGCCTGGCTTTGGAACCACTACGCTGATCAACCAGCGTCTGAATTTGCAGCAGCATCTCAATGTTGTGGTCACTATGATGCCGGGGACGGAAGCTCGAACCATCTCAACCTCGCAGACGACCTCCCAGATGCAGACGCAGGAAAGCTCGATCAGTCAGGTGACGAACGCTCAATCCATCAACAAAGTTCCACTCAGCGGCGGCAATTGGGTTTATATCGCTCAACTGTCCGCCGGCGCAGCTCCTCCGCAGGGCACGCATGGCGCAGGCACGGGCGACTTCAACTCCAACGGCCAGCGCGCGGAACAGAATAACTATATCCTGGACGGCGTAGACAACAGCAATCATCTCGTAGATCTGGGTAATGGCGCCAGCTTTGTTGCCCAGCCCCCGCCCGATGGCCTAGCGGAATTCAGTGTGCAAAGCGGTAATTACTCGGCCGAGTTCGGACATGCAGCGGGCGCGATCGTCAATGCCAGTCTTAGGTCGGGCACCAACGATATGCACGGTAGCGTCTGGGAATACGTGCGCAATACGGCGTTCGACGCTAGGGACTGGAATGCGACCTTCGTGCCCCCCTATCACCAAAACTTATTCGGCGTGGCCCTCGGTTTGCCCGCGATCCGCAATAAGCTGTTTTTCTTTGGGGATGTGCAGGCCAATCGCATCGCATTCAAACAAACCGATATCACCACCGTGCCCTCGTTGCTGGAGCGCAGCGGCAACTTCTCCGAGCTGCTGAACCCCTCGCTCACCGGTGCGTCTGCGCCGATCCAGTTGTATCACCAGGATTCGAATCTGCCTCCTCAGCCATTCCCGGGAAACAATCTCGCTTCGGGCGGTAGCGGGGTGGTGCCGAACGCAACCGCCTTGTCGCTACTCAGGATGCTTCCGCCCCCCAATACTAACAATGGCTTGCTCTATAACAATTATCTGTTGAACGCTCCGGCGTACGACTACACGACGCAGTGGGATTCACGGCTGGACTGGAACATCGGCGCCGAGGATATCATGTCGATTGCATTCAGTTACTGGAATGAGCCGTCTTACCAGTCCCCACTCTTTGGCGTTCTCGATGGCGGCGCGAGAGTGAGCAAAAATCAGAGCGGAAGTTTCGTGCTCAGCGAGACGCACATTATTACTCCGACGCTGACCAACCAACTCCGCGTTGGCTTCAACGATATTCGCGCTCAGAGGCTGCAGGTCAACGCCGCAACCGCAGGCCTGGCCGGCAGTCTCGGGTTTGGCGGAATACCCGGTGGCCTGCTGAACGGGGGAACGCCAACGATCAAGTTTTTGGGTGGCACGCCGAGCATGGCCAGCTTTGGCAGCGGCGGGTACTTGCCCACGAACGAAGATCAGAACGTGTACGAGCTCATCGACAATGTCACCAGAATTATCGGTAACCACAATCTGAAAGCAGGCGTGAGCTTTCTGAGCATCCGCTTCTCGACTCTCTCTCCGCCGTCTTCCCGCGGCACATATTCGTACAACGGTGAATACACAAGCGATCTGAACGCTCCCAATACGGGTTTCTCCCTGGCCGATTTTGTGATGGACAGCCAGAACAGCGCGGTTCTTTCCAGCGAGTTCGTCAACGGACAAGCACGCTGGTATGACGCTGCCTACTTCCAGGATGACTGGCGCATCACCAAGACGGTTACCATCAACGCGGGAATGCGCTGGGAATATTTCCAGCCTTACAAGGACGTGGGCGGCTACCAGGCAACGTACCATATGACCGGCCTGTCCGCACTTAATCCGACGACCGGACGTGGCAGCGGCTCGGCAGTTTTCGAAATTCCAAGTCAAGCCAAGAGCTATGTGCAATCGATCTTTACCCACACCTCAAATGTCTTCCCGAATCTTCTCGCCAAGGACAACGTTGCGCTTCAGTACAGCGACAACCAACACTTGCTTACGGCGCAGAAGTTGAATTTCGGACCGCGTCTCGGCCTCGCCTGGTCGCTGAACTCCAACACCGTGATCCGCGCTGGGTATGGTCTCTTTTATGGCGGTCTGGAGAGCGCCGGTTACATGCCCAACCTGGGACAGAACTATCCATTTGAATACAATTCCACCTTCTTGTCCCAGAGTTGCTCGGCAACCTCGTGTCCCACCGACGGCATTGCCATAGGCAACGGCTTCTCAACCATTCTGGCCAATGGTCTTGCAAGCGAAGTGACTAATCTGGGGCTGCGCGGGGCAGACGCCAAGACCACGACGGCATACACGGAGGACTATAACCTTTCCATTCAGCGCAACCTGATCAAGGGCATTCTGGCCACGGTCAGCTATGTGGGCGATACCTCCCATCACCTGGGAACCCTTATCGATCCGAACAACCCGCTCGCGCTTCAGAATCCGAGCAACAGCGCGCAGAACGCTCGACCGCTGCCAGACTTTAGCGGTACGGAATATACCGCCCACATGGCCGCGAGTAATTACAACGGATTGCAAGTTAAAGTGGAGAAGCAATACTCTCATGGAAACAGCCTGTTGGCCACGTACACCTGGTCTCACTCCCTTGACGATGCGCCGGCGATGATGATCGCAAGTTCGGATAGGGGATACAGGCAGACGAATCTGGTCCCCACAAGGCTGGATTACTCCAACTCCGCATTCGATACGCGCCAACGATTCACTTTTAATGCTATGTACGATTTTCCCTTGGGCCTGGGGCGCAGGTTCCTCAACAGGAAAGGTGTGCTGAGCAGCGTGGCCGGCGGCTGGTCCACCAACACCGCCTTCACGGCTCAGACTGGCAACCCGTTCTCTGTGAATCCGACCGGGATCAGCCTAGCCAGTGGGGGCGCCGCAGCGGGAGCCGTGAGAATCAAGAACCCCTACGCCACTGGCGGTAGCTTCACCAGTCCCGACCCATCCATCAAGGTGGTCTGCGCTACGCATACGCGTACTCGGGAGAATTGGTACAATCCCTGTTCGTTTGAAAACCCCTGGAACCCCAACGACTGGTCTTACGAGCCGAGCCATTACATCCCGACCAGCACTGCCGATCCGCATTATGGCGCGGCGGGAGTGGTGCAACCGGATTACGTTAGCAGTCTGCCCTCGGTCCTCGGGTTCATGGGCGGTAGGCGTAACGACGTCTATGGGCCCGGCTATGAGCGCGTCAGCGAGTCAATCTTCAAAGTCTTCACCGTGCACCGGGAGCACACACTGCAGTTCCGCGTCGACATTTTCAACCTGCTCAACACACCCTCTCTAGGGCAGCCGAGTGATATGACGATTGCCAGCACGGGAGGAACGATTACTAGCCCGCGCCTCTTTCAGAAGCTGACTCCGGATGCTCGCTTTGTTCAACTGTCGCTTAAGTACTCGTTTTAAGATTGCTTCATGCGCACTTCGCAGATTATTCATCTCGATTTCCGCTCTTGCGTAATTTGGCAATCTACAAAGACAGCTGATCCGCGGCCCGAGGTTCTACCAGTTCGATGGCCGGGTCTCCCGGCCATTTCCAATCAGGGAGAAGCTGAATCTTGACTTTTGCCTGGAAGCCTTCAACGTCGCTGCCATTGGTAGTTGTGGCCGGCCCATAGGCAGAATCGATGTAGGAGAGGCCATTCAGTGCGAAGCCCTGCACCTGCAATAGAGAATTGGCAGGTTGTCACTTTTGGAGGTGGCATATGCATATGTCAGTCAGAGTCTAGCCTGTCGGGTGATATTTGATTGGGTCCCATCGGTGCGAATTTGGAAGGGATGCCGGGGGAGCCTCCCAGACCATGTCGAGGCCAGCGGATATATCAAACCGGAATCCCCGTAGGCATCTTCACCGCCACGCGGCGAGTTGGCTGATCGGCCTCGTTATTCTTGATCCAACTCGGATGTTAGTCTTCGGCCAGAACTGTGCCTGAAAAGGTGGAGGGTTGGCTGATGAAGAAGAAGCGATTCAGTGTGGAGCAGATGATCGGAGTGTTGAAGCAAGCGCAGGTTGGGGTTCCGGTAGCGGAGGTAATCCGGAAGGCTGGGATCAGCGAGCAGACGTTCTATCGCTGGAAGGCCAAGTACGCCGGGCTGGAAGTTGATCAAGTCCGTCAGATGGCACAGTTGCAGGAGGAGACCCGTCGGCTGAAGCAATTGGTTGCCGAGCTGACGCTGGACAAGACGATGCTGCAGGATGTGCTCTCAAAAAAATGGTAAAGCCTTCGCGGCGCGGACCGATGGTGGAGCGTTTAGTGGGAAGCTTCCAAGTAAGCGAGCGGCGTGCCTGCCGTGTGTTGTGTTTACCAAGAGCGACTTACCGCTATCGAAGCTGCCTCGATCCACGGACTGAGTTGCGGATGCGCATCCGCGAGATCGCTCAGGCAAGAGTGCGCTATGGATACCGCAAGATCCGCGTACTGTTGAACCGCGAAGGCTGGGACGTGGGCAAGTATCTGGTGTATCGGCTGTACACCGGAGAAGGCCTGTTACTGAATAGGATGAAGCCGGCAGGCAAGCGCAAAGCTGCACGTCAACGTGAGGAGCGGTTCAAGCCCGCCGCGCAAAACCAAGCCTGGAGTATGGATTTTGTAGCAGATCAACTGTATCCCTTCGGGCAAGTCCATTCTTTTCGTAGCTTTTGAAAGATGATTCACTG
>CAYQOQ010000030.1:0-35707 GCA_964419175.1 uncultured Occallatibacter sp. | reverse complement strand
TGAGCGCCAGGCCATGCACGATGCGGTCAAGAAGCCAGCCGCAGGCGCGGCCGAAGGCGCTGGTCCAGGTGGTCATTTCCCGTCTTCCTTGCTACTGCTTTTGGCCGGCGGCTTCGTTCTGCTTGCCGGCTTCGGCTGCCGCGGCAGCCTCGTCGTGAATAGTGGTCAGCTTGAGGATTTCAAGCTCGCGCTTGCCGTTGGGGGTGACGATGGTGACCACGTCACCGACGCGCTTGCCGACCAGACCACGGCCGATGGGCGAGGTAGTTGAGATGAGCCCCTTGGAGACGTCGGATTCTTCGCTGGTGACAAGGCGGTAGACGATCTCTTCTTCCTTGGTGGAGTCGTAAACGACGACCGTGGAACCAAAGCCTGTCTTGTCGTGGGGAATGTTGGTGAGGTTGACGAGGGAAAGCTCAGCCATGCGGCGCTTGAGCTGACCGAGGCGGGCGTTGACGAAATCCTGGCGCTGTTTGGCCATGTGATACTCGGCGTTTTCCGAGAGATCGCCCATGGCCACGGCTTTTTTGATCTCCGCGGGAAGCTCGTGTGAGAGCTCGTGTTCCAGAACAGCGATCTCTTCGAGAAGTTTTTTCTTAATGTGCTCGGGCATCAATAGTCCATTGCGGGGAGCGGGGTTGCTCGAACCGCGGGAAATGAAAGAACCTTTTTTCTCAGTCTCATTATACGCGGCAGGGAAGAAGAAGACAGGGACGAGGGACTTAGGGAAGTGGGAATCAGGGGTTTTTCCGCAGCCTGTAAAGCCCTCATGGTTTTTTGGCCGTTTGCGGCACGGCTAAAGCCATGCCCTTTTGCAAAACTTACGGCTACATACCTACATCTGCTGGAATGAGACTCGCTCCAACTACGCGAGGCCCGGTCCGTTCAAATTGGCGCAATGACTGCACTTACGAGGGCTTGAAACCCTGCCAATGGAAGGTGCGGCGAGGGGTGTGTTTCAATAGTAGAGATGGCGATTGCACGGAGAGATACGGTGCGTGGGCGGTGGTTGGCGGCTACGCGGAAGGTGCGCGAGCTGCGGATGGTGACGAGCGCGCTGGCTTCTACGGCACACCCGGTGCTGGCGCAGATTGTGCCGGCGCGGTTCTGCAATCTTAGCTGCGCTTATTGCAATGAGTACGACAAGGTTTCTGACCCGGTGCCGCTGGAGGAGATGTACCGGCGGATCGATCACCTGGGACGGCTGGGCACGGCGATGATCGGGATCTCGGGCGGAGAGCCGCTGACGCATCCGCAGTTGGACGAGATTATTGTGCGCATGCGGGGGACGGGCGCGATTGCCGGGATGATTACGAACGGCTACCTGCTGAATGTGGAACGGATCGAGCGGCTGAACCGAGCCGGGCTGGACCACATGCAGATTTCCATCGACAATCTTGTGCCGGACGATGTGTCGATGAAGAGCCTGAAGGTGCTGGACAAAAAGCTCGAGATGCTGGCACAACATGCCGAGTTTCACATCAACATCAACTCGGTGGTGGGGGGGGGGTTCCGCGACCCGAACGATGCGCTGGTGATCGGCAGGCGGGCGATTGAGCTTGGGTTTACGTCGACGATCGGGATTATCCACGACGGGGACGGGCAACTGAAGCCGCTGAAGCCGAACGAGGCCAAGGTGTACGAGGAGATGAGCGGGTGGCGGAAGGTGAACTACTCGCGCTTCGACGATTTTCAGGCGGCGATTGCCAAGGGCATGCCGAACGAGTGGCGGTGCCGGGCCGGGTCGCGATATCTGTATATCTGCGAGGACGGGCTGGTGCACTACTGCTCGCAGCAGAGAGGGTATCCGGGCGTTCCGCTGGCTGGGTACACGACCGAGGATGTAAAGCGGGAGTTTTTGACGGCCAAGAGCTGCTCGCCGAATTGCACGATTGGCTGCGTGCACAAGATCAGCTACATCGACCACTGGCGGGCGCCGCAGACGAGTACGATTTCGCCGGGTGGACAAGGGGCTGACGGGCTGGTGCAGATTCAGACCGGGGATTGACGGGGCAGCTTCAAGAGGATCTCTGAACGAGGCTGTTTGTCAGACCGACATTTCCCCAAGGGCTAAACAGTCTGCGGAACAACTCGGGGTTTCGGGTTGAATTGACGAAGGACATCCCTCCGGGGCTGAAGCCTCGATTGATTTTTGGGCTTTATGCGGGGGTTGAAACCCCCGCCTCCCTCCGTTTTGAGTTTTTGCGCAGCCTGTAAAGCCCTAGTATATTTACGTGGCATTTGCAGCACGACGGTGCAGACTGCAAAGTCGTTGTTGATCCTGTCGGCCTTATGCGGGGTTGCGCTCCACCTTCCATCGCATTGAGTTTCCTACAACGCGCCGCCGCAGCCGGAGCAGAAGCGGGCGGCGGATGGGTTGGTCTGGTGGCAGTGCGGGCATGCGTTGAGGGTGCTGGCTTGCGCTTCTGGAACGGGCGGGACTCCCGGCGGCACATTGATGGGCTGGCCCCAGATGGGCGTCTGAATGCCGAGGGCGGCGGCGATTCCCGCGGCCTGGATGGCGTTGAACTCGCGGACGCGACCGGGCATCAAGAAGCACTCGATAAAGCCGAGCAGTGCTGAAAGCCCCGTCCAGAAAAAACAAAGGTAGAGAATGCCCAAGCCGGTGCGGCGCAGATAGAAGTGGTGAACGCCGAAGCTGCCGAGGAAGAGTGCGAGCAGAATGCCGACGACTTCGTCGCGACGGACCGCTTCGTACTGCTGATAGAAGATGGCTTGCGGATTGGGATAAGCGTAGGTGCTCATCGGGGCTTCTCCTTGCTCGTGCCTTTGAAGATACGCAGCCGGAGGGGGCGCGGTTCCCTGCAGTTTCACTTATGGATTATGACCTGCGGCGGGGATTCCACAACAGGTTTTCGACGCGGATATAGCGGTTCTTCTGTTGCACTTGATTGAGGCAGATGTTGATGAGAGGCTTTTTTTCTTGAGAGAAAAATGGTCCTCGTGGGAGGTTGGAAACGGGATGGGAATTGGGGAACCGATCTCGTGTCCGAGGTAGAAGTTCGTGGCATAAATGGTAAAGATCAACCGCAGGTTCTTCGACTGCGATTGGCGCAAAGAACGCGCCAATCTTCGCTCAGAATGACAGTCAGTTTTAATAGGAACTTCAGAGATAGAACACGAGTGTCCTGTTTCTGAAGTTGTTGACATGAATTGTTGGTTTTCACGGAGGGAGGAGGTAAGGACAAAAGCAGATCCTTCGCTCCGCTTACCCCACGTTCAAAAAGCGAACGCGTGGCCCCAGACGCGCTCCGTTCAGGATGACAGCCTCTCGAGAGTGTGAAGAATGGCCGCATTTATGGGATGAACTTTAGAAACAGGACACTAGAATCGAATTCATCATGAGGAACGAGAAACCATCAGCGGCGGCTAGCGGCAGATTTTTGATTGGGGGCGATATTGCGGTCAATCGCCTGGGGTACGGAACTATGCGCCTAGTGGGCGAAGGGGCGTGGGGAGAGCCGGCGGATGCGGCGGAGGCAAAGCGGGTTTTGCGTCGCGCGGTGGAGTTGGGCGTAACGCTTATTGACACGGCCGACGCTTATGGGCCGGAGATTGCGGAGCGGTTGATTGGCGAGACGCTGGCGCCGTATCCAGCGGGCGTGGTGATTGCGACCAAGGGCGGCATTACGCGGCAGGGGCCGGCGAAGACAGAGTACGTGGGGCGCGCGGGGTATTTGATTCAGTGCGTGGAGATGAGCCTGCGGCGGTTGAAGCTGGAGCGGATCGATCTGTATCAGTTGCACCGCATTGACCCGCGGACTCCGCTGGAAGAAAGCCTGGGCGCGTTGAAGCGGATGCAGGAGCAGGGGAAGATTCGGCATATCGGGTTGAGCGAAGTGACGCCGGCGGAGGTGGAGGCGGCGCGGCAGTATGTGGATGTGGTGAGTGTCCAGAATCGATACAGTTTAGGCGATCGGCGTCATGAGGAAATGCTGAACTGGTGCGAGCAACAGGGGATTGGATTCATGGCGTGGTATCCGAATGCAGGGGGGAAGCTGCTGAGGGCGGACAACCCCGCGGCGGAGAAGCTGGGGCAGATTGCCAGGCGGAACGGAGCGACGGTTTCGCAGCTCTCGCTGGCGTGGCTGTTGCAGCGGTCGCCGGTGCTGCTGCCGATTCCTGGGACTTCGAAAGTGGCGCATTTGGAAGAGAATGTAGCAGCAGCGGAGTTGAGGCTGAGTGCGGAGGAGTGGGCTGAGGTGGAGGTGGCGGCGAGCTGAGGCACAATTGTAATTGCTTCAGATCGTCCCGGTCCGAGCCTAAAGGTTAGATGTTTGGGCCTTTTTTCAGGGGGTGAACAGGCTGCGGAAAAAGGCCTTGATCTGAAAGAAGAACCCGAAAAGCATACCTCAGGGGCTAAAGCCCTCGTTGATTTTGCGGCAGTTATGGCACGACTGAAGTCGTACCCTTTCAAAACAGCGGCTCAACCAGAGTTTTTCCGCAGCCTGTGAAGCCCTGCTCGATTTGATTGCGCTTGCGGCACGGCTGAAGCCATGCCCTTTCAAAACTCTGGACCGCTCACATTCAAAACAACTGCTTATTCAATGCCATTTCATCTGCTTATTCAGAGATCATTCGGAAGCGTGTCAAAGTTTGCCAGGGCTGGACTTTCGGTAAGTTACTGAAACTAAATAAGAAGATCGAGAAATATCGATTGCAGGGAATTTCTATGGATTCCGGTAAGCTAAGAACATTCATACGGCAATAAAGAAATAGGGGAAGGCTGACAAGGCCTTCCTATCTTCTTCAGGCCATCTCCGCGGGTTCGCGGGCGTAGGAGAGAAGAAGAAGAGGCAGCGGCATTTCTTTCAGCAGGGGTGTGGCGAAAGACACTCCTGAAAATGCGTTCTCGGGGCGACTCCGCAGCGGAGTTGCTGCTTGTTCGTTTCTGCGGGTTGCGAATACCGTGGAACGGTGGCCGGGAATGGCGGACAGATGGCCGGAACAACTGAAGCAAAACTGGGGCAGTCGGCAGGGAAAACGAAGAAGGCGCGCCGGAAGGCAGGAGACGCGCCGACGAGAAAGACAACCGGCAGGGCGGGCCTGAAAGAAGGCTTTGAGGCAGATGCCCGAAAAGTTGCCAAGACAAGCAGAAAGGCAAAGCAAGAGGAAGCGGCGGGCGCGGCGGGCGAAGAGTGCCTGAGCGCTACCGCGAGCAAAGCAGTTGACCGGAACAAGGTGAATCTCACGAGGCATTTGCTGAGCGAGGCGCTGCACGGCAAAGGGCAAAGCGGAAAGCTGTTGCTTACACTTGCGGAAACCAAGACCGGGCAGAAGGATGAGGAGCATGACCGGCCTCACCAGAGCCTGGCGCTGCTGCTGGAGGGTGAGGCAGAGTGGCAAGGCGAGCAATCGCAAGCGGCCTCGGAGACAGGCGAAGGAAACCTGGAGCCGGAAGGCTGATTGCCGATGGGTGGCAGGAACAAGTGCTGGACTGATATTGGGTGCTTCAACTTTCGCAAGGAGCGCGAAGGGTGGGGCGCCCAATTTTGCATTGGCGGCGAAGATGCCCGAGCGCATCAAATAGGACGTCAAGGATGACAGGGTGGGGCTGGCGCGAGCGGCAACGGAGGAGTGTTGCGGACGAGCGAAGGCGCTGCCCGTGGTCGAGTTCGCAAGGAAAGCTCTGATTCTGTTCTATTCCACATCGAGCATTCCCTCAGGGGCTAAAGCCCTGGTTTGTATTGCAGAGATGGACGTACGGGCTAAAGCCCGTACCCTTCAGAGCTGCTCTACACCCAAGGTGAAAATGCTCTAAAGCTGTGCCCTTTCAGGACATCGACTTATGCAGAGATCTCGAAGAATAACGGAGAGCCGGATGCACGGAATCGGGCGCTCCGCAACAGAGAAGGAAGAGATGGAAATGAAGCTCACGAAGAACGAGTGGTTGCGCAGCGCCGGCAGGCAGATGAAACAGAACCTGGTGGTAGCGGTCCTGATAGCGGCAATGCTGCTGGGAGTGTGTCTGGGGCGGGTGGCCAGCGCGCAGGCGGTAAGCACGACGACGGTTCAGGGGACAGTGTACCTGGCGAACGGACAGCCGGGCTCGGGCACACTGCGCGTGAGCTGGCCGGCATTTTCGACAGCGAACGGACAAGCCGTGGCCGCGGGCAGCGTGACCGCGATGATTCCGCCGGACGGATTTGTGAGCTTGAACCTGGCGCCCAATCTGGGAGCGACGCCGGCGGGGCTTTATTACACGGCGGTGTTCTACATGAGCGACGGAACGTCGAGCACGCAGTACTGGGTGGTGCCGGCGGCGGCGCAGGCAAGCCTGGCGCAAGTGCAGTCGCAGGTGATGCCGGCGGCGCAGGCGGTGCAGGCGGTGAGCAAGGCGTATGTGGACCAGGCGATTCAGGCGTTGGGCCAGGGCGTGTTCACGTTGTCGGGCGGGACGCTGACGGGCCCGCTTAATCTGAACGGCGATCCGACACAGGCTCTGCAGGCGGCGGACAAACACTATGTGGATACAGCCGTGAGCCAGGCGGTTCCGCTAGCGGGCGGGAACATGACAGGAGCTTTGGGGACGCCGGCGGTGAACGGCGTGCAGGCTCCGGCTGTGGGTAGTTCGCAAACGACTTTGCAGACGGCGATAAACGCGGCGGGAAGCAAAGGGGCGATGGAGATTCCGCCGACGTATGCGGGGACGGATAGTTTTACGAATCCGAACGGTGTTCGGGTGACGGATCTGCGGACAAGCGGGGCACAGCAAACAGAGCGCAGCGTGAAGGAATTCGGCGCTGTTTGCGATGGTGCGACGGACGATACGAATGCTCTGCAGACAGCGCTGAATTACGCGCAAACGCATGGAGTGGCGCTGACGATTCCGCAGGGCACGTGCAAGACGCGCACATTGAACTGGCATGGGGAATCCATTGGCGGCATGGGCAAGCAGGTGTCGGCGCTGATGGGATATCCGGGACAGGATGTGCTGGTATCGATGACGGACAGTTCGTATCTGCTGAGCTATACGCGGATTCACGATTTGACGATTTATGTGGACCAGAGCGCGGATGTATCTTGTTCGCCGGCCAGGGGACGGGCAGCGGGCGGCAACTGCACGATCAACCGGCCGATGGAGAGCAATTCGATTTTTTCGAGCGGCGGGAATGGACTGGCCGGCACTGTGGGGACGGGCGCGGGCTGGGTAGTGGGCAATTGCGCGATTGCGATGGCGGCGGTATCGGGAACAGGCGGAAACGGCCTGCGCGTGGCAGAGATCGAGAACGTGGAGATTACGACGACGGGCGTGGACCCGTTGGCGGCGCAATATCCAGGGGTGCATTCGACGCACACGTGCGGACTGTATCTGGCGCAGTGGCCGCAGTGGAGCGAGTTCAGGAATATCGATATAAGGGGTTTGAATACGGGCATTGCGCTGCCGGCGCTGCCGGTGGCAACGCCAGCGGGATTGACTGCGGACTCGAACCGGTGGCAGAACATTACGATTCAGGCGACACATGGGTTTACGGCGGCGGCAGGCTCGAACAATGTGCTGGATAACGTGGTGACGCTGGCGGGCAATTCAGCGGCAGCGGGCGAGACGCCGACGGGACTGGTGCTGGATCTGAGTGGAACGCAGCAAGGTTGGACGGTGCGGAATGCGGTGGTGACTCCGCTATGGAATGCGGTACAGCCACAACTGACGGTGACTGCCGCTGGCGGCGCGGTGACGGCAGTGGCGGTTGGCTCGGAACACGGACTGGGGTTCGATCCCTATGGGACGCAGGTTCCGTTGCAGTTTGGCGGGAGCTGCACGGCGGCGGCAACGGCAAGTGTGAACTCCGACGGATCGATTGGAGCGATCACCGTAACGCAAGGCGGGGTGGGTTGCTCGGGGTCGACAACGGCGAGCGTGAATGTAGCTGGGACGTGGGACACGGCCGCGCCGGTGAACCTGATTGGCGGACAAAACATGACGCTGTTTGCCGGGAATCTGCTGAAGGGCAACGGCGGCTATACGGTGTGGAACGCGAGCAGTTCGCAGAGTAACGGAACGCAACTGGCGGGTGGCGGCGGAACGCTGCCTAGCGGCGGAACATACGCGGCGCTTGTGGGGACAAGCAGTGTGGGGAGTGCCTACCAGGTGGACCAGTTCCCTGGTGCGGACTTTGGCGCGAAGCTGCAGGCTTGCCTAAGTGCGGTGAATGCGACTTATGGGGGTACGTGCGACGCGAGGAACTTTAGCGGAACGTTGGCGATGGGATCGAACCTGACGATCGCCACGGGAAATACTACGATTGAACTGCCCTGCGCAACGATTGCGACCGCCAACCAGATGATTGTGACTGCCGGGACGCGGAACGTAACGTTGCGCGGATGCGCTCTGCGGGGCGGGACGCAGACGAGCGGTTCGCAGGGGGGGACGGTTTTTGCATACTCGGGCACGGGCGCGATGGTGCAGGTGGGCGACCCGACGTACGCGGCGGACACACAGGGCTTCCACATGGACGATGTGGTGATCAACACGACCGCGGCAACCAGCGCAACGGCGAAGGGCCTAGTGGCTTACCGGACACAGGAGATGGATCTGGAGAGCCTGTACTTTCTGGGCAACGCGAACCAGACAGGCATGACTCTGGATGGGACTGGGAACTACACGGGGGGCACGTACTACGACATCGCGCTCAACGGGTTCCAGACGGCGGTGAATGCGATCGGGCACCAGGTTTCAAATGCGGCTGTCACGGACTGGATGAATGCGAGCACGTTTGTACGGCTGCACATCAATTGCCCGACCAGCGGGGGAAGCCCGATTGCAGGGACATATGGGATCAACCTGCAGCAGGGCGACGGCAACACGTTCACGGGCGGAGATGTGGAAGGCTGCGCGACGGCTCTGCACCTGGGAGCGAATGCACAGAACAACACGATTGTTGGATTGAGGAACGAGAACTCGACGAGCCAGGTTGTGGCGGACACGGGCAGCGCTTATAACAACTGGATCACTGGCGGCACGATGTTTACGGGGAAGCTGACAGACAACGGAACGCGGAACAGTTTTCTGGATACGTTCCATCGCAGCTTTAACGGGATGAACGGGGACTGGTACCTGAGCCAGCAGGACGCAACGCTGACGAATCACTACCGGCTTGGCACCGCGATGGGCAATGAGCGCGGACTGTTGAACCGGTACCAGACCGACTACGGCTACCGGTGGACGATGGGGTTGAGCGATGCGACGGCCGGCGAACAGTTCTATCAGGTTCTGGACGAGTTGAACAATGTGTACCGGTTGTCGATTGGGCAGTATAACAACGGCCAGACAAACACCAACAATCAGACGGTGATCAATGCCGCGGGTACAGGCTCCGTGCTCTTTAACGGGTCGACGAACGCGGGCACGGGCGGAGTGGTGTTTGCCTCGGGCGGCAGCAACGCCGCAGCAGTGGCAACGATCAACAACGCGGGCAACGCGCAGTTCAACGGAACATTGCAGGTAGGCGGGACATCGACCTTTGCCGGTTCGACAACGGTGAAGAACCAGGCGGACGCGGAGATCGATCAGATTTTTTTGGCGGGCGCGACGACGAGCCAGAAAGAATCGCTAACCTACAAGGACTGGAACGGGACCAGCCAGTGGTATGCGCTGAAGGACGCGAGCAACAACTGGGCGTTGAATTCAGCAATAGGCGGGCTGGACAGCTTCAAGGCGTACCAGAGTACGAACAGCGGCGACACCTATATCAACGCATCGAATTCGACGGGCGTGGTGCGCGTGAACTACGAGACCGGCGCGGGAGCGGGATTCAAGGTTTATGGGGGCAGTAGCAGTTCACTGTACGCGAGCTTTACTGGGACAACGTCGATTCAGTTTCCGGGTCTGGCGGCTGTGAGCGGACACTATTGCCTGCAGATCGACGACTCGGGTTATGTGAGCAACACCGGCTCGGCATGCGGATCCGGCACCGGCACCACGGGCACAATCAATACGGGGAACGTGGGGCAGATTGCCTACTACACCGCAAGCGGCGCAGCGCTCGGCGGGGTGAGCACTGTTCCTCTTGCGGCTGGCGGGACAGGGGCCGCGACTGCGGCTGCGGCGCTCGAGAACCTGGGCGGGATTTCGTCTACGTCGAGTTCTCAGCAGACGCTAGCGGGACCGCTTGGGGGAACGTCCGCCACTTTCTCAGGAACGGTGACGGGACAGAAGGTTGGGGCTGTTTATCAAGCGGATCAGTTTTCAGGCGCGGATGCTTCGGTACAAATGAATGCGTGCATCGCGGCTGTAATAGCAGTAGAGGGCGGAACTTGCGATGCAAGTGGCTTGGGCGGCGCTCAAACGCTATCTGAGCAGATCAATGTTGGCAGCGAAGTGCAGGCTAATTCTGCAACTAATACCGTAACTCTCATTTTGCCCGATTCTGGGAACTGGACTATCACAATCGCGGACGGCACAAGCTGTGGAATTATGCAGTACAGTAACACCACAATTATGCGAAAGGGTGAAGCGGGCGGCGGTGGCGGCAACCGCATCATTCTTGGCACCACTGGTTCAACGCGCATCGACTCCATTTATTGCACCGATCCCAACCCGACCAGTGGTGGTTCGTACGTCAGAGCCGGTGGTTTTTGGGCCAGCAATAGTGTCCCATCTGCACTTGCAACGGGAGTGTTCCATGTCCAAAAACTATTCGATGAGAGTCACATACACGATATGGGAGCCGACGTTAGCCAGGGGAATATATGGGTTGTAGACGGCACCTGCTGCGGAACTTCCTTTGACCACATCCAGGGATTCGCGGGTGACGGAACGGATTCTGGTTATCCTCTTCACGTTCTGAAAGCCATGGCAACCAGCTTTAGAGACAGCACATTCAACGGTCCTGGAACCGGCAAAAACAACATTCTGGTGGAAGGCGCCGCTGGCGTGGTAAATGGATTGACCTTCTCGAATATCTATGAGGAGAAATATACCAACGACGCAACCCCGATAAACAAGATCGTTGCGGGAGCGCAGGGCGTGCATTTTGAGGACAGCGTAATATCTGGTAGCGGAAGCGCCGCGAATATCTGTTTTGAGAATGATTCAACCAACGGTTTTGTTGTTACCAATACCACGTGCAGCTACCAGATGACCACGGAGATCAACGATGTAGCCTTTGGGCGCACATGGTCTGGACCGGCCGGGTATATAGCCAACTACCAGACGGGCAGCACTTACGCCGCCGGCAGTCAATTTGGGAAATCTTTCCTGCAAGGATCAACTTCTGACCAAACATACTTACAGTCGGCGGGACAACTCGCCGTGCAGGATGCTGCAGGGGGGATGTCTTTCACTCCAACCGCGACTGGGTGGTATCGGTTACTTAATACGGGCGGCAATATTGACACAGGCGAGATGAGGATTCAAGGCTACTACAACAACAACCTTACCAGCTTTGTCGCCGATTTCGTCGCGGCTGGTTATGGTAATTTGTTACTCGCACTAAGGGATGTCAACGGCTTTAACAGCCCTATCATCGACCAAATAGAAGTATCTCAGGACAATAGCGGCAACGGTTATCTTGATGTCCATGTCGCCACTGTTGTCTCAGCTTCCCCAATAACAGTGAGCTTTCATGGATTGGGAATTGTACCTGCGACTATTGTGTCCTCACCAGTGGTGGGTGCGACTCCAGCAACTAACCGGACGGCACTTTTATCTCTTCCGAATGGGAGTGTTACCGCTTTCAACACAACTGGAAACGTGCAAGCGCCAGGCTTCTACATGCCAGGGGCATCCGGTCCTGTCGGCATGACGGCTAACAGCGGAGGAGATATATCAATAGCGCCTCTTTACAACAATGTGAGTCTTCAAGCTGGCTCATCTGGAAACCCGCGCACTTTGAGCTTACTTGGCTCAAACGGAACAGGCATCGCGGTAGATTCAACAGGGGATGCAACGGTGGCGGGATACATAGCTAACTCGCACGGTACGTTACTGCCCTCCGGCCTCACAGGCTATCACGGCTCGAGCGCCACGAAGGTGCAGTTGAGCGACGGGACAGGAGCAAATGGTCCAGCTTACCTGGACAACAACGGGAACGTCACCGGTACTCCAACCGGGATGTCTCCGCAAATTTGCCAGGTCACAGCACCGCCCTATAGTGCGGACTGCGATGGATCGACGGACGACACAAGCAAGATTCAGGCGGCGATGGATGCGTGTCCCGCGATTGCTTTGCCTAAAAGCACGGCAACCAACCTGCAGCAGTGCAATGTGAGTAGTTTGGTGCAGAATAACGCTGTTCTGACGATTTACGGAAACGGATCGCTACTGTCGTTTTCCGGGACGGGTAACTTACTTTCCTCGGCAACGGCAACCTCGCCAGGCCCTGCCGTGCAGAATCTCTATGACCTAAACGTGGAAGAAACAGCATCGACAGCAACCCCGGTTGTGTTCGATATGGACAATTTGAACTATGTGAATCTCGTGAATGTCTTTGACTTGGGAGGGGGCGGAACCAATTACACTTCCATCAAGAGCACCACGGACGGCTCCTTCGGAGTTGATATTGCCAACTCGACAATGGGAGGTTTGGTCAGCCTCACAAACACAGAGTCGGTAATGGTTAAGGGTTCGACACTTTCCGGCTCGGCATCTATCTCGTCTATTGGCGGGAACGTGTCTTTAGACTCCTCTAGCTTTCTAGCCGGTTTGAATCTGACTGGCGAATATGACGTGTCCTCGGCGGCGACCTATACGGCCGGAACACTCACGCTGACCGGCGTCAATAACATCTTTGGCAATATGGGACTGGCATCAGCACCCACAGGAACGCCAATCGCAGGTACGTTTTGCTACACGATCTCGACTGCCCCAGTTTGCATGACCTACGGGCCAGCGCAGGTAGCCGGAAATATCGCCAACTCGAATGGAACGCTATTGCCTTCTAACCTCACTGGCTATCACGGAACCAGCGGGACAAAGGTGCAGTTGAGCGACGGGACGGGCACGAGCGGGGACTATGCAAAGTTCGCCGGCGACGGAAGCATCACGGACGGCGGGGCGGGCAGTCTGGAAGCCGCAGTAGGCGGCGTGCGGAACGGCAATGGGTCGGGTGCGGACACGGCGGCTAATTCGCATAATTTGAGCGTGCCGGCCAACTGTGTGGCCGCGTCAGGTTCGGGAACGGCATATACCTGCTCAACCTCTCCGACGTTTACGCCAGCGGTCGGAGACCACATTCAGTTCAAGGCGGACGTGGCGAATACGGGATCGGCGACACTTGCGGTGAATGGGGTAGCAGCAGCCGCAATCAAGAAACTGGGCGGCTCGGGGAATGTTGTGGCCAGCGATCTTCTTGCCGGCCATTGGGTGAGCGCGACCTTTGATGGAACCAATTGGCAGCTTGAAGGCCAATTAGGGCAGATCAACGCGACGCAGGTGAATGGTGTGGCACTGTCTGGACTGGCCACGGGGTTAGTGAAGAATACGACGGGAACGGGGAGTCCGACGATCGCAGTGGCGGGGACCGATTACGCATTGCCGAATGCGAATACAACCGGCTACGCGGAGGGAATCGCCGGAGGTGCAGTGGGTTCGTTGCCTTATCAGAGCGGGGCAAACACAACCGCGCTGCTGGCGCCGAACACCACAACGACGAAATGCTTTGTTCAAGAGAAAGGTACGGGGAGCGCGGGACAGGCGCCGAGTTGCGCGGCGCTTGTTTCGGGCGATATTCCAGCCAATGGAGCGAATACGACCGGCACGGCTGCGGGGCTGAGTTCAACATTAACTGCCGCCATGTTCCCGTCTCTATCTGGAGATGTAACGAATACCGCAGGTAGTTTAAGCATGACGGTGAAAGCAGTGAATGGGGTGGCCATTCCCGCCTCGAAAGCCCGGCTCGCGTCCGACGCTTCCGGCCACATTGTAGCCGCCGCTAACACGCTTGGCTGCCTTGACGGGTTCGACCACCTGCCGTGCGTCGTCTACGCACAGAGCAACGTGTCCGAGTCCACACCGACCGGCAGCTACGGCACGGTATGGACTTCGACTTACGCGGGAACGTACCGGATCACCGGCTACATCTACGGGACGACGGCCAGCAGCACGGCCTATACGGTGTCCAATTACGTGAAGGCCACGCAGAACGGGCAGAGCAGCGGGAACGGGTATATGGTGGCATCGGCGCAAATCGGGACGACCATCTCATCGGGCAGCGCCTACGCTTACGTCTTCCCGCTGGCCGCCAGCACGGCCGTCCAGACCGAAAGCCTCCTCTCAAGCGGGACAAACACGGGCGGCGTCTGGTCGCACGCGATCATCGTCGAACGACTGCAGTGAGGGGTCAGCCCCGCTGCAGAGCGGGGCTGACGCGTCACGAAATAGCCAGGCGACGAAGTTGAGACGGGGTGTGCGGCGATGGAAGGAAAAGACGGGCGTTTGGGGGCGGGGCTGTATCCAAAGTATTCGGACAGGGCGGAACTGGAACACTTCGGGAGGATTCTGGACCGGCGCGTGGCGAGATTCAGGGGGCGGACGATCGGGATGGTGCTGGCCGAGAAGCTGCTGCTAGTGAGGACGCGAGAGGGTTGGACGGCTCCGCTGAAGGCGAATGCGGCGCAGCAGGCTTTCGAGAGACGACGGGGAGAACGCAACATCGTATTGAAGGCGCGCCAGATGGGGCTGACGACGTGGGCGGCGGCGCGATTTTTCCTGAAGACGATTACGCGGCCCGGTACGTTGACCCTGGAGGTGGCGCACACGCAGGAGGCGGCCGAGGAAATCTTCAGGATTGTGCACCGGTTTCTGGATTGGCTGCCGGAGGAGCTGCGGAAGGGACCGCTGCGGACGTCGCGGGCGAATGTGCGGCAACTGACGTTTCCGGAGCTGGACTCGCAGTACAGGGTTGTCTCGGCCGGGGATCGGAATGCGGGCCGCGGACTGACGATTCAGAACCTGCATTGCTCGGAGCTGGCGCGCTGGCCGGGGGACGCGGCGGAGATTCTGGCCGGCCTGCGGGCGGCGATGGCGCCGGGAGCGGAGCTGATTCTGGAATCGACGCCAGATGGCGTAGGCGGATGTTTCCACGAGGAGTGGCGGAAGGCCGGAGAGACGGGGATGGTGCGGCATTTCTTTCCCTGGTGGATGGAGCCGCGTTACCGGGCAGCCGCAGTAGACGAAAGCAGCCTGACGGAGGAAGAGCGGGATCTGGCGGCGCGGCACGGGCTGGATCTGAAACAGATCGGGTACAGGCGACAGATTCGGGCGGACTTTCGCGGACTGGCGCAGCAAGAATACGCCGAGGACGAAGAGAGCTGCTTCAGAGCCAGTGGGGAGTCGGTGTTTGAACTGGAAGCGATCGAGAATCGGTTGCTGACGGCGCCGGAGCCGGTGGAGCGTAGGCGGAACGGGGAGTTGGAGGTTTGGCTGCCACCGGTGAAGGGCAGGCGGTACCTGGTGGCCGTGGACCCGGCTGGGGGCGGTAGCGAAGGCGACTACTCGGCCGCGCAGGTGCTGGAGATGGAGACAGGCTTGCAGTGCGCGGAGTTTGCCGGGCATGTGGGCGGGCTTGAGTTGGCGCGACTGGTGATGGAGCTGGCGACAGAATATAACGGGGCCTGGCTGGTGGTGGAGCGGAACAACCACGGCAGCGGGGTGCTGGCACATCTGGAGACGGGCTGCAGGTACGGACGGATTTTTGCGCAGGAGGGACAGGCGGGTTGGCTGACGACAACGATCAGCAGGCCGGCAGTGCTGGGGCAACTGGATGCGGCGCTGGCGGAGGAGCCGGGGCGGTTTATGAGCCGCCGCCTGCTGGGCGAGTGCCGGAGCTTTGTGCGTTTGCCGAATGGAAGAACGGGGGCACGGGCGGGGACGCACGACGACCGTGTGATGGCGATGGCGATCGGGCTGGGGGCGCGGGTGGAGTTGCTGGGGAGGAAGGGCAGCTAGCAGCTGCTCTTAGGGGCCGGGGCGCTAGAATGCGAAAGAGAACCTGAGAACAGGCGAGGGGACGGTATTGGCGGTTCTGGCGGTGCAGCAGATCCGGAGGATGCGGGGCGGCGCGCAGGGCCAGTTGATGCTGGGCGCGGACGGGAATGTCTACGTGGTGAAGTTCCAGAACAACCCGCAGCATATACGGGTGCTGGCCAATGAGTTTCTGGCCTCGCGGATTGCGGTTGCGGCCGGGTTGACGGCGCCGGAGACGGAACTGGTGGAGGTCTCGAGCTGGCTGATCGACAATACGCCGGAACTGGAGATAGACCTGGGACGGACGCGGGTGAAGTGCCAGCCGGGCTTGCAGTTTGGATCGCGGTTTGTGGGCGGGCTGATGCCGGGGCAGGTGGTGGACTTTTTGCCGGAGGAACAACTGGCCGAGCTGAAGAATGGGTCCGAGTTTGCCGGCATCCTGGCCCTGGACAAATGGACCGGAAACGCCAATGGACGCCAGGCGGTGTTCACACGTAAACAGAGGGAGCGGCGGTACAAGGCCGTGTTCATCGACTTCGGGTATTGCTTTCACGCTGGGGAGTGGCGTTTTGAAGAGGCGCCACTGCGCGGAGTTTATTATCGCAACGACGTGTACCGGGAGATCACGGGATGGGAGTCCTTTGAGCCGTGGCTGACGCGGATGGAGACCATGGCGGCGGAGACGATCTGGGCGGCGGCCAATGAGGTTCCTCCGGAGTGGTATGGAGGCGACCTGAGCGAGATGGAAGCGCTGGTGGAGAAGCTGCTGGCGCGGCGGAGCAGGATACGGGAAGCGATTGAGGGATTCGGGAAGTCGGATCGGAAGCCATTCCCTAAATGGGGAGGGATGGGGAAAAGTGGGGAAGAAGATTGGAAGGGCGAGAGGTGGGGGACTAACATTGCGGGAAGGGTGAATTGAGGGGGGAAATTCAACTTTCAGATTTCGGCTATCAACTTACAGATTCCGGCCTTGACCATAGGGCAACTGCGAGCGGGTAGACGCGAGATGAGAGCTGAGGGCAGATAACTTCTATCGATGAAAAGCGGAATAAGGCGCGGAATTTGATGAGTGGCGGAAACGATAGGCGGGCATGCGAGTTTCGGCTGATCCGGTATGTACCGGACGCGGTAAGGAACGAGTATGTGCATATCGGGGTGATTCTGCGCGAGCAAGGAAGCGCAGAGGCGGCCGAGGTGCGCTTTACGCACGACTGGCGCCGGGTGCGGTGCCTCAATCCGGAGGCCGACACTGCGCTGCTTGAGGGCATGGAGAGCGAGCTGCGCAAACGGTTCCAGGCTGAGCCGGACGGGAACCTGATGCGGCTGCTGACCGAAGCGCTTTCACTGAACGTGCAGATGACCGAGCCGAAGGCGTACCTGGCGGAGAGTTTGCCTGCGGGCATGGAAGAGCTGATGCGGCTCTACGTGGAGCCGCCGCCTCGGGAGCGCGTACCGCGGTTAAGTGGACGAGCAGCGATTCAGGCGAAGATGCGCGGGGAGTTCGAACGGGCCGGGGTGTGGGATCTGCTGAGGAAAAGGATTGCGGCCTCGGAATACACGCGGCCGGGCGATCCGCTGCGGATCGACGTGGGCTACAGACCGAATGGGATTATCCGCATGTTTCATGCGGTAAGCATGGAGCCAGGCGTGGAGATGGCCAAGGTGCTGGCGTTTTCAGCGGCAGGCTTGCGTGCAGGTGTGGAGCGAGTGGAGAAGGCGGAACTGGAGTTAACGGCGGTGATTGAGCCCGCGGCCAGGCTGGGAGCCAGCGATGAAGAACCGGAACGGCTGGAGATGTATCGCTTTGGAGTGGAGACGATGGAGGAGCACCAGATTCGGGTGTTGACTACATCGGATCTGGGCCGGGTAGCGGATACTGCGCGGCGGGAACTGCGGGTGTGAGGGTGCAGTTCACAGCTCTTTGTTGTTAGTAACTTGTAACCTGCGATTGGCGGTTTGTTTGTTGTACTTGAGTGTTAATTAGAAGTTATTTGGAAGTTATTTGTGGAGATTTGCAGATAATTATTCTGGTTTGTTGTAGGATCGATTTTGTTGAGTAGTTAGTGCGGCTGGAAGTTATCCGCTGGGAGATGTACCCAGATAACTTACTGCTGAAAACTTTTCGAAACAGAGGCATGGCCCTTTCCGGGGTTATGCCTTTTTTGTTTTTGGGCGGCGGGAGAAGGAAGGTGCGCGTGAGGGTAGGCGAACAGTTGCGAGAGATCTGGCGGCAGGCGACCGGAAGCGGACGGGGTGCGGAGATTGAGTCGGGAGCGGCCAATGCAGAAGCTGAACGAAAGACGCTGGCACTGCCATCGATTCTGAGCCCGGTACAGTTTCCGGGGCAGCACTTGCCCAAGCCGACGCCGGCGAATCTGCGCCGCTTCGCGGAGACGCCGGTAGTACGGCGGGCGATCAACGTGATCAAGGACCGCATTGCGGCCATGGACTGGCAGGTGCGGGTGAGGCGCGGTGTCAAGTCTGGGGATGTAGCAGACGCTACCAAGAAGCTGCGGGCGCTGCGGCGGATGCTGGAAGAGCCGAACGCGGTGGATAGTTTTCGAACCCTGATCGAACAAGCGATTGAAGATGCCTTGACGGGCGGCTTCGGAGCCATCGAGATGGAGCCGACGGGTGACGAGGACCGGCCGGCGATGCTGTGGGCTGTGGACGGAGCGTCGATCCGGATCAACGGGCGCTGGGACGGACAGGCGGAGACGCCGCGGTATGCGCAGGCGATGCCTGGACAACTGGAGTCAAGTGCGGTGGAGCTGCTGGACAGCCAGTTAATGTACATCCGAATGAACCCGCGCAGCTTTACGCCGTTTGGGTTGGGGCCGCTGGAAGTTGCGTTCGAGACCGTGAATCAATTTCTGAGCGCGCATCGGTTTGCGGGCAAGCTGGCGGCAAACGCCGTGGCGCAGTATGCGCTGTGGCTAAACGAAGCAACGCCGACGCAACACGACCGGCTGATTCGCTGGTGGCAGGACGAGATCGAAGGAACGGGACGGGTGCCGCTGATCTCGACCGAGCAGAAGCCGGAGGTACTCCGGTTTGCACAGGGGACGGATGCGGATCTGCGGCTGGCCTGGCAGGAGTTTCTGATCAGGATGGTGGCGAATGCGTTTGGTTTGCCACCGTTGATGCTGGGGCTGGAGGCGGACGTCAACCAGTCGACCGCATCGGAGATGGCGAACGAGGCATTTCGCGGCGCAATTTCGCCGCTGGCGATGCTGCTGGCCGGACATATTACGCGGGATCTTTTCGGTAAGTGCATCGGTTGGCGGGAGTTTGAGTTTGTCTTCAACGAACTGAACGCGCGGGACGAGGAGACAGAGTTGGCGGTGCAGGTGCAACTGCTGCAGGCCGGTGTATTGACGGTGAACGAGGTGCGGGCGATGCGAGGACTGGCTCCGCTGGGACAAGACGGAGTGGAGCAACTGGCAGGCGAAGCAACAGGGCAAGAGGGTTGATGAAGTGGGGTTCTGCGCAAAGCCGGTCAGCGAATAACTGGCCGAACAAGCGAGAGCAGATGGGTGGAGAGCGCATGCGATTGGAAGCGATGGCGGTAAAGATTCCCCATGTGGACGGGCACCCCAACCGGGTGGCGTTCGAGGGGGTATTGACGGTGGTGAACGCAGCCAGCGACAAGGCTCCGGCAGGGGCGCGGGGGCATCGGGTGATGTTGACACGCGAGGCGGCGGAGAAGGCGCTGCCCTCGCTGCTGGGCATGGCGGTGGATTACCGGCCGGGCTGGGACGGCCATGATGCCCGGCGCAAGATCGGGCTGTTGACCGAGGCGAACCTGATCGGGCAGCGGCTGGTGGTGCGCGGTTATCTGTACGCGCGGGATTTTCCCGAGGTAACGGAGGCGATTCTGGCTCACGCACCCCAGGCGATGGGGATGAGCTACGAGTTGGCGGATGCGCGGGTGGAAGATATGCGCGCCGAGATATGGAAGCTTACGCGCGTAACCTTTACCGGGGCAGCCATCCTGCTGAGGGACAAAGCCGCTTACCGGGAGACAAGCTTCCGCATGGCGAGTTAGCTGAGCTGGCAGAGTTAGCGGTGTTAGTGAAGTTAGCGATGTTAGGAAGGGCTCTGTAGGTTGGAGCCTCTTTCGCTTTTAAAGATGGCCAGTTAGCTGATAAACGCGAGTTATCTGGTTTGCGGACGACATTCACGGCAAATAAGAAAGGACGGGTATGGAGAACAAAGAGCAGGAAATTGCGGAACGGCTGGAAGCCGCAACGACTTTGCTGGAGAGAACGCTGGGCTGGCTGGAAGAGCGGCAAGGCACACTGTCCGGTGAGGTGGAGAGGATCTCGGCAACCGTCGAGCAGAGCCGGCGGGAAACAGAACTGGCAGAGAAGCTAGCAGCGGCGGAGCGGGAATTGGCCGAGGTGAAGGCCACGACCGCGCCAATGGCGCTGAATCCGCTGCGCAGGACCGTGCCCGCGGCCACTACGGAGATGCTGGCCAAACATGGCATCGGCGAGGGGCCTGTGGATGTACGCACCCTGGACGCTGCGCTGACCGGCTTGAGTCTGGAACAGCGCATCGCCGTGAAGAGCCAACTGCTGCGGGCAGGTGCGATTGCGTAGAGGCAGCTTTCAGCTTCTAGCTACTAGCTTCTAGCTAAAAGCTTCTGGACCACGGCTGGCAGTAATGGAGCAGGCCGGGATATTGCGGCGAGAAATCACATCTGGAGTTAGGACGAACCTGGAGAGGGTTCTCGCGAAAACATGCTGGAGTTACCGCTCGGACAGGAAAGCCGTCAGCTAGAAGCTAGTAGCTGGAGACTGAACTTCGAGCAACGACTGGCCCCCATGAAGGGGGCGGAAAGAGTCTATGAACGCAACCTTTGCAGACATACACGCAGCAGCGGATTTTATCGGGCCGGGCGCTATCGAAGTTCCGCTGTATCAGACCGAGATCTTCGACATCTGCCGCCGTTCGAGCCCATTCGGGCAGCGCATCAAACAGGTTCCTGCGACCGGACATCCGTCGCGCTTCTTTGAGGAGACGGCACTCCCGAATCCGGGCACGGCCGGCTTTGTGAATCCACGCAGCATCGTTGCTCCTGTGGTGAGCCCGACGCGCGTGGAGCGGAGCGTGCCTCTAAAGGCAATTGTCTCGCAGATCAACTACAACCTGTTCGACATCGAACTGGGCGACCAGCAAAAGCAGTTTGCCTATCTGCAGGCCAAGGACCTGGTGGATACGGTAAGCGGTGTGATGGTGGCGCATGACGTGGCACTGTGGAACGGCAACGACACCAGCCTGAGCTCGCCGACGACCACGCAGTACATGGGCGTGATTCCTCAGATCGTTGCTGGCGGCAACACGATCTCGATCGGCACAACGGCGTCGATTGTTGACGGGATCAAGTCGGCAGTGGCGCAGATGGTGGCCAACAACGGCTACTATGTGCGGCCCACGGCAATCTACGCCAATCCGGTTCTGCTGGACCTGATCGACCGTGAGATGAAGTCCGAGTTCAACGTCGTGTTGAACACGGATAACATCACCGGGGGAGTCCGGGTGAAGATGCTTTCGACGCAGGCGGGCGATCTGCCTTTGATTCCTGATTGGAGCCTGAGCTACACGGGCACTCCTGGTTCGGGATCGGCAGTTCTTCCGGCTTACATTGTGACCGAGGATCTCATCGAGTATCACTGGCTCGGCGATCCTGCACCCCGCATCTTCCAACTGGGACTGCCAGGCTCCTTGGCCTATCAGTATGTGGCGGTCAAGTTTGGCGCGCCGGTTGTGAAGGGCGCCAATTACGCGCACTACCAGGTTCTTGTGGACCGGTAGCGAACGGAGTTAGCGGAGTTAGCGTTGAGGCTCCGTGAACCGGAGCCTCAACGGCTAGCGAGTTAATGAGTTAGCGAGCCTTCAAGCGGAACAGATACTTTGCAACTTTCGCTCGTTCGGCGGAAACGAAAAAGAGGATAGGTGAGTTATGGCATATCTGCAGCCAGCGGATTACCCGAACTATGGATTGCCGGCTGGAACGACGGCGGACTGGATTACGGCCGCAACGGCACTGATCAACAGCTACTGCAGGCGGCCGGACCTGAACGTAATCCAGTATACAGAGCGGTTGCGCCTGACCAGCGGAGCGCAGTCGGTGCGGTTGAGTTATCTGCCCTTGGCACCTTTATGGACGGCGACGACACCGATAGTGAACATTGAAGGTCGGTACGCACGGCCGCGGCGCGGGGAGGCTCTGAATGAGCCGATGCTCGAAATAGCATGTGCATTTTCATTGCCTGGCCAATGGACTTCAATCGATCCCAACTCTGTGGACTTCGATCCTAATACCGGGGAGTTGACGCTTCCGTTCAATGTGCTTGGTCTTCCGTACAACGAAGTTTCAGTGACTTATACCGCCGGGCTTTCGACGATCGGTGACGACGTGAAGACAGCGTGCGCGCAGATTGTACGCAATGCGCAGTCGACACCGGCGCTAACTGCCAGCAAGACAAAGATCGACACAATGCAGATGCAGTACTTTTCGAGTTCGCTGGTGGACGAAACGGTGCAAGCATGGCTGCGTCCATACATAGCGAACAGGCTGGGGTGACCGATGAGTGATACGTCACCGCGGAACCCTGTGGGAGCGCCGCAGATGCTGGCCGATGCGTTGCTGCGCAGCTTGACAGGAACGAGCGCTCTTTTGCGAGTAACTGGCGCAACTCCAGATGTCAACCAGTGCGAGGTAGGATTGGTGGCATCGTCGTTTTCCGATGTGGTCGTGAGCCCGGTAGTTATGCGAAAGCTGCGGCCAACATGGCAAGACGGCGGGGAGCCGAAATGGGAGTTACTCGTGTCGGCGACCGCCGTAGCGCAGCAAGTGAGCACACTGGATCTGCCCTCGGCCCAGGCACTCTTTGCCATGACGCTGGCAGTTACAGTGGGGGGCCAAGATTATCTGATTGACTCAGTCTCCTCGAATGAGGCCTTTGGCAATGTTTATCTCTACCGACTGCTCATGCACGAGGCACAGCAACAGGCAGTATAAGTGACTCCCAGTTAGTGGCCGCCGGTTGCTTTCGACTCACCGGGAACTTCATAACTCATCTATCCGATTTGCCTTATTGGCTGTTGTCTGTCAGCAGGCCGCCGTTAGAAGCAGCCTGTCAGTTTTCAGGAGCTTTACTCCATGCAGAATGCGAAAGACTCGTTTTATATGGCGCTGCGCACGCGGCTTGCAGCGATCAATCCGGAGCGCACAATCCTACTGCGGGGGGCAGTGCGGCCTGGGATTCTGGTGGAGGAGGCGGAAGCTCCCTTCAGCCAGCTTCCCAATGACGTATTTGTGCTGCGCTGGCTGGGGCTGGGCATCGACCTGGATCTTAGTTCCACAATGGCAGCCGGGGAGTGCGAAATTCTCTATCAGACCTGCGGAACACAGAGTTATGGCGGACTGGATCGAGGCCGCGCGCTGAGTGCGATGGACGAGGAACTGGTGACGATGCTTGCACCTTTCCATACGCCGAAACTTAACTACACAGCCACGCCGCCGACGGCGATGCTGACGCAGGTGTTCTGGGACGAGCCCGGCTTTGCCCCAATTACAGTGCTGCGAGACCGTTTGAGCCGATCGGCCAAGGTAATGGTCTACAGCTACCAAGAGCAGGGGGAGTGATGGCAGCGAATTGGTTTTCGGCTCCCGCGCCGGTGGCACGGCGCGTTCGAGCGTATTTTGCGCCGGTGAATCGCGCTTCGCAAACGCCGGTGCTTTTCGATGCGTCACAACAGGGCAGATTCAGCCTGGATGCTCCGCCGGCACCGTGGATCAGTCTGGGATGGATTCAGGAGTTCACTCGGAAGGCGACAAGCAAGAGTTCGCCGGTGTTGACGGGTATTCCGGCCGCAACCATTGAGCAAGTGCGCGAAACTATCGAGGCGCAGATTAGCTTACAGTTTTTGAGTTGGACGAAGCTAACGATGGCACTGGCGACCGGCTCGCAGCACATGAATTTGCTGGCCACGACGGACGGTTCCACTCCGGCAGCGGACGGGGCCCAGGCGGTTACGGCAGTAACGCCACAAAGCGGCTCGACGGCTACCTCTATCGTGCTGAGCAGCACGGACGCGGCGAAGTTTACGGCCGGGTCAATGATTGCAGTCGATGTGGACTATACCGGCCAGTCGGGCTATGTGGGTACACCAGTCGCTGGCGCCTACGTAAGGCAGGTTCTGACGGATGTGGACTACATTCGGCGGGTGACCTTCAATGTCGCACTGGTGTCCCAGGTGAACACGACAGGCCTTACTCTGGCTGAGCCATTGCCGGGTGGGGCTCCAGCAACAGGGGCCAAGCTTCAGGCCGTTACCGGATTCGTGGATCGCGAAGGCGGCAGTTTCTATCAGGAGTGGTCGGCGCTGTTCGTGATGCAAGGAAGCCAAGGGGAGAGGATCTTCTTTCACTATCCGCGACTGCAGACGATGACTGGCGCCGAGGAAGCAGCGATACCGCTCGACCCCAAAGACAAAGGCGGACACGCGCGAGTCGTTCTCAAGGGACAGTATTTGGCACTACCGGTTATCGATCCACTGGATGGAGAACGGGTATTGTGTTACCGGAGTTTTCTGCCTGCGGATAAGGCACTGGTGTAATACGAGAGTAACTCAGGAAGTAAAAAAGGTCAGAGAGCCACAATGAAGATTACGATTCAAGGGCAGGACTATACGGCCGCGCTCGATGCGGTGCAGCCGTTAACAATCGAGCGCAGACTTAATGAGCCCTCGATATGCCAGTTGTGGCTTAGCTTACCTGCCGACGGTAGCCTAACTCGACCCTCACGCAACCAATCGCTGGCGGTTATCGGTGATGATGGCACTTATTACTTCACTGGGTACATCGCTGTAAGTCCGCAAGCCGAGTACGCTGGAATTGGAATCGAGGGTCCACGCTATCGGACGAGTATTCAGGCTTTGAGCGACGAGTTGCTTCTGGATCAACTGCTGATGCCGACAAGCACTGGCATGGCGGGGCAAACCGCCGGGGCGCTGATGACCTCGCTGGTGACTCATAGCGGTGCAAAGTCGCTCTCGACTCACGGAGTCTCGCTGAGTACGCCGGTAAGTAATTTTGTTTCGAGTCCAGGAGCGCCGTTCAGCAAGAGTGCCGGACAGTTGGCGAGCCTTGCTCGCGCCGCTTATCGCGCTGTCGGCGGGTCGCTTATGCTCTCACCCGTGCAGACCACTGTACATACTTTGAATGAGACCGACGGCAGCCTTAGCCTGGCTAACTTGGCTTTTACCGCAAGCGTGAAACGCGCACTGGCGAACGATGTAACTGTCTGCGGCGAACACGAGCCGGTTGCCTATGTAACCGAATACTTTCAAGGAGATGGAGTTACGACCCAGTTTTATCTAGCGGCGGCCCCTTACTTTCCTTCCACCTCGAAGTCGATCATCATCAGCGAACTATTCAACGAACCACAGATAGATCAGCGCCTCTGGGGAAATACGGCGGGGCAACTCTATCTCTCGCTGGGTGCGGGCGGCCTCACAATGACTGGTGGCAACGGACTTGATGGTCAAGCGGTGTTGAGCTGGCTTGATCCCGTAGAGATGGGCGGTACCCTGCTTTTGGAGGCCGAGGGAGTAACTCTCTCTCCGGGAAGCACTGGAATTTTGGCTGGGTTCTTTACCGGAGGAGAGGAATCCGTTGGATGTACGGCGGCCTTTCAGGTCACCGCTCAGCAAGGGACAGGAGCCGTAACTTTGCAACCGTTAATTCAAGGGACATCGGCCGGAATAACATTTGCAGTAAGCTCGGCTAACCAATATACGCTAAGGGTGAGGGTGCACTGTCCGGAGAGCGTCCGGGCACACGCAATTTACCGTTCCTTCGGAGATGATGGCGCAATCGCCGCAGGGGGTGACTGGACTCTAAACCCCGGCAAGTTACAACTCGAGGTTCAGGAGTTCGTCAATGGAGTAGGCTCGATGCCGGTAACCCTGTACGACGGCGCGCTCGCAAATGTGCCTGGATGGTGCACCGTTGTGGCAGCGAGCACCCTGAATCTGATTGGATCCATGCGCGCGTTGAATCTGACGAACCTTGGCTCGGGTTGGGTGGTGAGCACCCCCCCCAGCGGTGGCCCTTATACCCGCCGGTTAGGCACAACGGCGGAAGCAGGCGAGTGCCAACTGGAACGCACAGGCAAGGTCGTGTTTTACACCGGATATGCGCCAGTAATAGGAGAGCAGATCGCGGTAAGTTATCGCAGCGTGGGACGAGCAGTGGGGCGCGCAGTGAACACCGCCAGCCAGCAGGCTCTCACGCAAGCCGGATCACCCGCGGTAGCAACATGGATCGGCTCAGTTACCGAGCCCCCCGCACGCTGCTCGGCAGACTGTCGCAACGCCGCACTTGTCATGGAACAGGCGGCTGCAGGAGTCAGCGCGTTGTGGAGCGGAACCTACAAAGGCGGCAGAGTCAGTTTTGCCTCCGACGTGTGGCCAGGTGACGCACTGCAGCTCAATGCACCTTCTGCCGATTTGGATGCGCAGGTCGTTGTTCGGACTGTGAAGCTGAGTTACAAGGCTAGTTATCCAGACTTAGTTGAGTATACGATCACGTTTGCCAACGACTGGGCAGACGATTTTGCAATCAAGACGAGCGCGACGGTTCCCGCTGACACATGGCTACCAGCCCCTGTGGCCCCTACGGTGCTTGGCAATTTGACCGGCCTGACCGTGACGACACTGAATGGGACCACAGTGGGGATCAACACAGGGATTACGCCACCAACCGGGGGAGGATTTGAGATACGGAGGCGTGACTTTGCGTTCATGCCTGGTGAAGATACGGGGCTAGTGGCACGGGCGAGTTTGCCGAATATGATTTTTTCGCGCGAAACTACAAACGACCGGTTTTATATTCGGATGTATGATGGCGCGACGCCGCCCAATTACTCTGAGTTCTCAACGGCATTATTTATCAATCTGCCGCTGGGTTCGTGAGGTTCGAACGTATCGGGCGTGAATGATCAGATGGGGTCAAATGGATGCGAATGATGAATGAATTCGAAGCTCAGGTACTTAGCGATTTGAGCGTGCTGAAAACGCAGATGACCGGTCTGATGGGCGACGGCAACGGCGGGCGGATTGCGGAGTTGGAGCGGCGCCTCGAGCGTCATGAGCAGAACTGGCAGCGCGCCAAAGGATTTCTAGCAGCGGCCAGTGTGGTATTCGCGGTAATCGAAGTGGCGTTTGAGGCATGGCACCGGCATTGACGAGTTGAGGTTGACAGCGAAAAAGCGGAACGGCGTGCATTCATGTTGGGCCTACTTTCCGGGGACTCGTATAATCGGGCTTATGAGCGAACAGCCACTGGTAGGCGTGGTGATGGGCAGCCGAAGCGATTACGAGACGCTTGCGGCGGCCGTGGAGATTCTGCGCGCGCTTGAAATCCCGCACGAAGCGCGCATCGTGAGTGCGCATCGGACACCGGATTGGCTATTTGAATATGCTGAGACTGCGCGGGCACGCGGGCTAAGGGTCATTATTGCCGGGGCCGGCGGAGCGGCGCACCTGCCGGGAATGCTCGCAGCCAAGACGCTGGTTCCGGTGCTGGGAGTTCCAGTGGCGGCAACGCAACTGAACGGCATGGATTCGCTGCTCTCGATTGTGCAGATGCCGAAAGGCGTTCCCGTGGGAACGCTGGCAATCGGCAAGCCTGGTGCGGCCAATGCAGCGCTGTTTGCCGCTGAAATCCTGGCCGCAAGCGACGCCGCTCTCTATGAGCGGCTGGCCGCATGGCGCGCAGGACGCACAAAAGAAGTCCTAGAGCAGGAGCTTCCTGGGTGAGCGGCATCTCTGAATCAGGTCAGCAAGAGAAATCATCGGTCATTAGGCCAGGCGGACTTTTGGCAATTCTGGGCGGTGGGCAACTGGGACGCATGACGGCGATGGCCGCGCGCACCATGGGTTATCGTGTGCGGGTGATGGACCCGGAGCCAGCGTGCCCGGCGAGCTTCGTAGTGGACGAGACCATTGTTGGCCGCTGGGATGACGTGGCTGCAGCGCGGCGGCTGGCGACCGGAGCGGATGCGGTCACACTGGAGATTGAGCAGATTGGAGTGGATGCTCTGGCCGAGGTGGCGCGGATTGCGCCGCTGCGTCCGGGTGTCGAGCCTATCCGCATTATTCAGGACAAGACTCTGCAGAAGAAATGGCTCGCTGATGCAGGCTTTCCTGTTGGACCATTTCGCGTGGTGCGCAGCGAGACGGACCTGCATGAGGCAGTCGCGGCGCTGGGCGGACGCGTTTTTTTGAAGATCGGGCGCGGAGGCTACGACGGACGCGGACAGGCACGGATTGGGCTCGATGAGCCCGCGACCGAAGAGTCGATTTCAACTGCGTGGCAGAGCATTGGCGCCCATGCGGCCGTAGCCGAGCAGGCGCTTGATCTTGAGTGCGAAATTAGCGTGATGGCCGCGCGCAGTCCCTCAGGCGAGGTGCGCAGCTATCCCGCCGCACGCAATCACCACGAAAATCAGATTCTGGCGTGGAGCGTTTTGCCGGCTGGCGTGCCCTCGGCGCTTGAGGCGCGCGCCGAGGCGTTAGCGGCGGCAATCATCGATAAGTTGGGTTTGGAAGGCCTGCTCTGCTTGGAGATCTTCGTCACGCGCCAGGGCGAGTTACTGGTGAACGAACTTGCGCCGCGGCCTCACAACAGCTATCACCAGAGCGAGCGCGGTTGCGTTACAAGCCAGTTCGAACAAGCCGTGCGGGCGGTATGCAATCTTCCGCTTGGCTCCACGGAGTTGATTACTCCGGCGGCAATCGTGAACCTGCTCGGTGACGTGTGGCTTGACGGTACTCCGGACTTTGCGGCGGCCCTGGCCGTGCCCGGTGTGCGCCTGCATCTCTACGAGAAGCACACACCGCGCGCCGGCAGGAAGATGGGGCACTTATCGGCGATTGGGACAACCGCCGAAGAGGCTCTGGAGCGAGTGCTGGAGGCCAAGCGGCTTCTTTAGCTTGCCTGCTCGCCTTTCTCCCAACGCTTTGGACGGCGGTTCTGTTGCAAGATCTTTTTGCGCAGCCGCAGCGACTTGGGCGTGACCTCGACCATTTCATCCTCGGCGATAAACTCGATGGCCTGCTCCAGATTGAGAGCCTTCACTGGCACCAGGCGGATGGCCTCATCCGCGCTGGATGCGCGCATGTTGGTCATCTTCTTTTCGCGGACCACGTTTACGTCGAGATCGTTGTCGCGCGAGTGCTCGCCGACGATCATACCCTCGTAAACCTCGACGCCCGCGCCAACAAACAAAATCCCGCGCTCCTGCAGACTGTTCAGCGAATACGTCGTCGTCACTCCCTGGCGATCGGAGATGAGCGCGCCCGTGGGCCGCTGGGGAATCTCGCCCTGGTAGGGGATGTAGCCATCGAACAGGGCGTTCATGACGATCGTTCCGCGCGTTTCGGTCAGCATCTCGCTGCGCAGTCCGATGAGTCCGCGGCTAGGCACGCGAAAATCCATGCGCACACGGCCTGAACCGTGATTGTGCATCTTCGTCATCTCACCCTTGCGCGGTCCCAGTTTTTCAATCACAACGCCGGTGTAGATCTCGGGCACGTCGATGGTGAGGTGTTCGACGGGTTCCATGCGTACGCCGTCGACCGTCTTCGTGACGATCTCCGGGCGTCCAGCCATAAGCTCGAAGCTCTCGCGGCGCATCATTTCGATGAGAATCGCAAGTTGCAGTTCGCCGCGGCCCAGTACCTTGAAGCTGTCGGGAGAGCCGGTATCTTCAACGCGAATGCTGACGTTGGTGAGCAACTCTTTCTCAAGACGCTCGCGCAGATTGCGGCTAGTGACGTACTGGCCTTCTCGCCCTGCAAACGGCGAGTTGTTCACGCTGAACTGAATCGCAATGGTTGGTTCGTCGATCACAATCAGCGGCAGCGGCGACGGATTTTCAACGCTGGTGATGGTCTCGCCGATAGTGATGCCTTCCACACCGGCCACAGCGATGATGTCGCCCATGGTGGTTTCCGTGGTCTCGGTCCGCTTCAGACCATTAAAGGTGAAGAGCTTGGTGATGCGCGTCTTCATCAGGCTGCCATCGCGCTTGGAGATGGTCACATCGTCGCCTGCATGCAGCGTTCCCTGGAAGACGCGGCAGATGGCAATGCGGCCGAAGTAATCCGAGTAGTCGAGATTGGTGACCAGAATTTGTAGTGTGCCGTTCGCGTCGCCAGTGGCAGGGGGAATGGTGGAGACGATGCTCTCGAATAAAGGCTGCAAATCGACGCCCGGGACGGCAGGATCGAGCGTCGCCGTGCCTGCCTTGGCCACCGCGTAGAGCACAGGGAAGTCCAGTTGGCTCTCTTCGGCATCGAGGTCGATGAATAGGTCGTAAATCTCGTTCAGCACTTCCTGGGGCCGCGCATCGGGCCTGTCAATCTTATTAATCACCACGATGGGCAGCAGCTTGGCTTCAAGCGCCTTGGCCAGCACGTAGCGGGTCTGCGGTAACGGCCCTTCGGCCGCGTCAACAAGGAGCATTACGCCGTCCACCATCTTGAGCGCGCGCTCCACCTCGCCGCCAAAATCGGCGTGGCCTGGCGTGTCGACAATGTTGATTTTGCCGCCCTCGAAGTTGATGGCTGTGTTCTTGGCCAGGATGGTGATGCCGCGCTCCCGCTCCAACTCGTTTGAGTCCATTACCCGATCGGCCACTTGCTCGTTGGCTCGAAAGGTGCCGGACTGCCGCAGCATGGCGTCTACCAGCGTGGTCTTTCCGTGGTCAACATGGGCAATGATGGCGATATTGCGTATCGTCTGGGTCACAGGTGCGGTATTTCCTTCTCTGGGATTCGGCAGTTCAGGCCGTTGAGTTGATTAGGGGAGCAAAAACAGCAATTCGCCGCACAGTGCGACACTTACCATTCTATCAGTAGCGAACGTGTGGCAGGGTTTGTAAGCATTATCCGCGCACAATCGTGTTCCCTAATCGCCGCGCAAGCGGTTACACTTTCCGCAAATGCTAATCTCCGCTCAGCACTGCCTGCAACCCTTGTGCCGCCCGCTGAGGACACTGCTCGCCCAGCGTTTCCCCACCTTTCTGCTCCCCCTCTGCGCGCTGGCGCTGCTCTTCGTTTCGGCGCCGCAGTCAGCCCCTGCGCAAGCCAAAGCGGCAAAGCACCTGCTCATCTATTCGATCGACGTGGAAGGCGGCCAGTCCACTCTGCTGGTTGCTCCATCCGGCGCTTCGCTGCTTGTCGATACCGGATGGCCCGATCACGACGGTCGCGACGCCGTACGCATCCAGACAGCGATGAAAGACGCCGGCATCACGCGCATTGACCATGTATTCATCACGCACTTTCACACCGATCATGTGGGCGGCGTGCCTGAGTTGGTGAAGCGCATTCCTGTTGGCGAATTCATAGACCACGGCCCCAATCGCGAGGATTCCGACGTCACACGCCACGATTTTTCCGCTTATCTGAAGGCCATCGAAGGCAAGCCGCGGCGCATTGTTCATCCCGGCGACACTCTTCAGATTGCCGGCCTCAGCGTCATAGTGCTGGCGGCCGACGGCGAACATATTTCCCAAATTCCCGACATCAAGCCTAGGCCTAACCCCTTTTGTGCCAACGAACACCAGTGGCCCGACGACCCGACCGAGAACGCCCGTTCAGCGGGCATCCTCGTCACCTTCGGCAAGTTTCGCTTTCTCGATCTTGGCGACCTCACTGGCGCCAAAGAGGTTGCGCTTGTCTGCCCCAACAATCCCATCCCGCCGATTGATCTATATCTTGTCGACCATCACGGCATGGATCTGTCGAATTCCCGTGCACTGGTTGATGCCATTCATCCGCGCGTGGCGATTATGAACAACGGCACGCACAAGGCGGGCATGCCGGAGGCGTGGCAGACCGTCCATGACAGCCCCGGTATCGAGGATCTTTATATGCTTCACACGGCAGAGGGATCCGACGCCGCCCACAACAGCCCGGAGGCTCTGATCGCGAACCCTAAAGGCAACGCGGCGGATGGCGCTTTCTTCAAAGTCATAGCCTCGCCTGGCGGCAGTTTCTCCGTCACCAACTCGCGCACTGGGCAAAGCAGAGACTATCCGCACAACTAGTGCGAATATCGACCGCCGCGCACTCCTCCGGGAGTGGGGGAAATCTTCGTGCTCGGAAGGCTATAATCGCTGGCGCAAGTCGAGCGCCGCTTTTCGGCGCTCTGAAACTTGAAGGAGAATCCTATGTCCTCATCGCGCCGGGAGTTTCTCGCCGGCCTGGCGGGTGCGGGTGCGCTGGCAGCGATGCCACGCTCTGCACGCGCAAGCCTAGCTGGTCCGCTCTATCCGCCCATAAATCTATCGGCCTTCGCCGCGCCTCTCAATCGCGGCGAGAGCGAAGTCCGCGCCGGCTGCTCGGCCATCACCTGGAACGACAACGCGGCTCAGGCCATTACCGACATTGCCGCCGACGGTTTTGCGGGCATACAGTTGCGCGCTCCCGTGCTCGATCAATATCCCGATCCGCACGTCCTGCGCGATCTGCTTGCCCAGCACAAGCTCACTTTCGTCGCGCTATCGAGCGGCCAGGCCTCCATCGATCCGGCCGTCCGCAAGTCGCAGCTTGAGACCCACGTCAAGCACGCGCAGTACGTGCACGAAGCCGGCGGCCTCTACCTGCAACTCGTCGCCTCCGCCGCCAAGCCCACAGGTCCCTTTCCTACTGACCAGTGCAAGCTTCAAGGCGAAGTCTTCAGTGAGATCGGCAAGCGCATCGCCGACTCTGGGATCAAGCTCGGCTTTCACAACCACATGAACACGATGGGCCAGCCGCCTGAGGCCGTCGATGCCATTATGGACGCCTCCGACCCTAACTACCTCTTCCTGGAGCTTGATGTTGCCCACTACCTGCAGGGTGGCGGCGACCCGGCCGCAGCCATTCGCAAATACGGCCGCAGAGTGCTCTTCATGCACTTCAAGGACGTGAAGAATGCCTCCAACCCAGGCGGCTATGAGTTTGTCGAACTGGGCCAGGGCCGCGTCGATCTTCCCGCCGTCTTCGCCGCGCTTCACCAGATCAAGTTCCGCGGCTGGGGCATCGTCGAACTCGACCGCGTGCCCGCCGGCGATCCGCTGTCGCCTAAAGACGCCAACGCCGCCAGCCTGCGCCTGCTGCGCGAGAAATACGGGGTGAAAGCATGAGCTGTCCTTTCCGTCTCTCTGTGATCAACGATGAAATCTCTGCGGATTTTGACCATGCCTGTTCTGTCGCCGCCAATGACTTCGGTCTGCAGTGGATTGAACTGCGGAGCATGTGGAACAAGAACGTCGTCGAGCTGAATGAGGAAGAAGTCGACAAGTCTCGCAAGATTCTCGAGAAGTACAAGCTGCGCGTTACCGACATCGCCAGCCCGCTCTTCAAGGTCAACTGGCCCGGCGCGCCGCAATCCAAAGAGGGCCCGCACCGCGACCAGTTCCACGCCGACATCGACTTCAAGCACCAGGACGAGGTCCTCGCCCGCTCCATCGAACTCTGCAAGGCATTCCAGACTGATCGCATTCGCTGCTTCGACTTCTGGCGCCTCGACGACCAGAAGCCTTACCGCGACGCTATCAACGAGAAGCTCGGCGAGGCCGCGCGCACTTGCGCAAAGCATAATTTGATCCTTCTGCTTGAAAACGAGATGGCCTGCAACACCGGCAGCGGCCCGGAAGCTATTGCTGTGCTCAAGGCAGTCCGCGAGCCCAACTTCATGCTCAATTGGGACCCCGGCAACGCAGCGACGTTCGCAGGCGAAACGCCTTACCCCGACGACTACAACGCAATGCCCAAGCATCGCATCGGCCACTGCCACTGCAAGGACACCATCCGCAAGGCAGATGGAAAGTTTGAGTGGGCGCCGGTGGGCGGAGGCATTATCGACTGGGTGGGCCAGTTCAAGGCATTCCAGCGCGATGGCTATCACCTTGCCGTGAGTCTTGAAACCCACTGGCATGGGGGCAAACCCGAACCCGGCAGCAACATGAGCGTAGGCGAAGCCTCCACACGCGAAAGCATGAAGGGGCTGAAGGAAGCACTGAGAAAAGCCGGAGCCGCTTGTTAGCGCATACATAATCCATGTCTATGATCTCGAGCGGAGCGGAAGAACCTGCGCTTCGCCCGGGATTGATAGACCTTAAGAATCAGGTTTGTTTATTCCGTTGTCTGAGGTGAATTCATGAATCGCCGTAATTTCATTAGCAACGCCGGTATGGGTGCGCTTGCAGTCGCCGCCATGCCCTCCATGCGTGCACTGGACGCCAACGACCGCATTCGCATTGGTCTGATCGGGGCCGGCGACCGCGGCATGCAGGATCTCGAAGACGCACTCAAGCAGCCCAACATCGAGTGCGTGGCCGTGGCAGACACCTACTCCCGCCGGCGCGATCTGGCCAAAGCCAAAGTCTCCGGCATCGAAACGTACGACGACCCCATGCGCCTGCTTGAACGTAAGGACATTGACGCGGTCATCAACGCCACGCCCATGCACCTTCACGCCAAGTATTTTGTTGCCGCGCTGCAGGCCGGCAAGGACCTCTACAGCGAGAAAACCATGACCTGGAACATTCCGCAGACCGTGGAGTGCCGGAAAGCCGCAAAAGCCTCGAAGCAGGTGATCCAGATCGGCGTACAGCACGTGAGCTCCGGCGGCCTGGCCGACGCCAGGGAGTGGATCGCAAAGGGCTATCCCGGCAAGGTCACCATGGTGGAATCGTGGATTTCGCGCAACACGCCGCGCGGCCACGGGCAGTGGGTTCGCCCCATCCCGGACGACTGCAACCCGGAGCACGTGAACTGGAAGCTGTTTCTCGATGGCCGCCCGGAGCCTAAGTTTGACGCCAACAAGTACATCAACTGGCGCCTATTCTGGGAGTTCTCCGGCGGCAACGTCACCGAAAACATGGTGCACCAGAATGCCTGGATCACCTCGGCCCTTAGTCTGGAACTGCCCATCGCCGCGGTGATGACCGGCGGAGTCTTCTCCGAGCAGGACGGCCGTCAGGTGCCCGATACTTTCAACGTAACCCTCGAATACCCAGGGATGATCGTCGTCTGGCAGTCCACCTTCGCAAACTCTCACTTTGGGCTAGGGGAGCGCATTCTCGGCTCGCACGGAACCATCGAGAGCCTCAACTTTGGCCCTTCATCGTTCTATCCGGAGAAGGCGAATAACCCCGGCGTCGATGCGATGCAGGGCACAAACAAGGGCGTCAACCACATGGCCAACTGGTTCGAGTGCATCCGTAGCCGTAGCCAGGCTACCAATGCTCCCATCGAGGTGGGCTACCGCACGGCCATTGCCGGCCACATGGCCAACCTTGCTTACCGCCGCAAGCAGCGCGTCACGCTGGAAGAAGCGATGGCGGCTCCGGCGTCGGCCTGGATGTAAAGGAAGAAATCTCCGTTCCGCCCTTTTCGCTGTTTGCATGGAAAGGGTGGAACGGAGCGATTCATCAACTACCCGCGCATACTCTCGTACAGCCTCACCAGCGCATCGCAGGCGGTCTTGACCCCGTCCTCTTCTTTCAACTGTTCGGCCACGCGCGCAGCATTTTCTGCATAGCTCGGTTCGGCCAGCATTCCCTTCAGCTTGCGCGCCACCCGCATGGGCGTGTAGTTCCCCTTCTGAATGGTCCGGGACACCTTCAGCCGCCTCATGCGGCGGGCATTGTCGGGCTGGTCGTGGGAGTAGGGCATGATGAGCATCGGCTTGCCGGCGCGCAGGCACTG
>CAYQOQ010000029.1:0-36855 GCA_964419175.1 uncultured Occallatibacter sp. | reverse complement strand
CTCATGCCTTCAGTGAATCATCTTTCAAAACCTACGAAAAGAATGGACTTGCCCGGAGGGGTACGGTTGAACCGCGAGATTGAAGTCGCGCAGCACTTGTCGAGTACTTCCTGGGTAGTGAAAACTTAGGGGCAGGATGGGTCGTGGACAGTGGGATCGTTCACCGAATTACCCTTGGGATTCCTTACTCCGGCGTTAGACTAGGCAGTCACGTTGATGCTCCTTTTGACCCCAACGCAAAAGCTGGAACAGGACAGTGGGTTGAAATCGCGCCGAGTTTAGTCAGCATTCAAAAGGCCTTTGCCAACATCCACATCGGTACACAAGGGACAAGAAATGAAGCTGCCTTTCTGAGCAAAGCGCAATGCCGTTGAGGAACCTGCGTTTCCGTTCCTTCTCACCTGCAGATGCCGCCGCCCACCCCCTCTGCGGCTTCATCTCAGCGCCGGCGCGCCACTTATGCTTACTGTTCCCTATCGACCAACTAAAAGGCTGACTGGCCCGTACCCGCCAGTCAGCCTTCGATAAGTCGGCGAAGTCGAGAGCCTTCCTTGGGGGAGGAAGGCCGTGCCTGTAAAGCGGAATGCCTCTCGACCGCATTCTACTGCACCGGAGTATCGCCCGTGGCATCGAACGTCGCGCCTGACGGAATCAGAGTGGTGGAGACGACCTTTCCGTCTTGAGTGCCGGTGTACACGGCAATCCGCGATGAATCGATTCCCTTTTCACCGACCAGATAGGCCTTCGTGTTCGACGCGCGCTGAGCGGCAAGTTTCCTGCCGTCCTTTTCCATGCCGGACGCGCTTCCAACCAGAGCCAGACTCGCATCGGAGTTGCGCTGCAGGTCCAGTGCAACCTCATCCAGGCAAGCCTTCCCTTCGTTGTCCACGCGGACCGGCCGGCGAGCGTCTCTGTCGAAGTGCACCGCGCAAAGGTCGCTGGTCATCGGCTTGGGCGCAGACACCGGAACCGCGACCGTCACTGAAGTTGTGCCCGAAGCAGTCTGGCCTTTGTCATCGACGACATTGCAGGTCACGATGATAGATCCAGTCGGCGCCCCCGCGGTCGTCAGCGTAGCTCTGGAACCGGCTCCGCTCACAGAGCCGGAAGTCGAACTATAGCTGTAAGTCAAGGGACGATTTTGTGGACTGATGCCGGTTGCCGCAATCGTGGAAGAGTTGCCGGAAATCACAGTGGAAGGATCGGCTGTACAACTCACGGTCGGCGACTCCAACGCCTTCACCGTATACGGCGCGGCGCAATCCGCATTCTCGCCGGGCTTGTCGCCCTCGGAGACGTGGCCTTTCACGGTGTACCCGCCGGGAACAGATTGCCCTGTGTCGATACTCGCCGTGCTTGACGTCCCAGTCACCGTTCCACCGTCGGCAGACCATGTGTAGACGGCTGTCTTTGCCGGGTCCAGGTTCAGGGCTGTGCCGGACACCGCAATCGCATCTCCCGTGAATACAGACGATGGGTTCACCGAACAGGAATATGCCAAAGGTGGGAGTGGAGGCAGTGGAGGCACGCCCCTTCCGCCGAAGCGGAAAACGATTCCGGAAGAAAGCCGCATATCATTCTGCGTTCCGACCGCTCCAGTGGTGTAACTCGTGAACCTGGTCATCAGGTATTCGGCTTGAATAATGCGGATGGCGAAATGGTGGTGGACCCTGAGATCCAGGCCGCCTCCAGCGGTCATCGCAAACGAATCCTGGGAGGGAAGAAGCATGCAATTGACGGTACAACCGGCGAGTGTCACTAGGTTTGCATGCACGCCTCCAAACAGAACCTGGGCAAAGGGAGTGATCCTGTCGTACTTCCGGAACGACAGGCGCGGGCCGAAGAGATAGGTGAAGGCAGCCACGTTTGCATTGTTCGCGTCGACTGTAGACGTATATGCGCCCGTGAATCGCATCTCCGAGTTAGTGTAAGCGCCAAAGTCGCCCACCAGCCCCAGGTAACGATTCATATTGAAAGCGATGGACGTGCTGCCGCCGTTCATCCACACCAGCCGGTTTCCAGCAGCCAGTTCCGGCACTGCGCGCAGATAGGAGTAACCCACGAACAGCTCGAACCTGGGAACGCCGAGGTTCAGGCCACTCGAATAAGGCATCGCTGCCGCCATCGAGGCCTCTGGCAGCAGGGCCTCCGGCTCGCTCGGGTAGACGGCGCTGGAATCGACCGTCTTCTCGTCACCGGATGCCGTCCTTGCCGTTTCCTCCGCATAGACGTTGAACGTAGACATTAGGAAAACAACAAATGCCGCTGTGGCAGTCATCCTTGCACTTAATCTCATTGTTGCCTCCCGAACTGCGCGTCGCGATCATCGAAAATCTCAGCGCCGGGTTAACTCGACGCGAATAAGACATACCAAACAGCACACTGCATGAAGCTGGCTGAGACCGCCCATGGGCGGTCTCAGCATCGCATTACGGCACATTGATTACGGTGTTCACCAAGGTGGTCGATGCATTCAAAGCAATCACTCTGCCGTTGATCGTCGTCACCGCTGCAACTCCGGGGCTTGAAACCGTGATCCCCGGTTGAGAGATGATGGTTCCGACCATCGTCCCGCCTCCTCCGTAATTGATAACCGCGCCGGGGAGGCCCCCGACTGCCCAGAAGACGTTGCCGGCCTGGGCGCCGTTGATCAGAATCACGCTTTCGGGTGCTGTCGGCGTGCCTACAGTGAGAGATGATCCGATCTGGAAGATCCAGGTCGCATTGGGATTGCCCTGAGCGTCGAGAGTAAGAGGCCCCAACGTGATGCCAACTGAGCTTGCGTTTGTGTAGACGCCGGGGTAAATGGTTGTATTACCCACCTCCGCTGCCAGAACGCCGGTTGAGGGAAGTCCTTGAAGAGTGGTATATGCGGTTCGAGCCTCCAACGCAGCCGCAGTTGCAACGGCAAATGTAGTCGCGGTTCCTTCATTGGGGCAAGCACCGGAAGGAGGTGGCGGAGCGGTGTCTATCATCCCATTCACCAGCCCCATATTGCTTGGCGTTACCGTATACGAGCATGGATACACGCCGGCTACAGCGGCAACGCTCTCATCATAGAATCCGGTCATGGTAGTAGAGGCACCCGTCGTGCCAATATCTCCATTGATCACTGTGTGGATTCCCTGGTTGGTCATCCCGGCGCCGCCGCCAAAGCCGCCAAACAGCGATATGGTTGGCCCAAGGATGATTGGCGGCGGAACCACTGCCGCACCGGTGGAGAACATCCAGGGATTCGGCGCACCGGTGGTTCCCAGCGGATTGCCGGTGATGTCCGTCGCTCCGCTGGTCACCATCGCGTTATAACTGCCGCCAGCGGTCAGTGGGGCCGTCGGCGTGAAAGTGGCAATGAAGTTGATCGCGTCATAAGACACCGTTCCAATAACCGGAACTCCGCCTGGTCCCGTAAGTTGGAAGGTTCCCGTGGTGATGGTCAGTGGATTCATCGCTTCGGTAAAGGTTGCACTGACCGCCTGATTGAGGGGAACGTTTATGGCCGAGTTCGCCGGGTTCGTTGAAACCAATTCCGGTGGGATGGAGCTCACAGCCGCGCCGGTTGTAAAGGTCCAAACGTAGTTGTTGGCCAGTGGAGTGCCCGCCAGGTTTTTAGCCCCATTGGTAATCGTGGCTGAAAACGTGGTGTTGGCAGCGAGGTTCGCTGTCGGCGTGAACGTCAGCGTATTTCCAACCGCTGCGTACGCAACCAGACCGGACACGGCAGTAGCCCCTGGTCCTGTCAGCGCAAAGGTTGACGAATTGATCGTGGAAGGATTCATCGCCGTGCTGAACGTGGCGCTGACAATCTGATTGAGAGGCACGCCCGTGGCCAGGGCGGCCGGAATTGTCGAAATCACCGTCGGCGGTACCGCAGTCGGGAGAGCAGCGGTGGTGAAGGTCCATGCGTAGTTGCCGGCCAGAGCGGCGCCCGCCAGGTTCTGAGCCCCTGTAGTGATCCTGGCCGTATAGGAGGTGGTGGGCGCAAGGTTGGCATCCGGTGTGAACGTTGCTACCGAGCCGGCCGCGACATAGGTAACGGTTCCTGTTACGCTGGCTCCGCCCGTCACCGACAGAGTGAAGGTTGCCGAGCCGATTGTGGCCGGGGTCATTGCCGCGCTGAAGGTGGCGCTGAGGGCCTGGTTGATGGGTACGCCCGTGGCCCCATTCACCGGCACGGTGGAGATGACTGTTGGCGGAGTGGAAACAGGAACTGTTCTGAAGGTCCACACGTAATTGCTGGCCAGCGGAGTGCCCACCAGGCTTTGGGCTCCGGTCGAGATCGTGGCCGTAAAGACAGTGTTGAATGCCAGGTTGGCCGCCGGGGTGAAGGTGGCGACGGCGCCCGAGCAGGCGATCGTTCCGGGGACGGGAGTCGCCCCTGGGCCCGTCAGCGTAAACGCTGCCGCGGGAAACGCCGCACAGTTCATCGCTTCATTGAAGGTCGCGCTCAGCACCTGCGCGACAGGCACACCGGTGGCTGTATTCGCAGGGACCGTTGCTATCACCGCAGGCGGCTGTGTAATCGTTTTAAAACTCCAAACGTAGTTGGCAGCCAGCGGCGTGCCTGCCACGGAAGTAGCCCCGATGGTGATTATGGCTGTGTAGTTGGTGTTGTAGGCGAGACTGGCCTGGGGCGTAAATGTGGCTACTACGCCGGAGTAGGCGACGGTTCCAGTTACGGCGGCTCCGCCTGTCACTGTCAGCGTGAAGGTTGCCTTACTGATCGAAGCGGGGCTCATCGCCTCGCCGAAGGTCGCGCTGAGCACCTGGCCAATGGGCACATTTACGGCTCCATTCGCGGGGATCGTCGACAACACCGCAGGCGGCGGGGTGATCGTCGTAAAGGACCACGCGTAGGGGCCAACCAGCCCGGCTCCGCCGGGGCTCGAGACTCCAGCGGCGATCGTCGCCGTGTAGGTGGTACCGTATGCCAGAACGACAGATGGCGTGAAGGTCGCAGTCGAGCCGCTGTACGCGACGCTTCCAGCTATGGCAGTTCCGCCCGGCCCCGTCACCGTGAAAGTCGAGGTTGTAATCGAGGCTGAGTTCATCGCCATGCTGAAGGTCGCGGTGACAGTCGTGTTGATGACGACACCGGTAGCGCCCTGGGCGGGAGTTACTGACACTACGCCTGGAATGGCGACTGTTTCTTGACCGCATCCGGCGGTGAAAATGATCGATAGAGACGCCAGTAAACACGTAATGCCATACCTGTAGTTGCGCATTTGTACCCCTCATTCAGATGTTGTGGTGACACGGTGTCTAAACCCCATCGTCTTGTCGGCTAATCGTGGAATGCCGACTCACACAAAAAAACATTAGCTGCGGAAAAGTGGCATGTCTGTGTCAGATTGCTCATCTCATTGGGGAATTGACAGAAAAATGGGCACTGGCATGCACAGGCGGCGGGGGGGGGATTCTGTCCAATTCTGCTCACCCTGCCGGAAACATTTTCGCGTCTCCTCGGTCAAATGATTCCACTATGGCGTCTGATGAAGCGTGCCCGTGATCTTGTCGGCTAGACCAGTCAGCTTGAGAGTATCATTGCGGGAGACACCTCACGTTCAAGGCGAGGCGCAGCGTGTAAAGGAGAAGCCCAACCCAATGCTTCCTCAAAAGAAAACGCGAGATTTGGCCCGCACCCTTGTCGCTAAAGAGACCGACGCAAGTACGTCCTCCCTGCAAACCGAGCCTGCAACCGTGCGCGTCTATGAGAGGCTGCGCCGGCAACTTAGCGCACCCGTGGGAGCTGACAGTTTTCAGTCTATTGCTTCTCGTGCCTTGGCTCTGGCCAAGTCGGAATCTCCCCAGCTCAGGGCGGTACAGGTTATGGCGAATGGGGGCCTGCGCGGTCTTGACGAAGTTGAATCCCAGACCAACCCTGAGGAAGATGGCGAGGCCGGAATCATTCTGATCGCGCAGTTGCTCGGGCTGTTTCTTGCCCTGCTTGGCGAGGCAACAACGCTACGCCTGATAGAAGATTTACGCCTACAGGCTGATGCTAATTCAGAGTCGGCCACGACCACAGCGGACACAACAGATCCAGATGTCGATAACGTGGTCATGACTGCGGCTTTCGGGGATCTTCTGCAAGAAATTGACCGGCTGAGGAGTGTAAGCGAACATATTGAAAACCTGGCGGATAATCATCCAGGAATGGAACAGGGCCTTTACAGTGCCGCTGGAAACATTCGCAGTATTGCTACCGTCTTGGACGTTTTCACACTCATCCGAAGCAAGGCTGGCGGTCCACAAGAAGACGCACCCTACCCAGAAACGACTGGCTACATGAATTGAGTTTCGCCAACGCAACATCCAGAGCAGCTCTGGATGTTGCACGCTTCACCCGCGGGACGCTTGCGAGCAAACGGAATCATGGCTCCGATCTTCCCACAAAACTCATAATAGTTGTCGCAATCCGCTAACTTGAACGATGCAAGGTTGAACATGTCGGCTGCTCCAGGAATGCGAGATTTGGCACACCGTCTTCTTACTTATGAAGACGCTGCGGGCAAGACCTCCGAACCAGTGGAGGCTTCGACTCTTCGCGTCTATGAGAAGCTGCGCCACGGTCTTGGTGAATTTGTTGGAATTGCCGGTTTTCAGTTGCTCGCCTCTCGTGCACTGACGCTGGCCAGACCTGATATTCCCAGCCTTTCCGCGGTGAGGATTACTGAGGATGGGTCGTTGCAGGGTCTCGGCGCGATTGAGAATCAATTCGACATTGAAAAGGATCAGGCCAACGAGGGGGGAATCATTCTTATCGCCCGCTTACTCGGCCTGCTTCGTTTGTTCCTTGGCGAAGCTTTAACGTTAAGCCTGCTGCGGAATACCTGGCCAGGCGAAGCTCTTGACGATCGCAATTCGGGAAACGGGAGAACAGCGTGAATACTCAAGAAAAGGTAACAATCAACAAACTGACAACCGGAGTTCCGGGCCTCGACGAAATTGTGGGCGGTGGTCTTCCCGAATACTCATTCAACATAATCGCCGGGGCACCCGGAAGCGGGAAGACGACGCTGGCACACCAGTTCGTGTTTGCCAACGCCACCCCGGAGCGGCCCGCTCTTTATTTCACGGTCCTCGGCGAATCCGCTATCAAAATGCTGCGATATCAGCAGCAGTACACGTTCTTCGATTCTGCCAAACTGCCCGGCTCCATCCGCTTTATCAACCTGAGCCAGGTTGTTCTGGAGAAGGACCTGGGCGCGGTTTTGGATGAGATTACCAAGGAAGTTGAAAAAGCGAATCCCGCCGTCGTGGTTGTAGACTCCTTCCGCACCATGGTGCGGAAGCCGCAAAGCGAAATGGACCTGCAATCTTTCATTCAGCGGTTAGCCCTGTTTCTCGCTAGTTGGCAAGCTACAACTTTCCTCATCGGCGAGTATGCAGAGGATGAGTTGCGTGACAATCCCATCTTTACCGTCGCCGATGGCCTGTTCTGGTTGCGCCAGACCACAGAGCGCAATTCAATTGTCCGCAAGCTGCAGGTCATGAAACTGCGCGGCCAGGATTCCGTTCCAGGGCTGCACACATTCCGCATAACCGATGCCGGGGTACAGGCATTCTCGCGCACTTTTGGGTTGACCGCACGCAAGAGGAATCCGCCCAGCGGTCGGCGCCTTTCCTTCGGCGTTCCGGAGTTGGATAAGATGCTGGATGGGGGCGTGCCAGAAGGCGACAGTGTCCTCGTTGCAGGGTCTTCGGGAACGGGGAAATCCGTCCTGGCAACCCAGTTCATTGCCGAAGGCATACGCCATGGGGAACCGGGAATTGTCGCTGTCTTTGAAGAGCGCCCTGAAGCGTATGCGGAGCGGGCCACCAATTTAGGTTTGGATCTGGAGACGCCGCAGAAAAACGGGAAACTCACAATTCTCTATCTTCGCCCCCTCGACCTCTCGGTGGATGAAACCATGCAGTCCATTCTCGATGCCGTGCAGAAGATCGGCGCCAAGCGCCTGGTCATCGATTCCCTGGCGGGCTTTGAGATGGCTCTGTCGCCCGGCTTCCGCGCCGATTTTCGCGAGTCGCTCTACCGCATGATCTTCGCTCTCACAGGAATCGGAGTGACGATTCTAAGCACGGTTGAGGTGGATGAGTCCTTTACCGAATTTCCGTTCAGTACCTACTCCATTTCTTTCCTTTGCGATGACATCATCAGGCTGAGATACGTATCCCTCGAAGGCCAACTTCGCAAGATTATGGTGGTTATCAAGATGCGCGGCGGGAACCATGCCAAGGACATTCGCGAATATGAGATCACCTCCCAGGGAGTGGTAATTCTCGGCAAACGCCTCACAAACTATCAGAGCCTTATCAGCGGTATTCCCGTGTATGCCTACCGAACCGAACCAAAGGAAGAGCCCTCGCAGAATCCGGAAAACGGGAATAAAAGCTGAGAAACGCCCCATGCCGCTGCGCTTGCCTGTATCCCGGTTACAGCGATTTCGATTCTGCTCCTTACAGAAACGTCGAAATAAAGGGTCATTTTCTCAAGAAAATGACCCCTCGCATGATTTTCAAAGGTCAACACTTCAATCGAAACCGCTCTGCTGAAAACGCAGTTGCCGCACCCAGGCCATGTAGGGCTGCGTTCATGCCTTCAGCCCCGTTGCCGGTCGCTGGCCCGAGCGCAAGTCGCGCAACGCCTCGTGGCCCTCACCGGGAACCCACACCGCAGTCAAACCTCCGGATCGGTAACTGCGCGCCAACCTCTCGACATCTCGCCGATCTGTCTTCACCCGGTCGCCAGCCTTCAGCCTAACCCACGGTCAGCGCATTGGGCCGGTCACTCCATCATCACTCGAAGCTCGCCTGGGCTCCGATGGCGTCTTCTTCCCCGCCCTGCATTTTTCCACAGGTAAATTGCGCCCTGACGTCTCTCGACGCGATTTGTCGTTTTTTGTCTCGGCGTTAATATGCACCTATTTTCCCACCGCAATTTAACTTCTTGACATTGTTTTGCGAACGTTGTTTCCTGAAACTACTGACCCTTTCATCTCCAGCGCAGACTCCTCCCTCGAGGGTCTCTTTCTGCGTTGTCACAAGAGGAAGCGACTGAGGCGGACCATCGGCAGGCCTATTCGGACTAAAGATTCCTACGGCTTCTTTTTCCGTCTGCACGAGTTTTCCATACCGCCGAGCACCTTCCACCACGCGTTGTTGAAGCCTAATTCTTGTAGCCGGCTTCGACGCTTGTTTGTGACAGCGTTTGCTGGAGGGCCCCTTGCTCGACCGTTGTTCGGATGCTGCACTGGCAGCTTTGCTGCTTGCCTTCTCTCTTCCTTTACTCGCCTGGTACCTCATCCGGGCCGGCTTTGATTTCGCCTGCGCCGCCATCACGCATCGCCGGTCTGGTCGTGGACTCAATCCTCCAAAACGTTCAGGTCTCCTCCGCCTCAAGCCGCAATTTGTCGGCGAGTTCGCCTTTGATCGCGCCATCGAGGCCTATGAACATCTCATTGACTCCACCTATGCGGAGGGGCTCGAATGAATCACGTAGCCATGGTTATTCCAGGCCTTGACCGCATTGCCGGCGCCGAGCGCCAGGTTATGCTGCTCGCCAAAGGACTACGCTTGCGCGGATGGCGCGTCAGCGTCGTCGCGCTCTCCGGCAAGGGCGGCCAGGCCGCCGCCGAACTGACCGGTTCGGGAGTCGAATTCCTCACCCTCGAAATGCGCAAAGGCCTTGTCGATCCCCGCGGCTGGTTTCGCTTCAACCGCTGGCTCAACCGCGAGCGCCCGCAAGTAGTCCACGCGCATTTGCCCCACGCGGCCTGGCTTGCCCGCTGGTCCCGCCTCCACACCCCGATCCAGGTGCTGGTCGATACGCTCCACAGTTCTTCCACCGGAAAGTTCGCCCGCCACTTCGGCTATCGCGCCAGCAGTTGGATCCCCGACCAGGTCACCGCCGTAAGCGAATCAGTCGCCGAAGCTCATCTCAAAGCCGGCATGGTGCCTCCCAATAAGCTCACCGTTGTCCCCAACGGAGTCGATGTCGAAGACTTCTGCCCCGACCCGCAGGCGCGTTCCACTGTACGCCGCAACCTTGGCCTCGACCATGAGTTCCTTTGGCTCGCCGCGGGCCGTCTGGAGGCCGTCAAAGACTATCCCACGCTGCTGTGCGCCTTTGCCCGCGTCCCTGAGCCCGCCAAGTTGCTCATCGCGGGCGCCGGATCGCTCCAAAGCGAACTCTGCCGGCTTTCCGCCAATCTGGGCCTCGAACACCGCGTCCGCTTCCTGGGCTTTCAACCCGACGTCAAGCCCTGGATGCACGCCGCAGACGGGTTCGTCCTCTCCTCCCGATGGGAAGGATTCCCGCTCGGGCTGCTCGAAGCCGGAGCCTGTGCCCTGCCCGCTATCGCTACCGATGTTCCCGGCTCGCGCGAAACCATCGTCTGCGGCCGCACCGGCCGCCTCATCCCCTCCGGCTCCCCCACTGCCCTCGCCAGAGCCATGACCGCCATGATGCTCGTCTCTCCAAAGGACCGCCGCACCATGGGCAACCTCGCCCGCCTCCATGTCAGTGAGCACTTCAGCATCGACGCCATGCTCGACCGGTGGGAGAAGCTCTACGGCGACCTGCTCGAGCGCAGCTATCAACCCCACCGCGGAGTGCGCGACCCCATTACAGCCTGAAACCCGTATCCTTCAACGAAGGGCGCGCAACCTGCCCCGAAGCCGCTTCCTCGCCAGCGAACCCTGAACGCGCCCGACCGCCATCGCTTCATACAGCCATTCGCCCGCACTCAGCCGCGCAGGCCGAAGCTCCGCCAGCACTCGTCCCACCGATGTGAACTGCGCCGCGTGCCCGCGCAAGAACGCGCGCAGCCGATCCACGAAAGAATCTTCCGCCGTGTTGGGATGCACGCAGATGGTCCAAAGCCCTTGCCGCTTCTCCACCGGCTCCCAAAGCTGCTGCGGAATCCACGTCACGCCACCGCGCACAAACGGAACCCGCGCAAACCCATCGGACAGCACATCGATTCCCTCCGCGCGAAGCGCGCTCAGTGTACGCGCGTCGAATCCATGACGCGGCGCAACCCAGATCCGCGGGTCGAGCCCGAGTCCGCGAAGAATCTGCAACCCCGTACGAATCCATTGCCGCTGCATCTGCTCCGCAACCCCGGCGAACTCCGTCGCACGATGCAGCGCCACCAGGCTGCGCCCTCGGCTGTTCGACAAATGCTGATAGCCATGCAGGCCAATCGAGGCGCCGGCCAACTCCAACTCGCGCACGCGCCCCCAGAACTCCGCCTCTGGCGGCGAAAGCTCCAGATCGGGGTCGCGGTTGTCAGGAACCACCGCCAGAATCGGCTTGATTTCAAACTCCTCGATAAGGCCAAGGAAGCGCTGCCACCGCTGCCGCGAAGCCGTCGGGCAAAGATCGTCCAGGCGAAGAATGTACTGCGCCGGTTTCAGAATCATGCCGCCACCTCGCCGCGCATTGCCTCAGCCAGCAGTCGCCGGCTCCAGTACCACAAAAAGAAACACGTGCTCACCGTCCACAGCGACGTCGCCAGCGCGATGCCGGCCACCCCATACCAACGCATCAGAATCAGATTCAGCGCCACATCCAGAACGAGATTGATCACGCCGCAATAAAAAATCAAGTCGGTCCTGCGCATCGCCACAATAAACCGGTAAAACACGCGCCCGCAGACCACAAACGGAATCTGAAGCGCGTACATCGCCAGCACCTTGGTCACAACCTCTGTATCGCCCGCACCAAACGCGCCGTGCTGCAACGTAACCTGGATCAGCAGATGCGCGCCCACAATCAGCAGCACTGCAATCGGCGCGGAAACCAGCGCCGTAATCCCCGCCCATGTGCGCAGCGTGTGCCGGCATCCGGCCCAGTCCCCATGCGCAATCATCTTCGAGAAGTACGGCACCACCGCCGTTGAAACCGCTCCGGCCAGCAGCGTCAGCACCACGCTCACAAAGCGGTTCGCATACACCAGCGCCGACACGCTCCCGGCCGGCAGCATCGCCGCCATCGACTGATCCACAAGCAAGCCGCCCGAGGCCACCACGCTGCTCAGCAGCACCGGCCCGTACTGATGCACAACCTCGCGCGCCGCCGCCGTCATCCCATACCAGCGCAGCCGCAGCCGGTACCCATGCGCGTCCATCATCCACGCCACAATCACGGCATGGATCAACGTCCCGGCCAGCATCGAGTAAACCATCGCCCAGATGCCAAGCCGCCCGCCCAGCAGCAGCGCGCCCAGAATGATCGCCACCGCAATCACCACCGGAGCCAGCGCCGGCAGCGCAAAGCGATCAAAGGTATTCAGTACGGCGGTACAGTTCGTAGCGATGCCCGTGATCAGCACCACAGGCAGCAGCGCATAGAAGATCCGTATCGCCAACTCCAGCTTGGCCGGAGCAAAATGCGAAGCAATCAGCGGAAAGAATTCCCGCGCCCCGAGAGCCATCGCCACGGAAACCGCCGCCAGCAGCGCGCACAACCACAGCATGGAACTCGAAAAAAGCTCCTGCGCCTTTTCCTGCCCCTCATGTTCCTTCACCCGGATCAGCGTCGGCACCAGCGCCTGGTTCATTGACTCGGAGATCAGGTTGATCAGCAAGCTCGGAATCAGCGCCGCGGCCAGAAACGCATCCATCGCGTCCGAGCGTCCATATACGCCCGCAACCGCAATCTCCTTGAACGTGGCCACGACCTTGACCAGAATCCCAACCGCCGTAACCGACGCCGCCGCCCGCAGAATGCGCCGATTGACGCTCCCGCCCTTGAACACTCCCGCGATTTGGGTAATGGCAGCCATGGTCAGCGATTGAGGCAGCGAATCCGCATCTTATGCAGTCTGCTCCGCGGCAGCCTCGAACCTGTCGCCCCGCTCCGGCTCCGGAAAGCAAACAGCCAGCCCCGCGGAATCTTCCACCGACAGCCTTCCGGCCAGCGCAATCAACGCCATCAGCAACCACGTCGTCCGGCTCTCCTCCACCGTTGCAACCATCGCAGTGATCCCCCACACCAGCAAAGCCGTCGCCAGCGCCACCCTCAGCGATCCATAAGTTTCGAACACCGAACGAACAGCCAGCGCCACAATCGCAACCGCCAAAAACAGCGCGCAAAGCCCTCCGCTGACAACAATGGCCAACACCGTATTGTGCGCCGTATCGATCGGCGCCAAGCCCGCGGCGCTCACAAACGAACCCGCCCCGGTCCCCAGCAGCGGAGCCTGAACAAACGCATGCCAGCCCGCCGACCAGATGTTCATCCGCTCGTTCAGGTCGCCGCTGCCGATCTGCTCCGGAATCGTGGCCAGCCGTGCAAACGTTTCATGCGGAACGGCGAACCACAGACCCGCCGCCAGCACCGGCAAGGCAAACCCAGCGCCGAGCGCTGTTCGCGCGTGCCTGCGGAACAGCAAAACGCCGCAACCCGCCAGCGCCACCAAGGCCGCCACAAATCCCCCGCGCGAGGCCGTCAGCAACACTGCGACCAGTCCCAGCGGCAGATAGCCCGCCGCCAGCAACCGTGCGGGCCAGCGTCGCTCGCTCGTCAAAAGCAAAGCCGCCAGCGGAAACCCAATATCCAAATACCGCGCCACATCGTTGGGGTCCTGTCCATATGCGGCAAACCGGATATGTTCCACCGCAATCGCCTCTGCCGAGCCAAAATCAATCAGCGTCAGCGCGGCCAGCACCCACGATCCCGCCACAAAAGCCCGCAGCAGCCAGCGCAGATCGCCCGGGCTCTCCGCAAACTCCCACACCAGCCAGACCACCATCATCACCTGAAAGTTGGCACGCATTTTGTCCAGCGTCGCCACCGGCTCGATGGTCCAGAAATAGGTGCAACAGAACCACAGATAAAACGCCAGCACCACCCACTGCAGCGCCCCCGGCGTACGCACGCGTCCCGCCTGCAGAACCGCCGGAATCGCCACCACCAGCAGCACCAGCCCCGCCACGCGGGCAATGTTGCCGATGGGTTCGCCCAGGTCCAGCGAGTACTCCCAGGGAATCGCGAACACAAACAGCAACAGCAATCCCCAGGCAGCTTTTCTCATCGCCTAATACCTCTGCGAATAAACCAGGCCGGAGTAGATCGTCACCCCGATCGCCGACTGAATCGCCGACTCCATCGACCTGTTGATCAGGTTCTTCGCCATCGAATCGGGCACAAACAGAATGTCGCCGTCCTCGACCGGAATGTCCGGATCCTGCCCGCGCAGCAGCCGCTTCACATTCAGCGCCGTCAGCGTCCGCCCGCCCTTCTCTTCCCGGATCAACAGCCCTTTGCCGGTCGCCGCGTTCTGCGTCGGTCCCCAGGCCAGCGCCAGCGCCTGCACCACCGTCAGCCCCCGCTCCCTGTCCACAGGGAATCCGCCCGGCCGCATCACGTCGCCAACCACATACACCAGCCCCGCGCGGCTCACCTCGACCGTGTCGCCAGGGCTCAACTCCGGGTTGTGATCCGTACTCGCGTCCGTCCCGTTCAGGTCCAGCACCACCGCATGAGGCGTCGCCGGATCATTGCGATAAAAAATGTTCACCAGCCGCCCCGCGCCCGGCGCCAACCCCGAAGCCGCCGAGATCAAATCCAGCAGTCGATGGTGCGCCGCGTAGGGATAAACCCCCGGCCGCGTCACCTCGCCCAACACGCTCACATCCTGCCCCGCGGAGGCCGTCACAAGCACCGATACCAACGGGTGCAGCAGCATTCCCTTGGCCACCAGCGCCGCTTCAATCGCGCGCGCCGCCGCATGTTCGTCCAGCCCCTGCAACTTCACTTCGCCAATCATCGGCAGCATCACCGTGCCTGCGGCGGAAACCCGCACCGCCGACCGGAACTCCGGCGTGTGGTACTCGCTGATCTCCAGCGCATCCCCTGGCCCGATCGGCCCCTCGACCGGAGCCGCCAACTGCGCCGCGCCCGGCAAACCAGCCTTGCCCGCCGCCCCCACGCCGCCCCACACCGCCGGCGCTTCCTTCGGGTCGGGCTTGCTCCGCGTATCCTGCGACTGCCCAATGTGCGCCACCCCCGTCGGCAACCCGGAAGTGCTCGGCGTCGGCGCCTGTGCGTTCGCCGCCGTCAGCGCCATCAGCACTGCCATCACCGTCACAACTGCACGCGCCATCGGCTTCCCTATCGCCTCCATCAGCAGCGCCGCGCCCACGGCCACCCACAGTCCTACAAAGAAAGTAATCGCCATATAAAGCGGCAAATCCGGCGTCACAGGCTTCACAGGCTGCCGCGCCCGATCCACCACCGCGAGATTCGATCTGCGAATTCCCGCCACCAGCCCCGCCTCTTCCACCTTCTCCTGCAACTTCATGTAGAGTTCGTGGCTCCGGTCGGCTTCCTGCCGCATCACCGCATATTCCGTTGCGGCCTGATTCTGCTTCATGCCTGTGCCGGTCGTCTCCTCCAGGCTCTTGCGCACCATTCGCTCGCGCTCGGCCGCAGTCTGCCACGCGCTCCGGAATCGCTCCACAAGTTTGGCGTCCTCGGCCCGCTTCTGCCGCTCCAGATCCTGCAACTGCCGCCCAATCTCCACCGTCCGCGGAAAATTCTCCCCATGCTCGGCGCTCAGTTGCGCCCGCTCCTGTTCCAGGTCGCCGCGCCGCGCGCGAATCTGCTGCAACGGCGCAGTCGCGAACCCGCCGCCGCCGCCTTGCAGCGCCGGATCGGAAGCAACCACCAGTTCCGGATCGCCCTTCGACGCCGCCCGGTATTCGGCCTCGCGCAAAATTCTGTCCGTCGTCGCCGACACCAGTTGCCGGCCCAACTCGTCCATCTCCAGCAGCGCGGCGCTGTGTTCTGTCTCGCTCGTTGTTCCGTTGGCCATCACTGCCGGCACGCTCACAATGCCGTGTTGGCTCTCAAAAGCATCCAGCCGTTGCTGGTCCTGGTCCACCTTCGCCTTCAGTTCCTTGAGCTGCGTGTTCAACCAGTCCGTGGCCTGCGCCGTGGCTTCCACCCGCGCTGCGCTATCCAACTCGCCGTATGCGTCAATCAGCGCGTTCACCGCCGCTGCCGACAAGGCCGCATCCCGCGACCGGAAGCGAATCTCAATCAGCAGCGTGCGCGGCAAAGTCTGCACCCGTAGCCGCTTCTGGAAGCGCTCCAGAAGCCAGGCCTGCGCCGCGGGATCGACTGCGCCATCCCCCTCGGCCGCCAGATGAAAACCCGGAAAGCGCCGCGCAAAATCGCCCTGGAATCCCGACGCCTCGTAGAGCTTCAGCTCGCGGATTACACGCCACGCCAGCCGGTCGCTGCGAAACACGTCCGCCATCGTCTCCTGCGCCACCGGCGCGGAAAGCACCGAAGTCGACACAGCCGGCTCTGTAGAATCCAGGTTCAACGACGAAACCGGCGCGGTGCGCAACTCCACCCTGGCTCGGGCCTCGTACTGGTTGGGAGCGATCAGGCAATACAGGAGGCAAACCAGCAGCAGCCCGCCCTCAATCGAGGCAATCAAACGCCGCCGGCGCACCAGCGCCGCCCAAAGCTCACGCAGGGATGTGCTGGAGCCATGACGGCTAACCTCTACATTTGAAGGCGCATCGGGCTGATGCGGTAATTCGGATTGAACTGTGGGAGCGTCCGCCAAGCCAGGGGCACCTCAGGCCCAATAATCCTCCTGCAGGGGTGCCCCTGTGATTCAGAATCAAAAAAGCACTGCCGAGGAAATCCCCGTCAGTGTGCTTCATTAGAAGAAATTCGTCAATAGCCGCCATCACACGGGAAACGACGGTGTGGAAAAACAGCCCCAAAGCCACAGCCTCTATGCGGTCGCCACAAACGTCTTGTACCACTCCACCGTCCGCCGCAAACCCTCGCGGAAATCCACCTTGGGCTCATAGCCCAGCAGATTCTTTGCCAACCCGATGTCCGCCAGCGAGTCGTGGATATCCCCCGCGCGCGAAGCCGCATAAACCGGCTCCTTGCTGTAGCCCGTCAACTCCCGCAAAATCCCAAAGGTCTGGTTCAACGTGATCCTCGAGCCGGTGGCCAGATTCATCATCTGCCCGGAGACCTTCTCCGCCGGCGCCGCCGCAGCCAACAGGTTGCCCTTAACAACGTTATCGATATACGTAAAATCGCGGCTCTGCTCCCCGTCGCCATAAATCGTGACGGGCTCGCCTTTCAGCATCCGCTGGCAAAAGATCGCCAGCACGCCGGAGTAGTGCGAGGTCGGATCCTGGAAGGGACCGAAGACATTGAAGTAGCGCAGCACCACCGTCTCCAATCCATACACGCGGGTGAACGAGCGCAGATAGTGCTCTCCAGCCAGCTTGGCCACCGCATAAGGACTGATCGGACTCGGCAGCATCCCCTCGTGCTTGGGCAAGGTGGGCGAGTCGCCATACGCCGCCGACGATCCCGCATACACCACCCGCCGAACCCCCGCTGCCCGCGCCGCCACCAGCAGGTTCAGCGTCGCATCCACGCAGGCCACGTTGGTCGACACAGGATCCTCGACCGAACGCGGCACCGACGCCAGCGCCGCCTCGTGAAACACAATCTCAATTCCCTTGCAGGCCTCTGCGCACACCGCCGGATCGGCCAGGTCGCCGGCGATAAACTCCATCGCCTCCAGCCCGACAAGATTCTCCCGTTTGCCGGTGCTGAAGTTGTCGACGCCGCGAACAGTTTCGCCACGTGCCAGCAGTGCCGCAGAAATCGAACGGCCGATAAACCCCGCGGCCCCTGTCACTAAATATTTAGCCAATGTCCTCACTCCAGCTAGAACTCTGACCGCTTGTTGTTGGATCAACTGCGGAATCGCATGAACTCAAAGTACGAAATTATGCAGTCAGAGACCTGATTATGCGGCTCGATCAAAACACCGCTCTGCTTAAGAATACTATTGCCCCCTCGATAGTTGCAGGCCGCTCCTACCGCATCCTCCATTACAATCGTCACCATGACGACTGCAAGTGTTGACCGTTTAGTCGAACTGAAGCAGAAGATTGAAACCCGTCAAGCCCGCATCGGCATCGTCGGCATGGGCTACGTTGGTTTGCCCCTCGCTCTGCTGTTCAGCGGCGAACGCTTCCAGGTCACAGGCTTCGACATCGCTCCAGACAAAGTCGCCACCCTCAACGCCGGCGGTTCCTACATCGTCCGCATTCTCCCCGCCGACATTCAGCAGGCGCAAAAATTCGGCTTCCGCGCCACCGCCGACTACTCTGAAATCGCCCTCATGGACGCCGTCATCATCTGCGTCCCCACCCCGCTCAACGAGCACCACGAGCCGGACTTGAGCTACGTCACCGGCACCGTCACCTCCATTGCCCCCCACATTCACCAGGACCAGTTGATCGTCCTCGAGAGCACCACCTACCCCGGCACTACGGAAGAAATCGTAGCCCCCATGCTCGAAGCCGGCAACCCCCGCGGCATCAAAGTCGCCCGTACCCTCGGCCAGCCCGGCGTCCATGTCGTCTTCTCCCCGGAGCGTGAGGATCCCGGCAACGACACCGTCGCACGCCACGACATTCCCAAGGTCGTCGGAGGCTGTGGCCCCGATGCGGCCGAACTGGCCTCCGCCCTCTACGGCGCCATCTTTCGCCGCGTCGTCCAGGTCAGCACGCCCTCGGCAGCCGAGATGACCAAGCTGCTTGAGAATATCTACCGCTGCGTCAACATCGCCCTGGTCAACGAGCTAAAGCAGCTCTGCATGAGGATGGGCATCGACATCCACGAAGTCATCGATGCCGCCAAAACCAAACCCTTCGGCTTCCAGGCCTTCTATCCCGGCCCCGGCCTCGGCGGCCACTGCATCCCCATCGATCCCTTCTATCTCTCCTGGAAAGCCAAGGAGTTCGACTTCCGCACCCGCTTCATCGAGTTGGCCGGCGCCGTCAACACCGACATGCCCTACTTCGTCATCGAGCAAATTGGCGAAGCCCTCAACGACCGCTCCAAAGCCATCAGGGGTTCGAAGATTCTCGTCCTGGGCCTCGCCTACAAGCGCGACATCGACGACCTCCGCGAGTCGCCCTCCCTCACCATCATCGAACTGCTCCGCAACAAGGGCGCACTCGTCTCCTACAACGACCCCTTCTTCCCCACCGTAGGCCACGGCCGCCACTACGACCTCAACATGTCCTCCACCCCCCTCGACAACCTCGCCCAGTACGACGCCGTCCTCATCGTCACCGACCACACAAGCTACAACTACCGCGCCATCGTCGAACAGTCCCAATTAGTCATCGACACAAGAAACGCCACCAAGGGCATCCACTCGCCGAAGATCGTTCGTTGCTAAAGCAACTGCGGTATGAACACTGCGGGTGTCCCAGGTCCCGATTCTGGGACCTGGGATTGTTACAAGCCACCACGACGCCTCCCAACTCATTCGTGTATTGTGATTGGGTTCGACCATGACCTTTCTTCTCCCAACCCTCGCTGAACCCCAGCACTTCTCCCTAGCCGAGAAGCTGCTCTTCGCGGCCTTGGTCCTGACCTCCGCCTACCTCTTCTGGCGCCGCTTCGCCGTCGTCCTCGACAAAATCCTCAAATCAAAAAAGGACGCGAGCTTCCACCTGTTCCCCCTCGCCAACCGCATCCGCGACTTCGTCTCGGAAGTTCTCTTCCAATCCAAAGTCATCCGCCAGCGCCCCGCCGCCGGCATCGCTCACGCCTGCGTCTTCTGGGCCTTCTGCGCCTTCGTCGTGGTCACGCTCAACCACTGCGCCAGCGTCTTCGGATTCCCCTTTCTCGATCCCGCCGGCCCCATCGGCCGCCTCTATTTCTGGTTCGCCGCCGTCTTCGCCCTCGCCTGCGCCGCCGGCATCGCCGCCCTCTTCATCCGCCGCTTCTTCCTACGACCCAAGTGGCTCGGCCCCAAGCTCTCCTGGGAATCCGGCTTCATCGCCCTGCTCATCTTCACCCTCATGGCCACCTACCTGGCCGCCTTCTTCACCGCCGCCTCCAGCCCCTCCACAAGAGTCCTCTGGTGGCTTCACACCCTGTCTCTCTTCATCTTCCTTCCCATCATTCCCCACACCAAGCACCTTCACCTGCTGCTCAGCCCCTTCACCGTCTTCCTCTCCCGCGGCAGCTTCAGCCAGATCCCTCCACTCGCAGGCGATGAAGACTTCGGCCTCGTCGCCGGCGCAGACCTCACGCAACTGGTCAGCCTCCAGGCCTACTCCTGCGTCGAGTGCGGCCGCTGCACCGAACACTGCCCCGCCGCCTCGACCGGCAAGCTCCTCAACCCCAAAGAAATCATCCTTGGCGTCCGCGCCTATTTGAACGATCTCGGCCCTGCCTCCGACCAACCCCTTCTCGGCAAATACAACTCCCAGCAAGCCGTCTTCCAGTGCACCACCTGCGGCGCCTGCGAGTTCCAGTGCCCCGTCGGCATCGAACACCTCCCGATTCTGGTCGGCCTCCGCCGCGGCGCAGTCAACACCGGCTCCTGGGAAGACGACCACGGCTCCAAACTTTTCCTCGCCCTCGAACGCGGCTCCAACGCCCTCGGCATCAACCCTGCCGAGCGCGACAAGTTCATCGAGCGGGAGCATCTCCCGATCTTCGACGGCACGCAAGAGTATTGCCTCTGGCTAGGCTGCATGGGCAGCTACGACCCCAAGGGCCGCGAGATCGTCGCCGACCTCGCCCGCATCCTGAATTACCTCGGCACCAGCTACGGCGTCCTCCGCAAGGAAAAATGTACCGGGGACCCCGTCCGCCGTCTCGGCAACGATCTTCTCTTCCAGCAACTCGCCGAGTCCAACCTAGAAGCCCTCGCCCAAAACAAAGTCAAAAAAATCGTAGCCATCTGCCCCCACTGTGTCCGCACCATCCAGGAAGACTGGAAGGAATACGGCACGCCCCCCGCCGTAGAACACCACAGCGAATTCCTCGCCCGCCACGCCAACCGCTTGCCTCATGCGTCGTCCCCTTCATCTGATTCCAACAATAAAGATCGGGTGCCCCTGGTCCCGCTTTTGGGACCAGGGAAAGAGAAGATCGTCTTCCACGACCCCTGCTACCTGGGCCGCTACCGCAACGTCTACAACGAACCCCGCACCGTAGCCGCCCTCGCTGGCGAACTAGTCGAAGCCCCCCGCAACCACAACCGCAGCTTCTGTTGCGGAGCCGGCGGCGGCCTCTCTTTCCTCGGCGAAGAAACCGGCATCCGCGTCAGCCAGATCCGCGCCGCCGAGTTAGCCTCCACCGGCGCTGAAACCATAGCCACCGCCTGCCCCTTCTGCAACTCCATGTTCCGCGACGCCCTCGCCTCCACCGCCGAACCCGCGCCGCAATTGCTAGACATCGCCCAACTAATCGCCCGCGCGCTGCCGCCCGCTAACTTGCCAACTCGCTAACCCGCGCAGCGGGGCCAACTCGCCGCATTTGAATCAAATCACCCGCCCACAGTGAGCAGATGTAAAATCACCGGGGTACCAAGGCTCTCTTATGAAAATCCTCGTAGCCATCAAACAAGTCCCCGACCGCGACTCTCCGGTCCGCATCGACGCCACCGGCAAGGGTATCGACGAGTCCGACCTCCAATACGCCCTCAACGAGCCCGACGCCTACGCCCTCGAAGAAGCTCTGCAACTCAAGGAGAAGCACGGCGGCGAAGTCATCGCCCTCTCGGCCGGCCCCGAAAACGTCGGCCCCACTATCCGCGAAGCCCTCGCCAAGGGCGCCGACCGCGCCATCCACATCCTCTGCGACGATCTCGCCTCCCGCGACGCCCTCTCTGTAGCCCGCCTCCTCGCCGAGGCCGCAAAGCAGGAAGCCCCCGACCTCCTCCTCACCGGCCTCCAGTCGGAAGATCTCGGCCAAGGCCAAACCGGCGTCATTGTCGCCGAACTCCTCGGCCTGCCCCACGCCACCCTCATCCTCCACGTCGAAAAAACCGACTCAGGCATCGAAGTCAAACGCGAACTCGAAGAAGGCTGGTTCCAAACCATCCAACTCCCCACCCCCGCCGTCCTCACCATCCAGTCCGGCGGCAACAAGCTCCGCTACGCCACTCTCATGGGCATCAAGCGCTCCAAGATGAAAGAAGTCAAGCAACTCACCACCGACTCTCTCGTCCCTGCCGCTCCCCCCGTCGCAGTCCTCGAACAGCTAACCCTGCCCGCAAAAAAGAAATCCACGCAGATGCTCACCGGCACGCCCCAGCAAGCCGCAGCCGCCCTCGTAGAAAAACTCCGCACGGAGGCCCACGTCCTATGAGCAGCATCCTTGTCGTTCAGGAAGAGCGCGGCCTCGGCCGCAATCGTTTCTCATTCGAAGCCCTCGCCGCCGGCCGCCAGCTCGCTGTCCTCACCGGCCTTCCCCTCGAAACCGCCGTGGTCGGCGACACAAATACACCGGCCCTCGCTGAAACCTCCGGCCCGCCGCCCGCCGCCGCCTATGCCGTGCAGCACCCGCTCCTCGACCCCTACACCTCCGACGCCTACGTGCCCGCGTTCGAGCAGTTGATCCGCAAGCTCAACCCCGCCTACATCCTTTTCCCCCACTCCTACCAAGTCCGCGACTATGTACCGCGCCTCGCCGCACGATTCAATCAAGTGCTCATCGGCGACATCGCATCCATCGACGCCGGCCCGTCGTTCACCCGCCAGCTCTTTCAGGGAAAAGTAAACGCCGCCTATCGTCATCCAGGCGACGGCCCCTGCTTCCTCTCCATCCAGGCCGGAGCCTTCCGCCCCGACCCGCCTGCCGCCGGCACAACCACCATCCATCCTTTCATTCCAGTAATCGCGCCCGAAGCCATCCGCACCCGTCCCAGCGCCCCCTTCCGCGACGCCGCCCAAACCGTCGATCTCGGCTCGGCGCAAAAAATCGTCGGCGTAGGCCGCGGCATCCGCTCCGCCGACAATCTCCCTCTCGCTCAAGAACTCGCCACCGCCCTCGGCGCGGAGCTGGCCGCCTCCCGCCCCATCTGCGACTCCGGCTGGCTCCCCATCGAGCGCCAGGTCGGCAGCTCCGGTCAAACCGTCGCGCCCAAGCTCTACATCGCCGCCGGCATCTCCGGAGCCATCCAGCATCTCGTCGGCATGAAGGCCTCCCAGTGCATCGTCGCCATCAACCGCGACCCCGCCGCCCCCATCTTTGAAGTCGCCGATTACGGCATCGTCGGCGACCTGATGGAACTCCTCCCCGCCCTCACCGAAGCCGTTAAAGCCGCTAAGCAATAACTCCCCGTGTCGCCCCCTTCAAGCCCCGGCATACGACCGGGTGCCCCATCCTTACCGCAGCCTCACCGCGGCTAGGGTGGGATACCATGCACTCCGCCTCGCAAACCATCCCCTGATTTCACACATCTCGATCCTGAAGCTGCTCACCCATTTGCGCCCCCACCCCCAAAAGCCTTATGGTTCCTAGTTCGCGCACATCCACTCAACCGAGGCCCGCAACATGCTCCTTCCCGCAACTTATCAAGCCGCACTCTTCCTCATGATCCTCAGCATGGTCTGCTGGGGTTCCTGGGCCAACACGCTCAAGCTGTGCCCCGGTTTCCGCTTCCAGCTTTTCTACTGGGACTATGCCCTCGGCCTCACCATTGCCGCCGTCGTCTGGGGCCTCACCGCCGGAACCCTCGGCCACGCCGGACCCACCTTCTTCGCCGACGTAGCGCAGGCTCCTCTCGGCCCCATCCTCTTCGCCATCGCCGGAGGCATCGTCTTCAACATCGCCAACCTGCTTCTCGTCGCCGCCATCGATATAGCAGGCCTCGCCGTAGCCTTCCCCGTAGGCATCGGCCTCGCGCTGGTTGTGGGCGCAGTCTCCAGCTACCTCGTCAGCCCCGCCGCCAACCCCCTGCTTCTCTTTGCCGGAGTAGCCCTCGTCACCGTCGCCATCGTCCTCGACGCCGCCGCCTACCGCAAACGGGAATCCAACGCTAAAGAAGCAACCACCCGCGGCATCGTCCTCAGCCTCGTTGGCGGACTGCTCATGGGCGGCTGGTATCCCATCACAACCCACGGCCTCGGTAATGCCACCCATCCCGGCCCCGGCCCTTACGCCATCGCCCTCTACTTTGCCCTTGGCGTCCTGCTCTCCACCATTCCCGCCAACCTGCTGTTAATGGCCAAGCCGCTGGACGGCAAGCCCCCCGTCGACGGCTCCGGCTACTGGCGCGCTCCTCTCGGCTGGCACCTTGCCGGCCTCTTCGGCGGAGCCATCTGGTGCATCGGTGGTGTCGCCAACTTCGTCGCCTCGGTCGCGCAACTCAGCAAACCCATCGGCCCTGCCGTCTCCTACTCCATAGGTCAGGGAGCCACCATGATCTCGGCTCTCTGGGGCGTCTTCATCTGGCGCGAGTTCGCCGGCGCTCCCCGCTCCTCCAAAATCCTTTTGTTCTTCATGTTCATCTTTTTCCTGTTGGGCCTCGGCGCCGTCGCCCTGGCTCCTTTGTATTAGTCGTCCACCGGCTTCGCCGACCCGCGATCGATGAAACTGTGCCCCATCCATCGGACGTGTCGCCGCGGCGACTTTTTGTCCGATGGGTGGGAGTCCGTAGAACTCCGTGACGACGTCGTATTTTGTTGAACTTGCATTTTTATTTCTTTTTAGCTTCTGCAAGAGACCACGGTACTTATGTCTATCGCCGATCCCCGCTGACTTGCTGACTCGCTAACCCCGCTTGAGCGGGGCCTGACTCGCTGAACTTGTTCCAGTTTCGAATTACGCTGTTACCTTGAGGCCCAAATCATGACCATCCCCCGCAAGCCCATCGTCGTCGTAGGCAGCATCAACATGGATCTGGTCGCCCACACCCACCAACTCCCCGTCCCCGGCCAAACCGTCATCGGCACCGGCTTTGACACCACCCCCGGCGGCAAGGGAGCCAACCAGGCCGTCGCCGCAGCACGCCTCGGCTACCCCGTCGCCATGGTCGGCGCAGTCGGCGACGACGTCTTCGGCCAGGCCCTCCTCGACAATCTCAACCACTCCGGCGTCCACACCGAAGCCGTCGCCCGCATCCCCGGCCCCTCTGGCGTAGCCCCCATCCTCATCGCCGACAACGGCGAAAACTCCATCGTCGTCATCCCCGGAGCCAACGGCAAAATGGACCCCGCCGCCATCGACCGCCAATCCGCCCTCATCCGTTCCGCCGGCATGGTCCTCTGCCAGTTGGAGCTGCCCATTGAAACCGTCGCCTACACCCTCGCCCTCTGCGCGGCAGCCGGCGTCCCCGTCATCCTCGACCCCGCTCCCGCCGCCCCGCTTCCCGACGCCGTCTTCCACCAGATAACCTGGTTCACTCCCAACGAAACCGAAGCCGCCGCCTACCTCAGTTATCAATCCCGCACCGAAGACGCCGCGCAGCAACTATTGGACAAAGGCCTCAAAGGCGTAGTCCTCAAGCGTGGCGCAGAGGGCTCCTACGTAGCCGTCCGGGGCAAGGCCGCGTGGGTCAAATCCTTCCCCGTCCAGCCCGTCGATACCGTCGCCGCCGGCGACTGCTTCAACGGCGCATTTGCCGTGGCGCTCCTCGAAGGCCGCGACCCCTGGACCGCCGCCCGCTTTGCCTCGGCTGCCGCCGCCATCTCCGTCACCCGGCACGGCGCGCAAGCCTCCATGCCCTCCCGCGCCGAAGTCGATGCCTTCCTCGCCGAGCGCGGATAATATTCTCCGGGAAGCGAGTCACCGCGAAGTCCACGCTTCACCTTGAAGGGTACGGGCTTCAGCCCGTACATTAATTCAGCAAGAGCAACATGGGCTTTAGCCCCTGAGGGATTACAACAAACATCTACCGATCCATTCTCGAAACGCGCTCAAAAACCTGGCGCACCAAAGAGGGGACCCTCATCAAATGCATCGCACTCTGAGCCTTGGAATCCTTCTTGCCGCCCTCGCCCTCGCATCCTCCGCCCAGGACACGCATTACCCGCCCAACGAACAGCAGATTCCCCCGCCCGCATGCGACCTCCTCTTTCACGCCACGGACTTTGCTCTCCAGCCCGGTTGCACTCCCTACGTCCACGACCGCTGGCTCCGCGACATCGATCATTGGCGCACCGAGCGACGCATCCGCGTTGCCTACGATCCCTCCCGTTACAACCTCCCCGCCTTCCAGTGGACCCAGTCCAGCTTCATCCAGCCGCAGTTGATGGTCCACGACCGCTACTTCTTTGACCCCTCCACCAACCGCTACACCGTCGACCGCTACCTCGACGATCTCGACCGGCGCTACGGCGGCATCGACGCCGTCCTCGTCTGGGCCACCTATCCCAACATGGGGATCGACGACCGCAACCAGCTCCAGATGGTCGAGTCTCTCCCCGGCGGCGTCGAAGGCGTCCGCCAAATGGTTGCTGACTTCCATCGCCGCGGTGTCCGCGTCCTCTTCCCCATGATGATGTGGGACGAAGGCACCCACCCGCCCGACCAGCCCTGGCCGCAAGCCCTTGCAGCCCTCATGAAGCAGATCGGCGCCGACGGCGTCAACGGCGACACCCAGGACGGCGTCCCCCTCGGCTTCTCCCTCGCCGCTGAAGCCATCGGCCACCCCCTCGTCTTCCAACCCGAGCAAAGCCCCAGCGACGAAGCCCTCAGTTGGAACGTCATGACCTGGGGACAATACGGTTTCCCCTTCGTCCCCATGGTCGACCGGTACAAATGGCTTGAGACCCGCCACATGGTCAACATCAGCGACCGCTGGGCCTGGGACAAAACCAACGACCTCCAATTCGCCTTCTTCAACGGCATTGGCTGGGAGAGCTGGGAAAACATCTGGGGCATATGGAACGGCATCACCCCCCGCGACGCCGAAGCCACGCGCCGCGTCGCCGCCATCGAGCGCGCTGTCGCGCCCTTCCTGGTCAGCCCGCAGTGGGAGCCGCTCTATCCCATGCACAACTACGGCGTCTACGCCAGCCGCTGGCCCCTCGCCCAGCAAACCGTCTGGACCATCGTCAACCGCACCGGCTACACCATCGGTGGCCGCCAGATGACCGTCCCCCTCGCCCCCGGCATGCGCTACTTCGACCTCTACCACGGCCTCGAACTCAAACCTGAAGCACTCAAACCTGACACCGAAACCCAGTCCGCAGTCCTCAGCTTCGACATCGAAGCCAACGGCTACGCCGCCATCCTCGCCACCCCCGGCGAGCCCACCGGCGCCATCAAGTCCCTCATGCAGCGCATGGCCGCGATGACCGCCAAGCCCCTCGCCTCCTTCTCGCACCAGCACACCATCCTCCCACAAACCCTCGTCGAAATCCCGCCAACCGCCCCCGCCGCAGAAGCGCCCGCAGGCATGATCCGCATTCCCGGCGGCGACTTCGTCTTCAAAGTGCAAGGAACTGAAATCGAAGGCGGCGGCGATCCCGGCGTTGATGTGCAGTACCCCTGGGAAGACTCCCCCCGCCGCTTCCACGAGAGGCAGATGCAGGTCGCCCCCTTCTTCATCGACAAGTTCCTCGTCACCAACGCCGAGTTCAATCGCTTCCTCGACGCCACCCGCTACGCCCCCGCCGACCCCATCAACTTCCTCCGCGACTGGAAGAATGGCATCTATCCCGAGGGTTGGGATAACCGCCCCGTCACCTGGGTCTCCCTTGAAGACGCCCGCGCCTACGCCAAGTGGGCCGGCAAGCGCCTGCCTCACGAGTGGGAGTGGCAGTTTGCCGCTGAGGGCGCCGACACCCGCCTCTATCCCTGGGGAAATTTCTGGCAGCCCGCCATCGTCCCAGCACCCGTCACAGGCCGCGCCATGACCGGCCCCGACCCCGTCGACGCACATCCCCAGGGTGCCAGCCCCTTCGGCGTTATGGACATGGTTGGCAATGTTTGGCAATGGACCGACGAGTTCACCGACGAACACACCCGTGCCGCCATCCTCCGCGGCGGAGAGTACTACAATCCGCAAGGCTCCAAGTGGTACTTCCCCCAGGCCTATCGCAACGACGAACACAGCAAGCTGCTGCTCATGGCCCCCGGCTACGACCGCTCCGGAGGCATCGGCTTCCGCTGCGTCCGCGACGCGCGATAACCTGAGCTAAGGACCTCTGAACAAGTATCCTCCGGCAGTGGGGTACCAGACCGATGGTCTGGACAATAAGGGAAGGAGCAAACGGATTTTGCTCCTTGAGAGAGCCGGAGGCTTTACGGTTTGTGGCCCCACAAAGGGGCCAAGCTGCGCACAATACCAAGGGAAGCGTAGTGCTTCACGCCAGCCTGAAATCCGCGCCGGAGGCGCAGTGTTGGTTAGCCCCGCGCTTCAGCGTGGGGAAAACGTCCACACCAGGATCGAGCCGGAGTCCCGGAGGGACGGCGCAAAAAACTCGCACAAACCATCTCATCTTTGCCGGTTCCCCCCCCCCAAAAAAGTCCTCTGGGACGACTCTCGTAAATGTAAAACTTCTACTGCCACCCCGGCAGAGGAGGGGGATCTCCTTGCCTGTTTAGCCACTCTATGTGGCCCCTGCTGAATTCCACCCGCCCACTCCTGTAAACTCGCCTGCATGAGTACGTTTCGTATTGCCGCGGTCATTCCGGCGCGGCTGAGTTCCACCCGGCTGAGCCGCAAGGTGTTGCGGACCATTGCCGGCCGTCCCATGGTGGAGTGGGTTTGGCGCGCCGCGCAGTCCAGCGGCCTGATGGACCCGGTCGTGGTCGCCACCGATTCCGACGAAGTAGCCGCCGTCTGCCGCGAGCGCGCGATTCCCGTAGTCATGACCTCGCCCACATGCCCCAGCGGTTCCGACCGCGTCCGCGAAGTAGCCCGCCACATCGACGCCGACATCTACGTCAACATCCAGGGCGACGAGCCCACCCTGACGCCCGATTTCTTTCCACCGCTGCTCGCGCTCTTCGAACGCCCCGATGTCGAGGTCTCCACCTTGGCCGTTCCCTGCCCGCCCGAAGAGTTTCAGAATCCCAACGCCGTCAAAGTCGTCACCGCCCTCGACGGCCGTGCCCTCTATTTTTCGCGCGCCACCATCCCCTACGACCGCGACCGCACCGGCTTCACCGGCTACCGCAAGCACCTCGGCATCTACGCCTACCGCAAAGCCGCTCTCGATCGCTTCGCCTCGCTGCCGCCCTCGCCTCTTGAAAAGCTCGAGCGCCTGGAGCAACTCCGCCTGCTCGAAAACGGCATCGCCCTCTACGTAGCCGCCGCCCCCCGCGACACCATCGGCGTCGATACAGAAGAAGACCTCCTCCGCGCCGACGCCGTACTCAAGGGGAATGCGTAGCAGGCGAGGCGCCAAGCAGAGAATTCCGAATTGCGCGCAAGAACCGGATAGCGCCCAAGCCGTCCGATGGGCGACCATGGTTTCCATGAGCAGCAAGCTCCAACCCGCACAGAAGCCCCGCGCAAGCAGAACAGGCAACCCTGAGGCAATCGATCCCGAAGCCGCCTGGCGTCAGCTCCTCGCCCGCGACCCCGCCGCCGAGTTTTTCTACGCCGTCTCAACCACCGGCGTTTTCTGCCGCCCCGGTTGCACAAGCCGCCGCCCGCTCCGTGCCAACGTACGCTTCTTCCGCACCGCCGCCGAGGCGCAGGCCGCGGGTTTCCGCTCTTGCAAGCGCTGCCATCCCACAGCCGCACCGGCCATCCCTTTGGACAAGATTCGTACCTACATAGAAGCCAATCTCGACCGCCCCGTGCGCCTCGAAGAACTCGGCCGCGTCGCCGGCCTCAGCCCCTTCACCGTCCAGCGCCTCTTCAAACGCGAGATGGGCGTTAGCCCTCTCGCCTACCAGCGCGCACTCCGCGCCCGCTTGCTCCGCACCGCGCTCAAGCAGGGAGACACCGTGACCAATGCAATCTATGAAGCAGGCTTCGGCTCATCGAGCCGCGCCTACGAGGGCGCGCAACTCGGCATGACGCCCGCGCGTTTTGCCAAAGGCGGAAAAGGCGAGCGCATCGCTTTCACCACCGCCCGCTCACCCTTCGGCTGGATCGTTGTGGGTGCAACCGCCCGCGGCCTCTGCTGGCTCGCGCTCGCCGCCACATCGGCCGAAGCCGAAGCCAGCCTGCGCGCCGAGTTTCCGCTCGCTGGCCTGCACCGCGATCCATCTCTCTCGAAGTTGGTGGACGCAGCCATCGCGGTCGTTGTTGGCGCCGGAAAAACTCCCGTCCAAAACCAGCCCCCAACGGAATTGCTCGATCTGCGCGGCACGGCCTTTCAACTCCGCGTCTGGCAGGCGTTGCGTCAAATCCCGCGCGGGGAAACGCGCAGCTACAGCCAATTGGCCGCCGCTCTGGGCAACCCCAACGCAACCCGCGCCGTGGCCCGCGCCTGCGCGCTCAACCGCGTCTCCGTCCTGGTGCCCTGCCATCGAGTCGTCGGCGCAAGCGGCTCCCTCACCGGCTACCGGTGGGGCATCGACCGCAAGCGCCAACTCCTCGAAGCGGAACAAGCCTGACTACCCCACCTTGGCCACAAAATATCAAGAAGCAGGTTCTTCGGCTTCGCTCAGAATGGCGAGGATGGGGCACCAATTACAGCCGCGCCCCGGCAGAGCCGGGGGCCCGGTTATAACAAACCTCCAGCGCCCATGACCGATTATGCGGGATTTATACCCAAAAAGTGAGCCTCATCGCCCTCAAACCGCCCGCTTTCCTTCCCAAGCGGGCGGCCCGTTGTCGCGGCCTGCTTACATGCCGCTCTCTGCGTTCTGTGCCGGATGGACTACGCGGTAACTTGCGCCGCCTCTCGACCAAACCAGAAGCAGAATGTCCTTCCCCGCCGGAACAGCGTGAACTTCGCTCGCAAACGAATCGGGGCTTTGGACGGCGTGACGGTTGACCTCAAGAATCACATCGCCGGGCGCGAGGCCCGCATCGTCGGCCGGACTCGCAGGGCGGACGCTCTGAATTGCCGTGCCATTCACTTGCTCCGGAATGTTGAGTTGCTGGCGCAGGTCCGGCGTCAGATTGGCCACCGCAAGCCCAAGCCTTCCGCCCTTCGCCGGCCCTGAGCCCGAGTTCTCCGCAACTTCGGTGTCACCGTGGAATTCGCCGACCGTGACCTTGATCGTCTCCGGCTTGCCGTCGCGGAGAATCCCAAGAGCAATCGTGTTGCCCGGAGACATCTCTGTGACTGCAACCTGCAGCGCGCTCCCATTGACGATCTTTCTCCCGTCCAGCTCGCGCAGCACGTCGCCGCCTTTCAGGCCGGCGCGCCCGGCGGGTGAGTCCGGCGTGACCTGGCTGATGATGGCGCCGGTAGCGTCAGGCAGGTTGAAGAAGCTCGCATTGTCGGGCGTGACATCGTTCATGCTGATGCCCAGGTAGCCGTGATGGACCGCGCCCTCTTTGATCAGGGCATCAACCGAAGCCTTGACGATCTGCGAGGGGATGGCGAAACCGGCGCCAGCGAAAGAGCCGCTGCCCGAGATGATGAAGGTGTTGATGCCGACCAACTCGCCATGCGCATCGACCAGCGGCCCACCGGAGTTGCCGGGATTGATCGCCGCATCGGTCTGGATGAAGTCGCCGGGTTTGCGTGTATCGTCAGAATACGGATTGGGCCGATTGAGCGCGCTCACAATGCCGCGTGTCACGGAGAACTGGAAGTAGCCGAAAGGACTGCCGAAGGCCAGCACGGTCTGGCCGGGGTGCAGCCGCGTCGAGTCGCCCCAGGCAATACTGGTCAGGTTTTTCGCGTCGATGCGGATCACAGCGAGATCGTTCAGCTTGTCTACGCCCACCAGCTTCGCAGGGAACACGCGCCGATCGTTCAGCGTCACGCGAATTTGCGTGGCCCCTTCGACGACGTGGTCGTTGGTGACGATGTAGCCGTCAGGAGAGACAATGATGCCGCTGCCTATGCCGTGCGCGACCTGCGCCGGCGGCTTCATCGGCTGACCATGGCCCTGGCCATGTCCTTGCGGGCCAAAAAACCATTGGAACTCCGGAGGAATCGCGCCTTGAGATCCGCCGAAGTTCTGACCGTCGTCGTCTCCGGAGTTCTCTGCAGTAGCGCGCGAGGTTACGGAGACATTGACGACAGCAGGAGTGACGCGCGCCGCAACAGCCTCTACCGCGTTATCGAGCGCAACCAGAGACGAGACGCTGCTGTCGTCCATTGGTGCGGCAGTTCCGATTGCGGCGCCGCCGGCTGCGTGCGCAATGTTGTGATCGACCGCGAACGCCAAGCCGAACAGAAGCACGGCAGTTGCGCCGAGGGGAGCTGCGAACTTCTCTGCTTTTGCTACTAATGAATTAGTTGAAACTGGCATGGTTACCTCTCCAGGGGGTTGATTTTGTTGGTTAAAGTTGGAACACGATCCAGCCGCCACGCGTTGATGCGGTAGCAGCCTGCGCGGAGATGGAACTTGCTGGATAGATCCTCAGAATCAATCGTGTGATTGTGATATGACTCGCCTGTTGCGGGCCTGGCTGGGCGCTCTTCGCATCTTTGTTTTGTGCATCGCTTCTCGTGCTCGCGATAGCGCCAGTCTCATAGTCCGCCGTCACGCCCGCGTCTTGGCTCGAGGCTTGGATTTGTTCCCAACCAGTGAGGACAATCCACTGCTGTTCCTGAGCTGAAGCCGGATTTGAGTTGGGCACTTCTGCTTTGAGCAGTACCGGTTGCGGTAAGCGAGAGTTCGATCTGTTAGACGCCTCACGGACCAGCGCAGCGTCTTGCTTCACCGCGGTATGTTGAATGGAGTCTCGCTCATCAGCCAATTCGGAATCGGGATCGGCAGACGGAACAGCCTCAGTCTTCGTCGCCTTAATTCCAGTTAGAGCTTGACCAGCGCCAGCTCTCCGAACCGGTCCGTAAGCGGCCTTGCTGAGTTGCACTGGCTCAACCTGCGGAACAACCGGCGCAGTTGCATCGGCCGCATACCCATTCCGATCCTGATCTCGCGTAGGAACAAACGCAATCAACTGCGGGCAGCGCGCCAGTTCGATCGAGCCGAAAAGCAGTCCGCAACCAAACGCGCCCAACAAGGCATGAGCGCCCAAGGGCCCCAACGTGCGCTTGCTGCGCAGAATGCTGTGAACGCGGTGAACAAGCTCGGGGCGGTGCTGCCAGGCTCCTAGCGAAAGAGCCTCAACTCTGCGCTCGATGCCGCGCTCGGCAAGACTGGCAAGACAGGCGGCATAGGCGCGCGGTGCACGCGTGATTCGGATGACACCCTCGTCGCAAGCCATCTCGCGCTCGCGGCAAAGACGGCGTTCAATCCACACCAGGGCGGGATTGAGAGGAAACAGAACCAGGCAGAGTTTCTGAAAGAGATTCGTCCAGTCGTCGCGCCTGCGCAGATGTTCGGCCTCGTGAAGCACGATCTGCTCGAGCTCGCCCCGAGTGAGGCGGGCAAAAAGCCAATCCGGAATAAGGATCCGCGGCTTGAAGAAACCAATCACGCTCGGGCGTTGCTGAGTTGTTGTGGTGCAGACTTGTACGGACCCGCGGCGCCAGGCGGAAGCTGCCGGAGTCGGCAACCAATCAACACCGCCATCCACTTCAACCGGGATCGCATCCTTCCACAGCTTGCGAAGACGGAACGAATGAAGTGCCAGATCACCGGCGCGGAAGAGCGCGGCAACCGCCCAAAGCGCGGTGATCAACAGACCCCAGCGAGCGTCGATGCTCAACGACGGCCTTGGCGCGGCCATTGATGCTGGGTCGGAAGCGTTAGCAACCATCGTGCCCTGAAAACCTGAAATGAGTGCAAGCAGGGGCAGACTGACGATCGTTGCGAAGGCTGCCGCCCAGACGGTAAAGCGGTGTTCCGCTGAGGTGCGCGGCGCGAGATGAAGGCAGATTGCCAGTCCGCATGCAACAGTCGCGCCTTGCCAGACGGCGGTCACGGCAATGGCCGCAGCCTGCTGAGAGAATGCACGGCAGGCGGCATACAGCGCATCTCCACCACCAGGCACTACACCTTGCACGGCTACCATCGATGCATGAATCAGAGCTGAAATGTAGACAGTCAGTTCCATCCGCTACACCTCTTCCTCGGCATCGGGAGCCGCGTTGCTGATTGCATCTTTCAGCCGTTGTAACTCCGCAGGCGAAATCTCTTCGTCGCCCAGCAGCGAAAGCAGCAGCCGCTCGCGTGAGTTGCCAAAAAAGCGGCCCATGAGGTGTCGGACTTCCGAGCGGCTGGCTTCCTGTTCGGCAACACAGGGTCGATAGACAAACGCGCGGCCCTCCTGCCGATGCTCCACGTAGCCCTTCTGTTCAAGAATCCGTATGGTGGTCAGCACCGAGTTGTAAGCCAGGGTTTCGCCGTCCGGCATGGCGGCGACCAGGTCGTTCACCGCCGACTCTCCACGGCGCCACAGAATCTTCATCAGCCTTAGCTCGGCCTCAGTCAGCGTATTGGATTTCTTTGGCGGCATATTTAACTCATTGATTCCAATGGAAATTCACTTTGATAAATCTTCCATACAATCTATAGACGCTCAACTAAAGGATTAGTTGTCGCGCTAAATAAATTTTTGCGGGCCCATGCAGGCTGCGGAAGGAACCCTGATTCCTCTATACCTGTCCTTAATCTGCTCTAACCTCCTTGGACTGAACCAGAGCTGTTTCGATCTCCTGTTTTCGTGATCGCGGACGAGGTGGCGACAACAGTGCCGTTGTTTGACTTACCATGCCGCGAATCCAATAATCGAGATCAATGAGCATCTACGAAGAGATCGTGAAGTTGCAGCAAGCTGGCCACAAAGGAGCCGTAGCCACGATCATCAACGTGCGTGGATCCATCCCTTCCTTCAAAAGCGCGAAAATGCTGGTGCGCGACGACGGCACAATCGCTGGCACCATCGGCGGCGGCTGCGTTGAAGCCGAGGTTTGGCAGGCCGCGCGGGAAGTGATCGAGAGCGAACAACCGCGGACGCTCACGTTCGATTTGAACCAGGATCCTAAGTACGACACCGGCCTGGTTTGCGGAGGCACCTTGGACATTTTTGTCGAACCGATCTTGCCGACGCCATTGCTTTACATCTTCGGCGCAGGCCATGTGGGATACGAACTCTCCAAGGCCGCAGGGCGCGCCGGATTCGACGTGATCGTGGCCGATGATCGCGACGCATACGCCAACCGTGACCGGTTCCCCGAAGTCAGAGAGGTGATCGCCCAGGATTTCGACCAGGCATTGTCCGGCATCACTCCGAATGAGTCCGCTTACATCGTCATAGTCACGCGTGGACACCGCGACGACATGCGCGTACTGCGCTGGGCGGTACAAACTCCGGCAAAGTATATCGGGATGGTCGGTTCCAAAAGAAAGGCCATCACCGTATTTCGCGAGTTGACGAAAGAAGGCCTGAAGCCCGAGCTATTCGAACGGGTGCATTCCCCTGTAGGTTTGGATATTGGCGCAATTACCCCAGAGGAAATTGCCATCGCCATCGTAGCCGAACTTATCGGTATCCGCCGCAATGCGGAGCGCTCCTTGCCACACATGAGCTGGTTCCACAAGTACAAGGCCGGTGCTATGGATGCTCTCAGCGCCGACGCCACGGCCGATCACCAGAGCAGTTGTAGTGGAGCTGAAAAGCTGAGCTAGCTCGCCGCCCTGATTCTGCTATCGTTGCCTCATGGACAGCAAGCGCAGCGTGTGTGGCGTGATTCTCGCGGCGGGTGCATCCAGCCGCATGGGAAGTGACAAAGCTCTGCTGCCCTGGCCCACTGTTACGCCCGGTTCCGCTGAGTCAACTGGCGCGACGCTCCTCTCTGCATCTATCGCCTCTCTGAAGCCTTATACAGAAGCAATCGTCGTGGTCGCCGGAAAGAATGCCGAAAATATCGCTCCGGTCATTGCCGCAAACGGCGCGTCGATGATTCGAAATCCAGACCCCGACCGCGGACAGTTCAGCTCCCTGCAAGTCGGCTTGCATGAAGCTCTAGCGCGCGGCTGGAATGCGGCGATGATTACGCTGGTCGACTGTCCTCCCTTGAGCGCGGCAAGTCTCAACAAACTTTGCATATCGTTTGACCAGGCGCTCGCACGCGGCAAATGGGGTGTGGCGCCTGAGAATAACGGCAGGCGTGGACATCCGCTGTTAGCGGGCCGCGCACTCATCGATGCGTTTCTGGAGGCTCCTGTCACCAGCAACGCAAGAGAGATCAAGCGGGCAAATGCGCAGATGATCGAGTCTGTGCCCGTCCTTGATTCCCTCGTGAGTGTGGATGTAAATACGCCGGAAGAATATGCGGCGCTATTGTCTGCGGCAGGCTTGAAGCCGCGCTAAACCTTGCCGTTAAGCTGCCCGAGTGCCGCAGAGAGAGCATCCATCGCCAGGTGGCTGGCATGTACTGAGGCAGGAGGCAATCCGCCCACTGCTCGAATCAACTCGTCTCTCTCCAGTCCCCTTGCCTGTTCGATCGTCTTGCCCTGAACCAACTCCGTGAGCGCCGAACCACAAGCCATCGAGCAAACGCAACCCTTTGCGAGGAAGCGAATTTCTCCAATCCGATCGCCAGAAAGCTTGAGCGTCAACTTCAGCACATCGCCGCAAGCCGGATTCTCAATCTGCACAGCCGCATCAGGAGCGGCGACAACTCCAGCGTTACGCGGATGCTCGAAATGATCGAGAACTTGAGCGGAGTACATCGAATACACCTATGCAGTAAATATCCTCCGGCAGAGCTTGAGGCTTTTCGATTGCTGGCCCCTCAAAAGGGCCTGGCTGCACCGGATCATACACCGTGCGTGGCGGCCTTTGTAACAGTCGTCCACCAGCGAAGCCGACCCGCGAAGGGATGAAACCTCGCCGTCAAGCTTCCACGCCAACTTGCTAACTTGCCATCTCCGCGCAGCGGAGGCTAACTTGCTGCCTTCGCCTAATCCGCTTTACTCGGATTGTCCAATACACTGCCAATCGGTTTCTTTTTAGTCTCCCACCGGCTTCACCGACCCGCGGGGAATGAAACTGTGCCCCATCCATCGGACGTCTCTGTTTTTGTCCGATGGGTGGGAGT